>NZ_CP184883.1:2400000-2707174 GCF_049266655.1 Brachybacterium sp. UNK5269
TGGCCCCGATGCGCTCCGCGACCCGGGTGGCGCCGCTGCAGGCGCTGCGCCCCGCCCCTCCGGTCCAGCGCCGCGCACTCGGCGCCGCCGGGATCCTGGGCCTGCTGACCGGGGCCGTCGGCATCGCCGCGCTGCTGGGCGGCACCGCCCTGGCCCTGGTCGGCCCGGCGTCGCTCGGGATCCTGCTGGCGATCGCCGGGGGCGTGCTCAGCTTCACCGGCATCCTGGTCTCGCTGCGGCTGCTGACCGAGCCGCTGTCCGCGCTGATCGCCCGCCTGGTGGGCCGGATCGGCGCGGTGCCGGCCCGGATCGCCGGCGCGAATGTGGCCCGCAACCCCCGGCGCAGCGCCGCCACCATCGCGGCGCTGCTGATCGGCACCACGCTGATGACGATGATGGCGGTCGGCGCCCGCACCGCGGAGTCCACCCTCACCTCCGAGCTCGACTCCCGCCGACCGATCGACCTGATCGTCTCCGCCCAGGAGATGCCCGAGGATGCGGCCTCCCGGATCGCGGCGATCGACGGCATCGCCTCCGTCCATCCTGCCGCCCGCGGTGACATCGAGGTGGGCGCCCAGGAGCCGATGACCCTCTACGGCGCGACCCCGGAGGCGGTGCGGGAGACCTCCCACCGGCCGGGCATGGCCGCGGAGCTGGGCGAGGGGGTGGTGCTGCTCGGTCAGGAGCGCGCGGAGCGCTTCGGGCTCACCGACGGCCAGGTCCTCGAGGTGACCGGCGCCGACGGTGCCCGCCACCCGCTGCGGGTGCAGGTCGACGCGAACCTCCAGCTGTCCCTGGTGACCCCCGGGACCCTCGACCGGCTCGTGGGCGGCTCCGCCACTCCCGTCGTGCTCGGCGACTTCGCCGATCCGGGCAGCCCCGAGCGCGGTGACGTCGACGCCTTCGCCATCATCGACGACATCGACGAGCTGCTCACGGCGGAGGGCTACGTCGAGGCCTCGGCCGACGTCGGCGGCGCGGAGCGCGAGGGGTACGCGCAGATCCTCTCCGTGCTGCTGGGCATCACCGTCGGCCTGCTGGCGGTGGCGGTGCTGGTCGCGCTGGTCGGGGTGGCCAACACGCTGAGCCTGGGCGTCGTCGAGCGCAGCGGGGAGAACGCCCTGCTGCGGGCGCTGGGCACCACCCGCCGGCAGATGCGGGCGATGCTGGCCTGGGAGGGGGTGCTGCTCGCCCTCGTCGGCGCGGTGCTGGGGCTGCTGATCGGCAGCGTGTACGGCGTCCTGGGCATCCAGGCGCTGCTGGGGTCGACCTACCCGGTCGCGATCACGATCCCGTGGACGCAGCTGGCGCTGGTGCTGGTGCTGTCGGTGGTCGCCGGGGGTCTCGCCTCGGTGCTGCCCGGCCGTGCGGCCGCCCGCACCGCCCCGGCGGCGGCGCTGGCCGACGCCGGCTGAGGGCCCTGAACGGCGCTCCGCACCGCTCCCGGTGCGGAGCCCCGGCGGGGTCGGCGACCGCCGCGTCAGTCCTCGGTGCTGGGCAGCGGGGTCGAGGTCACCAGGCGCGCCAGCAGCACGAACAGCACGATCGACAGCAGCAGGGCGAGCCCGCCCTGCCAGAGCAGGCCGGTGCGGATGAGGCTGGCTCCCACTAGGGCCTGGAAGAACTGCCAGGTCATGCCGTAGCCGAGGCCGAAGCGGCCGCGGACCAGGATCGACCGGGCGGCGAGCCCGGCGGCCAGGGCGAACAGGAGCAGGAACACTCCCAGCCCGGTGCCGAACCGGGCGTCGAGGACGCCGCCGGCCACGGCCACGAAGCTGTAGGTCGCGACGGCGGCGATCAGCAGCGCCTCCAGGCCAAGCAGGACGGCGACGAGCGGACGGGTGCGCCGGCGGGCGTCCGCGGACTCGGCGGGGCCGCGCGAGGATGCCGGCTGCGGGCCGCCGGGCGCGGCGGAACGGGGTGCGGTGGGCATGGGGGAACTGTAGCGGCGACGGCTCCCGGCCCCGCTCCGGTCGCCGTGCCACGAGCATGCCCCGCGCCTGCTGGCAACGGCTTCGTGCCGGGCATCACCCCTGCACAGAGGTGACGTCCGCGGGTGTGGGAAGTGCCACCAGGCTTGCCCGGGAAGACCCTTGTCGGCGCCGCGACCTGCCCAGAGAATGGACTACGGCTCGTACGCCGACGGAACCCGCAGGGGCACATCGCTCCCGGACCGCGAGGACGAGCCAGAGACCCGAGAACGCCCCATCAGGGAGCGACCCTCGCCGCGTCTCGTCCTCCGGGGCGGGACGTGGCGTTCTGGAAAGAGAGAGTGACGATGGACTGGCGCCACCGTGCCGAGTGCCTCAACCATGATCCCGAGCTGTTCTTCCCGATCGGGAACACGGGGCCGGCGATCACCCAGATCCAGGAGGCCAAGGCGGTGTGCCAGCGGTGCGACGTCATGACCGCGTGCCTCAAGTTCGCTCTGGAGACGGGCCAGGACTCCGGCGTCTGGGGCGGCCTGTCCGAGGACGAGCGCCGCTCCCTCAAGCGCCGCAACGCCCGCGCCCGCCGCGCCGGCTGATCGAAGTCCTGCGGCCCGGGTGACCGGCGCCGCAGGACGACCTCCGGGGCCGCGCCCCGGCCCCTCCCCACGACGTCCCCGCCCCCGGGCGCGACCCGCCGCTCAGAGCGTGAGCGGGTCCAGGTAGACGTCGACCGTCGCCCGCGTGCCGCCGCCGGGGCGGTCCTCCCAGGTGAGGGTCCCCCCGAGCTGGCCCTGCACCAGCGTCAGGGCGATGTTCGTGCCCAGCCCCGTCGGCTTCGCCCGACCCATCCCCGCCCCGTCGTCCTCGATGGAGATGACCAGGTGCGAGCCGGTGCGCTCGCTGCGGATGGTGAGGGTCCCGCCCCGCTCCGACAGACCGTGCTCCACGGCGTTGGTGGCGAGCTCGGTGACCACCAGCGCCAGCGGGGTGGCCTCCTCCGCCCGGATCGACCCCACCCGCCCGATCTTCTCGGTGCGCACCTCGACCTGGGCATCGGCCTGCTGCGGCGTCCCCGCCCGGTGCACGGTCGCGCTCGCCGCATCGACGGCGAGCCGCAGGCAGCGATCGATGACGTCGTCGAAGTGCACGGCCTCCTGCGAGCCCTGCAGCAGCGACTCGTGGACCAGCGCGATCGTCGAGACCCTCCGCATCGCCTCGGCCAGCGCCTCCCGCGCCTCCTCGGACTTCATCCGCCGGGACTGCATCCGCAGCAGCGCCGCGACCGTCTGCAGGTTGTTCTTGACCCGGTGATGGACCTCGCGGATGGTCGCATCCTTGGTGATCAGCTCGCGCTCGCGGCGGCGCAGGTCGGTCACGTCGCGCACCAGGATCACCGCGCCGGTGCGCTGGCCGCGCTCGGTCAGCGGCACCGCCCGCAGCGAGAGGGTGCCGCCGCGCGCCTGCATGTCCGAGCGCCAGGCCGCTCGCCCCATCAGCACCAGCGGCAGGGACTCGTCCACCGGGGTGCGCGACTGCAGCACCTCGGTGGACAGCTCGGCCAGGGTGATGCCCTCCATATCGCCGGCGATCCCGAAGCGGTGGAAGGCCGAGCGGGCGTTGGGCGAGGTCCACTGGACGACGCCGGCCGCATCGAGCTCGACCACACCGTCGCCGACCCGGGGTGCGCCGCGGCGCGGGGGGATCGCGGCGCCCTCGATGGGGAACGCCCCGACCTCGAGCATGCTCAGCAAGCGGGTGCCCAGCGCGCGTTGGCGCAGGTGGTTGTCGGAGGGCTGCGTCTCCTCGACCGGGGCCTCGGTGGCGAGGACGGCCAGGGTGCGCCCGTTCTTGCGCACCGGGACCAGGGCTCCGAGCGCCTCGCGGCCCTCCCGCCGGATCGCGGTGCTGGTGCGGTTGGGCTCGGCGCCGGCCAGCAGCTGCGCGATCTCCCGGCCCTCGTCCTCGCCGCTGAGGACCGTCCCGACGGGGTCCTCGTAGTAGACCGTCGAGCCGGTGGCGGGGCGGCAGTGCGCGACGGCTTGCGGCCCCTCCTCCGCCTGCAGCCAGAGCACGAGATCGGCGCGCAGGAGGTCGGAGAGCAGGTTCCAGTCGCCGACGAGATGCTGCAACCAGTCCCGCTCCTTCTCGGAGAGACCACGGTTGTCGGCGAGGAACTTGGACAGGCTCGGCATGACGACAGGATAGGGGTCGCTCCGCCTGCCCCGCGCACCCGCTGCCCGCCGCGGGCCCCGGCACGACGCCGTCGGCGGACCGCATGCGACGATCGGTCCCTGCCCTAGGCTGGGCGCATCGAGTTCCGAGGAAGGACGAGGATGAAGCTTCGCGAGACCCTGCACCTCCCGCTGTCGGCCGGGGCCGCCGCCGACATGTACGCCGATCCCCGGTACGCCCAGGTCCGGCGCCAGACCCTCCGCGCCAGCAGCGCCGAGTCGGCCCTCGAGGGCGATCCGGCCGGCGCGTTCACCGTCCGCACCACGCTGATGATGCCGACCGACCGGGTGCCGGACATCGTGCGTCCCTTCGTCGGCTCCTCCGTCACGATCCGCGAGGAGCAGGCCTGGTCCGCAGCCGCGGCCGACGGCAGCCGCACCGGCACCATGACCCTCGACGTGGTCGGCACCCCCGCCGGCATGACCGCCGCCCTGCGGCTGTCCCCCACCGAGCAGGGCAGCCGGGTCGAGATCGACGGCGACCTGGTCGCCAAGGTGCCGCTGCTCGGTGCCCGGCTCGAGAAGGCCGCGATGCCCTACGTCTCGACGGTGCTGCGCGCCGAGGAGCGCTCGGCGGCGACGTACCAGGCGCAGTCCGAGTGAGCCGCGGGGCCGCCTGAGGGCGCCGCCCCGGATCCCGGACGGCGCTGCGGGTCCCCCGCCCCCGGCGCGACCCGCTGCGTCCGGTGCTCAGTCGAGGCGCGCGCCGTCGAGGAAGGCCAGCGCCTCGGTCCCCTCGCTGGCGTCGAACCACAGCAGGGCGGGATCGGTGTCGTCCTGCTCGGCGGAGGCCGCATCCAGCTCGGTGACGTGGAAGCTCGCGATCCTCGCCGAGCACGCCTCCCGCAGTCGCAGCCCGAAGGCTCCGCCCTCCTCCTCGGCCGCCTCGACCGCCCGGTCGGGGACGTCGGCCGCGATCACGAGCGCCCGGGACGCGGACCCGACGGCGCGGAGCGCCACGTGCGCCGCATCCTGCAGCGCCTCGTACTCGAGGTCCTCCTCGTCCTGCCCGGGCCGATCGCCCCGGGCCTCGGCGGTGACGGCCCATCCCGGGCGGCCGCGCTCCAGGTCGATCACGCGACCGGCGCTCTCGAGGACCGGCCGGTCCGGGTCGGTCAGCGGCAGGTAGATCCTCATGGCTCCCATCCTCTCACCGACCCGCCGGCCCGTCGGCCGCGAGCTCCTGCCCCAGCAGCGCGGGCGCGACGGCGATCTCGCGCAGCCCTCGGCGCAGCGCCGAGCGGGGAGCGGCCTCGGCCAGCAGGGCGCCGTCCCAGGCCGCGGTGCGGCAGGCGACCGGGTCATCGGGCAGCACGTGGAGTCCGGAGACCGGGATCCGGGAGGCGATCAGGTCCCGCACCCGGTGGCCGGGGATCGGCGCCCCCACCCGGTTGACCACCACCTGCAGCTCCCGTACCCCGAGCTCCTGCAACCGGGCGTGGTCCCGCAGCAGCCGCGTGATGCTGACCGGGTCCGCGGTGACCACGGCGAGGACGGCGTCGGCCGCCTCCAGCGCGCTGATCGCCGCCGCGTTGCGCTGCGGTGCGGCGGTGTCGTAGCTCAGCTCCTCGTCCTCCTCGAGGACCGGTCCGACGTCGAGGACCACCAGGCCGCCCCGGCGCCGCAGCGCCGCCCAGACCCCGTCCAGCGAGGTGCGGCGCAGCTCGGCCCAGCGGCCGGGGACCCCGATGCCGCTGAGCAGCCGCAGTCCGGGCTGGACCAGCGGGAGCAGGGACTCGAGGGTCTGCGCATCAAGGGTGTCGCGGTCGTGGGCCCGGCAGGCCGCGACCAATCCCGGGGCCTCGTCGAGCACCCCCAGCATCTGGCTCAGCGCGGGTCCGTAGGTGTCCCCGTCCACGAGCACCGTCGCGGTGCCGGCGAGTGCGGCCTCGGCGGCCAGGTTCACCGCGACGGTCGAGCGCCCCGGCGCTCCAGCCGGCCCCCAGACGGCGACCAGCCGACCCGGCGCTCCCGCGGCGGCCGGCTCGACCTCCTGCACCCAGGCGCCGGCCGACTCCGGCTCGCCGCTCACCGCCGCCGTGACGGTCTCCAGGATCACGTCGATCGAGGCGTCGCCGGGCAGGACGTGGCGCAGTCCCAGCCCGGTGGCCTGCGGGTCCTCCCCGGAGCGCAGCCCGACCACCGCCGCGTCCCGCATCATCGCCGCGATCGGGTCCCGCCCCAGCCCGCGGACCGACACGTCGATGAGCACCACGTCGCCGATGCCGGCCGCGGTGACCGCCAGGGTCTCGGCGAGATCGGCGCAGCGGCGCACCACCCGCGCCCTGCCCCGCCCGTCGATGGCGAGGTCGTGGACGATCCGCACCTCGTCGCTGCCCGAGGCGCACAGCACGATATCGATCACGGGGTGACCCCGTGGGCTCCGGGGACCCCGATCACGTCCAGCCGCTCCTCCTGCGAGAGCACCTCGAGGACGTCGGCCAGGCTGCCGACCGGGACCAGCACCTCGACCGCCATCGACCGCATCCCCAACGAGTTCCCCTCGTCGATGCGCCGCACCACGGCCTCGGAGACCAGCAGCGCCGCCTCCCCGGAGCCGCCGTCCTCGGTGGCGGGCACCGTGTGCCAGAGCTCGACCGTGGCACCGGGCGTCACGGACTCCGCGACGGTGGTGTCGACCGGGATCACCACGGGACGCAGCGGGACGTCGCCCGCCTGGCCGACCGCCGAGACGGGCACCAGCTCACCGGCCTGGATGGTGCGCGTCGCGACCGCTCCCTCGGGGACGGCGTCGAGGGTGCCGACGTAGAGCTCGGTCTGGTCGCCGAGCCGGAGCTCGACGGTGGTCAGGTCGGCGGCATCGATCACGTCGCCGGGGACCACGGGCGAGCGGGCGACGAGCACGGGCGTGGTCTCGGACAGGCGCGAGACGAGCAGCGCCCCCATCAGCACACTGGCCACCACGAGCACGATGCCGACGATCAGCCGCGGATCCTTCCACTGCGGCCTGCGCAGCCTCATCACCGGTGCGGTCGCCCCCACGGCATCCTCCTGCCCTGCTCCGCGGCCCGTGCGGCCGGGTTGTCTGGGGAGGGTACGGCAGCGGGGCGCCCGATGGGACCCCTACGGCGATCATTGGGGACGGCCGGGGCCGCCCGACGCGGCCCGGACCCGCGCTGGACGGGAGGTGCGCGCGGGGGAACGCTCGTCCACAGCGCCGCCGCCACCGCACCGGCGGGCGGGGCGAGGTGCCAGAATGGCGGGGTATCAGCAGCTCCACCCGATCGGAAGGGTCCTCGATGGCGCCCCGTTTCGTCCCGCTGTCCGACGTCGCAGAGATGCTGTCGATCTCCGCGTCGCAGGCCTATGCCCTGGTGCGGTCCGGCGAGCTGCGGGCCATCAAGGTCGGCGGGCGCGGGCAGTGGCGGGTGGAGACCAGCGAGATCGAGGACTACATCCAGCGCAGCTATGCCGCCACGGCGCGCCTCCTCGAGCAGGAGCGCGAGCTCGAGCAGAGCACGGAGCGCGAGCGGCGCTGACCGCCGCGTCCGGGCCGACGGCCCGGCGCCGGACCGGCCCGACGGGTCGTCTCAGCGGGGGATCACCGCCAGCAGCGACGCCGTCGCCACGGTGATGCGCGAGGACCCCGGCACCGTCACGACCTCGCCGGTCGGCAGGGAGTGGACGTCCATCGCATCCGCCCCGACCGCAGCGATCCGGCCGATCAGCCCGCCGGCGGTCGTCTCCACGCGCACGATGCTGCGGTCGCGGGCGATCTCCCGCAGGACCGAGCCCAGTCCGAGCGGGGAACGGACCGAGGCCTCGACGGGCCGGGCACGCGTGGACAGCCCCTCCACCAGGACGATCGCGGACAGCGGCACCACCGCTCGCTGACCGCCCTGCTCCTCGCGCAGCGCGACCCACTCCGCGCCGACGTCCTCGACCACGCCGCCCAGGCGCAGCGTGGCGCCGACGTGCACGGTCAGGGACAGCCCGGCGGCGCCCCGCAGCCGATCGGCGAGGGTGAGCTGCGCGCGCTCGGCCCGGGTGAGGTCCTCCGCGACGGCGCGCAGCTCCTGCTGCTCGTGATGCGCGAAGCGTCCCTCGAGGTCGTCGAAGAAGCGCTCGAATCGCATGGGGTCACTGTAGGCGTCCCGGCCCGACCGGTCCTCCCCGCCCCACCATCGTCCACAGCCCGTCGGCGAAGCGTTGCACTGTGACGCGGCACACAGTAGTTTGCTGCACATGCAGTCCAATGACGTCGAACTGCATCGTTCTGCATCAAACGACAGGATCCGCACGGCGAGCTGGACGGAGGACGGACCCATGGAGGACGACAGCACCGCGGCGCCGGCTGCACGGCCGGGAGCCGCGCTGCTCGGCGCGGTGATCGCGGCCGGGGGCACGGCCGGCATGATCGCCGCGGGGGCCGCGCTGGCGCCGACGGCCCTGACCGGCCACGGCGAGGCGGCACTGCTCACCGGGGTGCTGCTCGCCCTCGCCGGTGCCGGCGCCCTGCTCTGCCTCTACCTGGCCCTGGTGTGGACGCTGAGTGCCCTGGTGCTGCTCGCGGGACCTGCGAGCAGCACCGGCACTGCGCTGCTCGCGGCCCTGCGGGTGCTGGCGCCGCGCCTGGCCCGGCGGGTGACACTGGGCGCCGCGGTGGCCACGACCGCGACCGGACTGGTGCTGGTCCCGGCGCTGGCGAGCGAACTTCGAACGCCGCCCGGTCCGGAGCAGACGATGATCCTCCCCGCGCCGATGGCCGAGCTGCCTCCGCTCGAGGCCCCGGCCCCGGATCCCGAGGCCGCCGCGGCGGGATCGACCGACGGGGACCGCGACCCGGACGACCGTGCGGCACCGCTGCCGCCGCTGGGGTGGGGGCAGCCGCCCGCTCCGGTCGGCACCGACCCCTCGGCGCCCGCAGCGCCGACCGGCCCCGCGGATCCCGAGGGTCCCGCCGACCCCGAGGGACCCGCCCCGGCCGCTTCCCTCCCGCGCACCGTGACCGTGCAGCGCGGCGACAGCCTGTGGAGCATCACGGACGATCTGCTCGGTCCCGCCCCCGACGGCATCTCCGAGATCGCCGCCTCCTGGCCGCAGCTCCACGAGGCCAACCGTGACCTGATCGGCCCGGATCCGGACCGTCTCCTGCCCGGGCAGGAACTCACCGTCCCCACCCCACTGACCCCCCAGGACCAGCCATGACCACCACCGATCAGCGACCATCCCCCCGCGGCGACTCCACCGAGCCCCTGTCCCCCGATGATCCGCGGGTGGTGGCGCGCATGGTCGCGCCGGTGGCCCGCAGCGCCGTGGAGATCATCCGGGACATGCGCCCGGTCAATGCCCTGGCACGGGTGGTGACCCCGGAGGTGGGGCAGATCCTGGCTCGTCGGGCCGCTCTGACCCGACGACTGCGGGCCTCGACCGGCTATGCGCCGCCGCGGCAGCTCCAGGTCACCGGGGAGCGCATCTGCGTGGTCAACGAGCACACCGTCGAGGTCAGCTGCGTCCTGCGCGAGCCCGACCGGGCCCGCTTCCTGGCCATGCGGTGGGAGCTGCGGCACACGGGCTGGCGGGTGACCGTGCTGGAGATCGGCTGACGTCGGGCCGACGGGCTCAGCGCCGGCGACCGCCGGAGCGGCGCTGCGCGCGGTTCTCGCCGCTGCGCGGCGCGCCCTCGGGCTTGTCCTGGTCCCCGTCGCTCGCGGACCGGGGCGCGGTGGCACTGCGCTCCTGACGGGCCTGGCGCCGCCGCTGGGCGCGGGAGAGCGTCGAGGAGTCCTGGACCCCGCTGCCCTCGGCGGAGCTGTACCGCAGCTGCCGCTCGGAGGGACCGTCGTCCAGTCCCTTCGCCCGCAGCACCACCCGCTGCTCCTCGGCGAGGGCCGCTGCCCGCTCGTCGGCGTCCTCGTCGCCGGCGCCGTCCGCGCCGTTCGCCGCGGAGTGCTCCGCGGGCTCGGCCGCGTCGGGACCCTTCGCGCCGGCGGACTCCGCATCGGAGGCCGTCGACGTGCTCGCGAGCGTCGCCGTCGCGCCGCCGGTCGTGGCCCCGACGGCCCTGCCGGCGGCGCTCGCTCCGCGCAGCAGGTCGCTGACGGCCTGGGGCACCACCGGCTCGGTCTTCTCGACCTGCACCTCGAGGTGGTAGATGTACCCGACCACGTCCTCCTTGATGCCCGCGACCATGTCGTTGAACATCAGGTGACCCTCGCGCTCGTACTCGATGAGCGGATCGCGCTGGGCCATCGCCCGCAGGCCGATGCCCTCCTTGAGGTAGTCCATCTCGTAGAGGTGCTCGCGCCAGCGGCGGTCCATCACCGACAGCAGCACCCGGCGCTGCAGCTGGTGCAGGCCCTCCTCGCCGAGCTCCTCCCGGCGCTTCTCGTACGCGACGCGGGCGTCGGCCAGGATCTCCTCCTTGAGCACGCTCGCCTCGAGGTTCTCCTTGCCGCCGACCTCCGCGATGAGCTCCTCCGCGGTCAGGGAGATCGGGTAGGCCGGGCGCAGGGCGCCCCAGAGCTCGTCGAGGTCGACGTCCTCGGCGGGCTTGCCCCGGGTGTGGGCGTCGACGGTGCCGCCGATGATCTCCTCGATGAAGCGCTCGATGGGCTCGTCGAGCTCCTCGCCCTCGAGGATCCGTGAGCGCTCCTCGTAGAACTTCCTGCGCTGCTTGGTCAGGACGTCGTCGTACTTCAGGACGTTCTTGCGGATCTCGGCGTTGCGGGACTCGATGGAGTTCTGCGCCCGCTGGATCGCGCCGGAGACCATCCGGCCGGTCAGCGGGATCGACTCGTCGACCCCGCCGCGCGCCAGCAGCGACTCCGCGGCGCCGGAGTTGAACAGGCGCATCAGGTCGTCCTGCAGCGAGAGGTAGAAGCGGGACTCGCCCGGGTCGCCCTGGCGGCCGGAGCGGCCGCGCAGCTGGTTGTCGATGCGGCGGGACTCGTGGCGCTCGGTGCCGAGCACGTACAGGCCGCCGAGCTCGACGACCTCGTCGTGCTGCTCCTTGACGGCCTTCCGCGCGCGCTCGAGCTCCTCGTCCCACGCCGCCTCGTAGGCCTCCGGGTCCTCCTCGGCGCTGAGGCCGCGCTTCTCGAGCTCGGCATGCGCCATGAACTCGATGTTGCCGCCCAGCATGATGTCGGTGCCGCGGCCGGCCATGTTGGTGGCCACGGTGACGGCGCCCTTGGCGCCGGCCATGGCGATGATCGCCGCCTCCCCCGCGTGGTTCTTGGCGTTGAGGACCTCGTGGGCGACGCCCTGGGCGCTGAGCAGCTTCGAGAGGTACTCGGACTTCTCGACGCTGGTGGTGCCCACCAGCACCGGCTGGCCCTTCTCGTGGCGCTCGACGATGTCCTCGACGACGGCGTCGAACTTCGCCTTCTCGGTGCGGTAGATGCGGTCGGCCTGGTCCTCGCGCTGCATCGGGCGGTGGGTGGGGATCGGCACCACGCCGAGGGAGTAGGTGTTCATGAACTCCGCGGCCTCGGTCTCGGCGGTGCCGGTCATGCCCGAGAGCTTCTCGTAGAGCTTGAAGTAGTTCTGGAGGGTGATCGTGGCGAGGGTCTGGTTCTCCGCCTTGATCTTCACCCCCTCCTTGGCCTCGATGGCCTGGTGCATGCCCTCGTTGTAGCGACGACCGGCGAGGATGCGGCCGGTGTGCTCGTCGACGATCATCACCTCGCCGTTGAGCACCACGTAGTCCTTGTCGCGCTTGAACAGCTCCTTCGCCTTGATGGCGTTGTTGAGGAAGCCGATCAGCGGCGTGTTCAGCGACTCGTAGAGGTTCTCGATGCCCAGGTGGTCCTCGACCTTGTCGATCCCGGACTCGAGCACGCCCACGGTGCGCTTCTTCTCGTCGACCTCGTAGTCGCGGTCGCGGCGCAGGAGCTTGACCACCTTCGCGAACTCGCTGAACCACTTGTTGGCGTCGCCCGCCCCGGGGCCGGAGATGATCAGCGGCGTGCGCGCCTCGTCGATGAGGATGGAGTCGACCTCGTCGACGATCGCGAAGAAGTGGCCGCGCTGGACCCGGTCCTCGGGCGTCAGCGTCATGTTGTCGCGCAGGTAGTCGAAGCCGAACTCGTTGTTCGTGCCGTAGGTGATGTCGGCGGCGTACTGCTCGCGCCGCTCGGCCGGGGTCATCCCCGAGGTGATGACGCCGGTGGTCATGCCCAGGGCGCGGAAGACGCGACCCATCAGGTCGCTCTGGTACCCGGCGAGGTAGTCGTTGACGGTCACGATGTGCACGCCCCGGCCGGCCAGCGCGTTGAGGTACGCGGGCAGGGTCGCGACCAGGGTCTTGCCCTCACCGGTCTTCATCTCGGCGATCCGGCCGCGATGCAGCGCCGCGGCGCCCATGATCTGCACGTCGTAGGGGCGCTGGCCCAGGGTGCGGTGCGCGGCCTCGCGCACCGCCGCGAAGGCCTCGACCATCACGTCGTCGAGGGTCTCGCCGTCCTCGAGCCGCTCGCGGAAGTGGGAGGTCTCCGCGCGGAGCTCCTCGTCGGTGAGGGCGGTGAAGACGTCCTCGGCCTCGCCCACCTGCTCGGCGATGGCTTCGAGCCGGCGCACTTCCCGGCCTTCGCCGGCGCGCAGGATCTTGTCGAAGAGGTTGACCACTCGTGCTCCCAAGAGTTCTCTGAAACGTCCTCGCGGACGGCTGGTGCCTGACCCATCGTATGCGTCACGGGCTCGCGGAGGTGACCTCCTGCGGGCATCCTCACGCGGCGGCGCGGCGGCGCGGGCCCCCGGACGGACCCGTCAGCGCGCAGGCGCCGCTGCGGGGATCTGCGGGCGCTGCGCGGCGAGCGCGGCGGAGAGCTCACCGCTGCCGGTCCCGGTGAGCACCTCGATGCTCCCCAGGCCCTGCCATCGCGCGGCCCGGCCCAGCTCCTCGGCGAGCGCGGCGAGCACCCGGTCCTGGTCCGGGCGCTGCCGGGACGGCAGCTGGGGAAGCGGCTCGCGGTAGGTGCCGCGCACCTCGAGCACGCCGCGGCCGCGGTCGGCGCGCAGGTCCACGCGGGCGGGGATCACGTCCCCGTGCAGGAACAGCAGCGAGTAGTAGCCGGTGGTGCGCTGCGCCGCGGGGGTGTAGATGCCGATCCGGTAGTCGACGTCGAAGAGATGCTTCAGCCGCGGCCGGAAGAAGACGATCGGGTCGAAGGGGCTGACCAGGGCGCCGGTGCGCAGCGCCGCCGGGCGGGGGGCGTCGCGGTGCAGCAGCATGCGCCGCCGCCCGGCGGGGTGCTCGACGTCGACCTCGCGCAGCTCGCCGGAGGCCAGCAGCTGCTCGACCGGGCCGCGCGCATCGCGCACGCGCAGGCGGAAGTAGTCGGCCAGGGAGCCGAGGTCGGCGATGCCGAGGGAGCGCGCCGCCCGGGAGATCAGCTCGAGGCGGGCGCGGGCGTCCTGGGCGGGCCGGTCCGGCGGCTCCGTCCCCGGGGCGCCCGGTCCGCGGGGGTCGCCTGCCGCCTCGTGCAGTCCGTCTGCCTCGGCGGCGGGGACGTAGAGCCGCTCGAACTGGGAGCTGCGGCCCACGCAGTCCAGCGCCCCGGAGCGGAACAGGTACTCCACCGCCCACTGGGTGGAGGTGCGGCGCCATCCCCATCCCTCGCCGCGCTCGCGGTCGCCCAGGTGCCGGGAGATCTCGGTGGCGGTGGCGGGGCCGAGCTGGTCGAGGGCGCCGCGGATGCGGGCGAACAGCTCGGGTGAGGAGCCGGCGGCCTCCCGCACCGCGCCCCAGTCGCGCTGGGCCACCGCGCGGCGGCGGAACTCCAGCAGGGCGTGGACCTCCGCGGTGGTGAACGTGGCCTCGTGCGCGAGGGCCTCGCGGACCATCCGGGCCCGCCCGGGTCGCGCGGCCCGGTCCAGCACCGCGGTGTCCCAGCTGCCGGTGCGGGTGTAGACGGGCAGGTAGTGCGCGCGGGCGAAGACGCTGACGGAGTCGATCTGGAGCAGGTGCGTGCGCTCCAGGGTGCGGGCGAGGGCGCGGCGGCCGGAGGCGGCCGAGCCGACGTCGACCCGGCGGGCCGATCCCATCCCCTGGGCGCGCAGGGCGATCCGGCGGGCCTGCTGCCAGCTGAGGGCAGCGCTCATCCGCGCTCCGGCCGATCGTGCCGTGCACGGCGATGGGCGGGAGGGCGCCGCTGCGCTCCTCCCGCCCGATCGATGGCGAGGGTGGTCAGGACGCCTTCTGCTCGGACTGCTCGGCCTCGAGCTCGATGACGCCGTAGTTCCATCCCTTGCGGCGGTAGACCACCTTGGGATGGCCGGTCTCGGCGTCCATGAAGAGGAAGAAGTCATGGCCGACGAGCTCCATCTGGTAGAGCGCGTCGTCGACGCTCATGGGGGTCGCGGGGTGCTTCTTCTCGCGGATCACCACGGGCCGCCCGGCCTCGGCCAGGTCGAGCTCCGTCGCATCGCTCGCGCTCGCATCGCTCTCGGCCGCCTCGTCGGTCCCCGCGGCGGCGGGCTCGGGCGGGGTCTCCTGGAGGGCGGGGGGCAGCTCCTCGTCGGCGGGCATGGTGCGCACGCTGGCCCCGGTGCCCTGATGCGCGCGGACCCGGCCGCGGCGGTGGTCCTTGCGGCGGTCGCGGGCGCGGCGGAGTCGTTCGAGGAGCTTGCCGTAGGCGACGTCGAGGGCGCCGTAGAGGTCGTCGGCGCGGGCCTCCGAGCGGATCAGGGTCCCGTTCTCGTGCACGGTGAGCTCGACGCGATCACTGAGCTCGGCCTGCCTGGGGTTCTTCTCCTGCGAGACCTCCACGTCCACGCGGAGCGCCGCCGGGGCGAACTGGGTGACCTTGTCGAGCTTGTCGGTGAGATGGCGACGGAAACGGTCCGGGACGTCCATATGACGTCCGACGACATTGATCTCCATGAGTGGTTCTCCTCCTATCCGGGTGCGGCCGCTCTGAGCCCGGCCGCGATGGCTCTTCGGCTGGGTGTCGCACCTCCTGATGAAGGGGGTCTCGCCGAGTGTGGCGAGTCCCACTAGCATGCCATGTCCCGCTCGATGTTTCCTGGACGTCCGCCCGGCCGCTCAGACGGGATCGGCAGGTCGCGGGACCCGGGCGGAGGCGATCACCACGGCGCCCAGCACGCGCATCCCGGCATCCGTGAGCGCCTCGTGCATGCCGCGCAGGGTCGAGCCGGTGGTGACGACGTCGTCGACGATGACGACCGCCGCCGCTCGCTCCCCCGCGCGCCGGGAGGCCGCGCCGGACAGTCGGATCCGGCGGGTGCGGCGCTGACGCGCGCCCTGCCCCTCCTGCGCCGTGGTGGGGGTCGCGCGCAGCAGCAGCGCCTCTCCGCAGCCGAGGCGGTCCAGCTCCCGCACCAGCTCCGCCGTGTGGTCCTCCCCGCGGCGCAGCCGGGCGCTGCGGCGCGACGGCACCGGGACCAGGCCGGGACGCTCGATGCCGGCCTGGTCGGCGAGGCTCTGCACGGCCGGGGCCAGAGCGGGGGCGATCCGGGCGCCGAGATGCAGCATGCCGCCGTTCTTCCAGGCCAGCACGAGGCGCTGCAAGTCCCCGCCGTACTCGCCGAGGGCGAGCACCGGCAGCAGGGGCGCATGGTCCACACCGGCGGGCAGGGGCATCCCGTCCTGCCAGTGCTCGCGGACCCGGGCCGCGGTCAGTGACTGCAGGGCGTCGCAGCAGGCCTCGACCCGCTGCGGCGGCGCCTCCAGCAGGGCCCGGCAGCGGCGGCACAGCCAGGTGCCCTCCTCCCCGCAGGGGCACTGCCGCAGCGCCACCAGCGCGCAGGTCTGGGCGGCCACCTCCCGGGCCCGGACCAGCAGCCCGCCCCGCTCCTCACCCGCCCCACCCCTCATCCCCCGATCCCAGCGCCGGGCGGCGCCGGTGTCGAGCGCGCCGCGGCGGGGGTGGACGCGCCGGCGGTGGGGAGGAACCATCGCCAGCGCTCAGTAGAAGAACGGGTCGCGGCCCTCGAGGTCGCTCAGGGTCCAGCTGTCGCCGTCGGTGCGCAGCAGCTCCCCGTCGGCGGTGCCCGCCCAGACCGTCCCGGCGACCACCGAGCCCGCGATGCGGTCGGTGCCGTCGACCAGCGGCGGCAGCGGCTCCCGTCCGCTGGCGACATCGACGATCTGCGCCCGCGGGTCCCCGCTGGTCGGGTCGGTCCCCAGCACCACGGTCGCGATCTCGTCGTACCAGCCGGCCTGGGTGGCGTCGCTCAGGAAGGTGCGCACCGGCACCGGCTCGGTGAGGGAGACCGGGACGCCGTCGGGATCGCGGATCACCGCGCAGAGGTCGAGCCGGGCGCCGCCGGCGTCGGCGGACAGCACGAGCATGCGGGTGGCGTCGGCGGCGAGGTCCAGCGCCCTGATCTCGCGGCCCCGCAGCCAGGGGGCGTCGACCTTCGCGTCGCGGTCAGCGCCGAGGCCGGACAGGGCCAGCAGCACGCCGGCGCTGGACCGGGTCGAGGTCCACACGAAGCCGGAGTCGTCGATGCGGGGGGCGACGAAGGCACCGCCGGTGGCCGCTTCCCGCGGGGGCACCGAGTCGTCGGTCGAGGCGATCAGCACGGTCGAGCGCGCCGGGTTCTGGGCGGCGGCGAGCACGCCGTCCTGGGCGATCACCGGGGAGGCCAGCGCCGTCCCGGCCAGCGCCGGGACCAGCTGGGCCGGCGTCCCGGTGCCGGGATCGGCCAGCGAGATCACCCCGGTGGGGCCCGCCGCGATCGGTCGGTGCCCCGGCAGGGCGCGCTCGATGCGGGTGCGCTCGTCCAGGGCGATCGGCTGACCGTCCAGCACCAGGGCCACACCGGACAGCGCGGGCAGGGAGCGGAGCGAGGACTCCAGCTGCGACAGGGCCGCGGACCGCCGCTCGGCGGGCAGCGCCGTGATCGCGCGCGGCACCTCGACCTGCGCGTGACCGTCGGGTCCGGTGGCCAGGAGGGTGTCGACGGCGCCGACGGCGTCGGGGATCTCGCTCAGCACCGCCCCCTCGAGGTGCGCCGCCGGGCCGGCGACGAGGCACTCGAGCACGGTGTCCGCGCCGCGGCGCAGCGGGACCCAGCGATGGTCAGGCACCAGGTGCCGCCGACGCGCGTCGAGGAAGTAGAGGCGGGCCGGGGCGTACAGGGTCTCGAACGCCGCTTCGGAGAGGAAGATCCCGTCGGGCGCCTGACTCAGCCGCCACTGGCCCTCGACCTGCTCGATCGAGACCTCGATCTCCCGCGGGGAGGGCCCGGCCAGCAGGCTGCGCACACCGCTCGCGTCGACCAGGGCGACGACCTGCAGCACCAGCCGCCGGCGTTCGGGACCCGCCTCCTGGACCTGCAGCTCCTGGCTGCCGGAGTAGACCGTGATCCCGGCGGCGGGTTCCCAGACGGCACTGGCCCGGTCGGTGAGGTAGGCGCGGGCGACGGCGAAGTCGTCCTCCGACCCCACTCCGGCCTGCACGAACCCGGCCACGACCTGCTCGGGCGTGGCATCGACCGGCGGTGGCAGGGCGCGCACGTAGGGCGCTCCCGGCCGGGACTGGCCGTTCAGCGCGCGGCTGCCGACCGGGGACTCGGTGGGGATGCGGGCGCACGCCGCCCCCACGCCCAGCAGCGCCGCGGCACCGACCGCGCGCAGCACATCGCGTCGCCCCGGGATCATCGCTCACCCCCGGTCGGACTGGGCTCGGAGCTCGCCTCACCGGGGAGCTCGTCGAGGTCCGGCAGCATCCCCGGCCCGATCCGGATCTCCCCGGTCGGGGTCGGGGAGACGGCGGCATCGGCCAGTCGACGGTCGAAGGAGCGCTCGAGCCGCAGCGGTGAGCGGACCAGCACCGCACCGGGCCGACGCGGCAGCGTCAGCCGGAACACCGCCCCCTGGCCCTCCTGACCCCAGGCCTGCAGCCAGCCGTGGTGCAGTCGCGCGTCCTCGGCGGAGATCGACAGTCCCAGCCCGGTCCCGCCGAGGGTCCGGGCCCGGGAGGGGTCGGCGCGCCAGAAGCGGTCGAAGACGCGCTTGGCGGCCTCCGGGGAGATGCCGTGCCCGAAGTCCTGGACCACCACCGCCACCGCCTCCTGATCGGACGCCGACTGCACCAGCACCGGCCGGCCGGCGCCGTGCTCGATCGCGTTGGTCAGCATGTTGCGCAGGATCCGGTCGACCCGCCGGGCATCGACCACCGCCCGCATGTCCCCGCCGGACAGCCGCACGTCCAGCAGGCAGCCCCGTGCCTCCGCGAGCGGGCGCACGTCCTCGACCGCCCGCACCACCAGGGCGTCCAGGTCCTGCCGGTGGGCCTCGAGCTCCGCCGCGCCGGCGTCGAAGCGGGAGATCTCCAGCAGGTCCGCCAGCAGCACCTCGAAGCGCTGGACCTGCGCGGCGAGCAGCTCGACGGTGCGCTGCAGGTCCCCGGGCAGCTCCGTGCGCCGAGAGTCCAGCACGGAGGAGGCCATCCGGATCGTGGTCAGCGGCGTGCGCAGCTCATGCGAGACGTCGGAGACGAAGCGCTGCTGGAGCCGGGAGAGCTCGGTGAGGTCGTCGACCTTCTGCTGGAGGCTGCGGGCCATGTCGTTGAAGGACTCCCCCACCCGGGCCAGCTCATCGGCCCCGGCGACCTCCACGCGGCTGCTGAGATCCCCTCCGGCCATCCGCTCGGCGGCCTGCGCGGCGCGCCGCAGCGGCGTCGTCACCAGCCGCGCCACCACGATCGCGATGCCGATGATCACCGCCAGCAGCACCGCGCCGCCGCCCAGGATCACCCGCTGCACGAACGCCAGCGTCGACTGCTCCTCCTGCATCGAGTAGACGAGGTAGAGGTCGTAGGAGCCCACCCCCGGCACGATCACCCGGGTGCCCACCAGGAGGGCCGGCTCGATGCTGCCGGCGCCGTCGTCGCGCCCGATCGAGCGCCAGGACATCGCATCGGGCTGCTCGGCGACACTGGCCGCGAACTCCTCGTCGACCTCGTCGAAGAGGGTGCGGTCCGAGGAGGCCACCGGAAACACCATCGCGGAGGTCTCCACCGGCACCAGCGCCACCTCGCGGCGGTCGCCGCCGCCCCGCCCGCCGGCGGCCTGGACGAAGGCGTTGGCGGCGTCCTGCTGCTGGGTGCTGGTGGCCCCGGAGAGCTGGGCCAGGGAGTCCACGAGGTCCCGCCGCACCTCGACGGTCTCCTCGAGCACCCGGTCGCGGCGCTGCTCGTAGAGCCCGTCGGCGATCACCGAGGAGAGGTAGGCGCCGACCGCCAGCATCGCGAGCATCGACAGCAGCGTGGTCACCAGCACCACCCGCAGGGCCAGCGGCCAGCTGCGGGGATCGGCGGCATGCACCGCCCGGGTGCTCAGCGACCCCTGCGGCGCAGCGGCGGCCGGGACGGTCACGGGCGGGCCGGCGTTCTCAGGAGACGCCCCCGGCGCGATAGCCGACGCCGCGCACGGTCACCACGATCCGGGGGCTCTCGGGGTCGTGCTCGATCTTCGAGCGCAGCCGCTGGACGTGGACGTTGACCAGCCGGGTGTCGGCGCTGTGCCGGTAGCCCCACACGTCGCGCAGCAGCACGTCGCGGGTGAACACCTGCCAGGGCTTGCGGGCCAGCTGCGTGAGCAGGTCGAACTCGAGCGGGGTCAGCGGGATCGGCTCGTCGCCGCGGCGCACCTCATGGCCGTCCACGTCGATCGTGAGGTCGCCGATGGCGAGGGTCTCGGTGGTGGGGGCCTCGACCCGACGCACCCGGGCCTTGATCCGGGCGACCAGCTCCTCGGGCTCGAAGGGCTTGGTGAGGTAGTCGTCGGCGCCGGCCTCGAGCCCCTCGACCACGTCGGCGGTGTCGGTGCGGGCGGTCAGCATGATGATCGGGACCCCGGACTCCCGGCGCAGCCGCCGGCACACCTCGATGCCGTCCATCCCGGGCAGCATGAGGTCCAGCAGGACGAGATCGGGGCGCAGGCGCGGGAACGTCTCCAGGGCCGAGGCGCCGTCGGGCGAGGTGGCGACCTCGTAGCCCTTGCCGCGCAGAACGATGCCGACCATCTCGGCGATCGCCTGATCGTCATCGACCACGAGGATCCGTGAAGGCGTCGTCATGGACCCATTGTGCCACCGGCGGGGCCCGGGCCGGGCAGGCGGATCGCCGAGGGCCGTCCGCACCCCCCGATCCCTCAGGCGGAGCCGGAAGACGCGCGGTCATCGACGTTCGTCGGATCGGTGCGGGGTCCACCACTCCGTAGGGTCGAGGACAGCACCACGGCGCGCACGCCCCCGGCATGCCCGCCCCGCCACCAGCAGGAGGACCGATGAGCACGGGATGGACCGCACCGGGCGCCGCCGCAGCCGGCCAGCAGCCCCAGGACGAGACCCCCATGGTCGCCCCCGCCGGCGCGATCCCGCCGGGCGGAACCGGGACCCAGGGCGGCCCCCGCCGCGAGCTGGTCCCCTCCATGCCCCTGTTCCCGCTGCGCCCGCTGGGCCTGGGCGAGGTGCTGGGCGCCGCGGTGCGGATCTACCGGCTGCGGGCCCGGTCCGTGCTGGGGGTCGCGGCGGTCGTCTACGGCGTCGCCTTCGTGCTGATCACCATCACCACCGGGGCGGGGATGGTCCCGCTGATCGGGGACCTGCAGGCCGTCATGCAGGATCCCACCGGCAGCTCGGAACCGGCCGCCTTCGGCAGCGCCGCTGACGTCGTGGCCACGATCGTGTCCTCGGCGATCACCTTCGTCCTCACCATCCTCGCCGCGGCGCTGGTCACGGTGGCGCTGACCAAGGTCGCGATCGGCGAGGCGACCGGGGAGCCGGTCACCGATGCCGACATGTGGGCCCTCATGCGCCGCCGGGGCCTGGCGGCCGTCTCGGTGACCCTGGTGATCAGCCTGCTCAGCGTGATCGCCTTCTCGGTCCCCACCGCGCTCGGGGTGCTGCCGGTCGTCCTGCTGCAGGAGCCGACGGTGCTGACGATCGGGGCGATCCTGGTGGGTCTGCTGCTCGGCGTGCTCGCGATGCTCTACGTCTGGGCGCGCACCGTGCTCGCCGTCCCCGCGCTGGTCATCGAGGAGCTCGGGGTCCTCGCCGCGCTCCGGCGGGGCTTCGCGCTGACCGCCGGCCGGCGGCTGTGGCGGGTCTTCGGCGTGGCCGTGCTGCTGTACC
Source organism: Brachybacterium sp. UNK5269 (assembly GCF_049266655.1). Lineage (GTDB taxonomy): Bacteria > Actinomycetota > Actinomycetes > Actinomycetales > Dermabacteraceae > Brachybacterium. Next base: position 2,421,231 of record NZ_CP184883.1, read on the forward strand.
TGCTGTACATGGTCGCGGTGCAGGTCATCGCCGGGGTCTTCGGCACCGTCGCCACCGTGCTCTACGTCGTGATCCTGCTGGCCAGCGGGGGCCAGGCGATCGTGCTGGGGGTGGCCGTGCTGACCATCCTCACGATGGTGGGAAGCTTCGCGGCCAGCGTGGTGCTGGCCCCGTTCCTCTCCGCGGGCTACGTGGCCGTCTACGCGGACGGCCGCATGCGCCATGAGGCCTGGGACGTGGAGCTGACCCGGCGCGCCCGCGCCTCCTGGAACCCGGACGGCTCCTGATGCGACCGGCCGCTCCGTCGCCCGTGGACCCGGACGAGGCCCGCTCCCGGATGCTCGAGGAGCTCGCCGAGGCGGAGTACGACGACTCCCCGGGCTTCGTCGCCTGGCTGCTGGCGACCATCGAGGACTGGCTGCTCGAGCTGGTCGACGGCATCGACGGCTCCTCGGCCGCGCAGGCCGGCGTCGCCGTGCTGCTCGGGCTGGCCCTGATCGCGGTGGTGGTGCTGGTGCTGCGCCGCACCGGGCTGATCCGTCGCAGCCACGCCCTGGTCGTGGCGACGGAGCTGGATGCGGAGCCCGTGCTCAGCGCCCCGCAGCTGCGCGCCTCGGCGCGGGAGGCGATCACCGCCGGCCGGCTGGACGACGGCACCGTGCTGGCACTGCGCGCGCTGGTGCGCGACCTCGAGGAGCGCACCCTGCTGGACGTCACCGCCGGGATGACCGCCCATGAGGCCGCGCACCGCGCCGCCCTGTCCTACCCCGAGCTGCGCGGCCGCCTGCAGCTGGGCGCGGCCGCCTTCGACACCGCCGCCTACTCCCATCGCTCCGCCACCGCCAAGCAGGCCGAGGACATGCTGCGACTGGCCGAGTACATCGCGGAATCCGCTCCCGACCTCTCCGCCACCGAGCCCGACGACGCCGCGGGCGACCTCGACGGCTTCCGCGACGAGCGCGGCACCCCGGCCGGGACGCCGGCGCGATGAGCACCCTCACCGCCCCGGCCGGCGCGACGCGGCGGCCGGCCCCGACCACCGGCGGGTCGCCGGCCCCCGCCACCGGGCGCCGCCCCCTGCTGATCGTCCTGGTGGTGCTCGCGGTGCTGGCCGCGGTGCTCGCCTCGGTACTCCGCGGCCTCTACCAGGACGGGCCGCTCGAGCCGGACGCCCCCACCGCGCAGGGCTCCAAGGCCGTCGTCGAGGTGCTCGGCGAGCTCGGGGTCGAGGTGGGCGTGCAGCGCCACACCGCCGATGCCGCCGAGTCCCTGCGCGCGGGCCGCACCGTGCTGGTGACCGACCCGGCGGCCCTCTCCGGCGCGCAGCTCGATGCGCTCGCCGCGGCCCATGAGGAGAGCGCGGGCCGGCTGGTGCTGGTCCAGCCCGACTTCATCACCCTGTCGTACTTCAGCCCGCTGCTGGTCCCCGAGGGGGTGCTGCGCGCGCCGGCCGTGGTGCCCGCCGGGTCCGGATGCGGCGACCTCTCCCATCGGGCCCGGGTGCTGTCGGTGCCCGGCGCGGAGGGGCTGCGGGGACCGGCCACCCTCTACCGCGTCGCGGGCGACGCCGAGAGCTGCTTCGACGTCGAGGGGGGCTCCCTGGTCGCGCGCGACGGCGAGCTGCTGGTGCTCGGCAGCGCGGACCTGCTGACCAACGAGACCGTGGGCGAGGCGGACAACTCCGCGCTCGCGCTCAACGCCCTGGGCGGCGCCGGGCAGCTGACCTGGTACGTGCCCTCGGCCACCGACCCGATGGGCACGGCCTCGCAGTCCCTGACCAGTCATCTGCCCGACTGGGCGGGACCGCTGGGGCTGTGGCTGCTGATGGTCTCCGCGATCGCCCTGGTGGCCCTCGGTCGCCGGTTCGGTCCGGTGGTGATCGAGCCGCTGCCGGTCACGGTGCGCCCGCAGGAGATGGTGCGCGGGCGGGCCCGGCTGCTCCAGCAGTCCGGTGAGCGCGACGCCGCGGCGACCGCACTGCGCACCGCCGCGGCGCGCCGCCTCGCGGACACCCTGGGGCTGCGCCACGAGCGGGCGCTGGACGGCCTGATCGCGGCGCTCCGCGCCCATGTGGACCACTCCCCCGAGCAGCTGCGCGCGCTGCTCGGCCCCGCCCCCGTCACCAGCGACCAGGACCTCGTGCGCCTCGCGCACGACCTCGACCGTCTCGAGAAGGAGATCGACCGATGACCGACACCACCCAGGGCACCGTCCCGCCCGCCGCCGCCCTCGACCAGGACACCCGCGCCCACCTGCAGGCCCTGTCGGCCGAGATCCACAAGGGCGTGGTGGGCCAGGACGCGGCCGTGACCAGCCTCGTCGTGGCTCTCCTGTGCCGCGGCCACGTGCTGCTGGAAGGCGTGCCGGGCGTGGCCAAGACCCTCCTGGTGCGCTCCCTCGCCGCCGCCCTGGACGTGCGGATGCGGCGCGTGCAGTTCACGCCGGACATGATGCCCGGGGACATCACCGGCTCGCTGGTGTACGACAACACCACCAGCGACCTGGTGTTCCGCGAGGGACCGGTGTTCACCAACCTGCTGCTGGCCGACGAGATCAACCGCACGCCCCCGAAGACGCAGTCCGCGCTGCTGGAGGCCATGGAGGAGCGCCAGGTGACGGTCGACGGCGCGAGCCGGCCCCTGCCCGATCCCTTCCTCGTCATCGCCACCCAGAACCCGATCGAGTTCGACGGCACGTACACGCTGCCCGAGGCCCAGCTGGACCGCTTCCTGCTCAAGGCCGTGATGCCGCTGCCCGAGCGGGACGTGGAGCTCGACGTGCTGCGCCGTCACGCCGGCGGCTTCGACACCACCGACCTCGCCGCCATGGGGCTGCGTCCGGTGGTCGACGTCCCCTCCCTGCACCGCGCCCAGCAGGACGTCTCCCGGGTGGTCGCCGAGGACCCGGTGGTGCAGTACATCGTCGACGTGTGCCGCGCGACCCGTCGCTCCCCGAGCCTGGCCCTCGGCGTCTCCCCCCGCGGCGCGATCGCCCTGCTGCGCACCGCCCGCGCCTGGGCCTACCTCTCCGGACGCGACTTCATCACCCCCGACGACGTCAAGACGATGGTCCCCTCCACCCTGTCCCATCGGGTGCGCCTGACCACCGAGGCCGAGCTCGAGGGCACCCAGGTCGAGTCCGTGCTCGCCGCCACCCTCGCCTCCGTGCCGGTCCCCCGCTGAGGACGGCCGCGATGAGGATCTCCCTGACCCCGCGCGCGGCCCTGGTCGCGCTGCTCGCGCTGCCCGTGATCGTGCTGTGGCCCCAGTGGTGGGTGCTGCTGGTGCTGGCGGCGCTCTGGGCGCTGGTGGTCCTCGCGGACGCGGTCCTCGCCGCCGCGCCGACCAGCATCCGGGTGCGCCGCGATTCGCCGACGCAGGTGCGGCTGGGCAGCACGGTCACCGGGCGCCTGCTGCTGACCAACACCTCCTCCCGGCCCGCGTCCCTCGAGGTGCGCGACGCCTGGAACCCGACGGCCGGCCTCGACGCCCAGCGCTCGGCCCTGCGCCTGCCGGCCCAGGAGCGACGCGCGATCCCCCAGTCCTTCACCCCGACCCGGCGCGGGGAGCACCGCTCCCGCGCCCTGCTGATCGCCTCCCGCGGTCCGCTGGGCCTGGCCCGGCGCACGGCGCGGGCCGACGCCCCCGGCCGGATGCTCGCCCTGCACCCCTTCGGCTCCCGCCGCCACCTGCCCTCCCGGGTGCAGCGGCTGCGCGAGATCGAGGGCCTGGCCGCCATCCACCAGCGCGGCCAGGGCACCGAGTTCGACTCGCTGCGCGACTTCGTCGACGGCGACGACGTGCGCTCGATCGACTGGCGCGCCACCGCCCGGCGGCGCTCCGTGGTGGTGCGCACCTGGCGCCCGGAGCGCGATCGGCATGTGCTGATCGTGGTGGACACCTCCCGCACCTCCGCAGCCCGGCTCGGCGACTCGACCCGGCTGGACTCCGCCTTCGACGCCGCCCTGCTGCTGACGGCGCTGGCCGGCCAGGCCGGGGACCGGGTGGACCTGATGTGCGTGGACCGCATCACCCACGTCTCGGTGCTCGGCTCGACCCGCACCAAGGCGCTCAACGACATGGTCACCGCCACCGCGGCGGTGGACCCGGCGCTGGTGGAGACCGACTGGGAGCTGGCCGCGCGCACCATCGCCGATCGTGCCCGCCGCGGCGCGCTGGTCGTGCTGATCACCCCCGTCGAGGCCTCCGTCGTGCACACCGGGCTGCTGCCGGTCGCGGCCCGCATCGCCCGGGACCACCCGCTGGTGGTGGCGTCGGTGGCCGATCCCGCGCTCGAGGACCTCGCCGCCGGCCGGGGGGACCTGGAGGCGGTGTACCTGGCGGCCGCGGCCGAGCAGGCCCGCGGCGAGCGCTCCGGGGTCTCGCAGGCCCTCGAGCGGGTGGGCGCCCATGTGGTCGATGCCCCGCCGGACCGCGCCCCGCAGGCTCTGGCCGACGCCTACCTCGCCCTCAAGGCCGCCGGCCGGCTCTGACGGCGCGGGGGCGCTGCCCGGGAACCGCGTCCCGGCGGCCGATGGCCGGCGCCCGGCGCCCGGCGCCCGGCGCCCGGTGCCCGGTGGCCGGTGGCCGGTGGCCGGTGGCCGGGTGGCCGGATCGGGCCAGGTTCTGTTCCAGATCCGGCTCTATCTGGAACAGAACTGCGCATTCCTCGTCGCTCGGGCCTCGATCGCAGGCGGGCCCGGTCGCGGGGCGGCTCCGGCTCAGCCGGTGGTGGCGACGTGCGCGCCGATCAGCTCCTCGGAGAGGTCGCCGGTGACCCCGGCGCGGTGCACCTGGCGGCCGCGGCCCAGCATGAACACCATGAACGCGGCCCAGGCGAGCACCCCGATGCCGAGCCGCACCGCGGGCGGCAGGGAGCTGGGCGTCACGAACGCCTCGATGAACCCCGAGACCAGCAGCACCGGCACCAGGCCGATGGCGACGGTGACCAGTGAGCGGGCGGCGTGGGAGAGGGCCCACAGCCGCGGCATCGGGCCCGGCCGCACCCAGGCCCAGAAGGTGCGCAGACCCGCCCCGGCCCCGACCAGCACCGCGGTGATCTCGAGCAGGCCGTGCGGGAGGATGTAGACGAAGAAGGTGTCCAGGCCGCCGTAGGCCGCCATCACCCCGGCGGAGAGTCCGATGTTCAGCCCGTTCTGCAGCAGCATGATCACCGGCCAGATCCCGGTGACGCCGAAGACGACGGCCTGGACGGTGATCCAGGCGTTGTTGGTCCACACCTGGGCGGCGAAGCCGGAGGCCTCGCCCTGGAAGTAGTAGGAGACGAAGTCCTGCTGCGCGAGCGACCGCTGCTGTGCCTCGGGCACCACCAGGGCCCGCGCGGTGGGGTCCAGTCCGAAGTAGACGCCGGTGACCACGGTCGCGGTCAGGAAGATGCCGGCGGCGAGGGCGACCGTCCAGCGCGCCTCGTACAGCGCCGCCGGCAGGTCCTCCCAGAAGAAGGTGCGGGCGTGCTTCCACAGCGGGGTGCGGGTGCCGGTGATGCGCAGCCGCGCCCGATGGACCAGCAGCGAGAGCCGGGCCGTGAGCGCCGGGTCGGGGTTGGTCGAGCGCACCGTGGACAGATGGGTGGAGGTCTCCTGGTACAGGGACAGCAGCTCGTCGATGTCGTCCGCGCCGAGGGAGCGCCTGGCGGTCAGCTCCTGGAGGCGGTCCCACTGCGGCCGGTGCACGGCGATGAAGGCGTCGGTGTCCACCACCTCAGCGTAGGTCGCCGCCGACCGCCGGACGGCCGACGAAAGTCGGAGCCCACGGCGTCGGAAGCCGACGCTCGATGCTGACCGGGGCGGGGCGGGCCTGTCAGGATGGGGCCATGGCAACCATGGGCTCCGCCGCGGCGATCTCCCCCGCCGCCGACCGGGACGCGCTGATCACCGGGGACGCCGTGCTGCTGGACCTGCGCACCGCCTCCTTCGCCAGCCGCATGCTCGCCGCGGCGCTCGACGGCGCCCTGCAGCTGGCCCTCCTGGTCGGCGGGATCGTGGCCGTGGCCTGGGGCGCCGCCCGCGCCGAGCTCGACGACGGGCTGATCGCCGCGGCGGTGCTGACCATGTCGGTGATCGCCTACGTCGGCTATCCCGTGCTGTGCGAGCTGCTGCTGCGGGGACGGTCGGTGGGCCGGCTGGTGATGGGCACCCGGGTGGTGCGGGACGACGGCGGGCCGGTGCATGTGCGCCAGAGCCTGATCCGCGCCGTGATGGCGATGCTGGAGATCTGGTCGACGGCCGGGGCGGTCGCCCTGACCTGCTCGGTGATCGATCGTCGCTCGCGCCGGGTGGGGGACCTGCTGGCCGGCACCATGGTGATCCAGGAGCGGATGCGCAGCCTCGAGCCCGATCGCCTCGAGGTGCCCGCCGCGCTGAGCGACTGGGCCCGCGCCGCCGACGTCGGCCGCCTGCCGGTGACGCTGATGCAGGACATCCGCTCGTTCCTGCCGCGCGCCGAGACCATCAACCCTGCCTCCCGCCATCAGCTCTCGCGGGACCTGCTGCGCCGCACCCTGCCCCATGTCGCCCCGGCGCCGCCTCCGGGCACGGCGCCGGAGGAGTTCCTCGCCGCCGTGGTCGCGGAGCGCTCCCGACGGGACGAGGAGCGGCTGCGGCGCCATCAGGCCCGCCAGCGGGAGCTGTCCGCCGAGGTCCGCGCCGTCGCGTTCACCGCCTGAGCGGGTTCACTGCCCGAGCGGGTTCACTACCCGAGCGGGTTCACCGCCGAAGCGGGCTCACCGCTCCTCGGTCGCCGCCGCCGCCGGCGGGGCCGGCTGCCGCCCGGCGATGAGGACGGGGATCCCGCCCTCGACGGGATGGACCCGCCCGCAGGCGGTGCACCCGAAGGCGGCCGCGAGGTCGCGCAGCTCGCCGCCGCAGTCCGGGCAGCGCAGGATCGAGCGCACCCAGCCCGGCACGTCGGCGCCGCTCGCGCCCGCGGCCGGCGCCGGAGCCGGAGCCGCCAGGTCCTCGTGCTGCACGACGGCGAGGATCTCGTCGCGGATCCTCGCCATCGTGGTGGCCCGCTCGGCCTCGACGTTCAGCCGCAGCAGCGGCTCGGTGTTCGAGGAGCGCAGCGAGAACCACCAGCGGTCCTCGGCGGCCAGGTCCTGGTCCCAGTGCACGACGGTGAGACCGTCGAGCTCGTCGGTGCGGGCCCCGGGCAGGGTGCTGACATGGGCGCGCACCCGTTCCCGCGCGGCGGCCGCGTCCGGCACCCGGGAGTTGATCTCACCGCTGGCGGCATAGGGGTGGTGCGCGGCGACCAGCGCGGAGGCCGGGCCGTCGGACTCGGCGAGGGCGGCGAGCACGTGCAGCGCGGCCAGCATGCCGGAGTCGGCGAAGAAGAAGTCCCGGAAGTAGTAGTGGGCCGAGTGCTCGCCGCCGAAGACGGCGTCGTGCTCGGCCATCAGGGCCTTGATCAGGGAGTGGCCGACGGGGGCGCGCACCGTCTCGCCGCCCGCGGCGGCGATCGTCTCGGCCACGTGCCGGGAGGAGACGAGGTTCGCGACCACGGCCGGGCGCTCCTCCCCCGCGGCGCGGGCACGGGCGATCTCGCGCTGCGCGATGAGCGCGGTGATCGCCGACGGCGGCACCGGGGTGCCGGTCTCGTCGAGCACCACGCAGCGATCCGCATCGCCGTCGAAGGCGAGCCCCAGGTCGGCGCCGTTCGCGAGCACCGCCTCCTGCAGGTCGCGGAGATTCTCGGGATCCAGCGGATCCGCGGGATGGTGCGGGAAGCGGCCGTCGAGGCCGAAGTGGAGCTCGATCAGCTCCACCTGCGGCAGGTCCCCGAGGACCGCCGGGGCGGTGTGCCCGGCCATCGCGTCGGCGGCGTCGACCACCACCCGCAGGCGCCGGGGGCCCGGGATGGTGACCAGGCCGTGCAGGGTCCTCACGTAGTCCGCCAGGGTGTCGAGGGCCTCGGCGCGGCCCTCGCCGGAGACGGGGATGGTGCCCGCGGCGAGGTAGTCCTCGGCGCGGCGGCGGACCTCCTCGAGACCGGTGTCGCGACCGACCGGGCGGGCCCCGGGCAGGCACAGCTTCAGCCCGTTGTCGGGGGCGGGGTTGTGGGAGGCGGTGACCATCACCCCGGCCGCCCGGTGCAGTCCGGAGGCGCAGTAGAGCTGGTCGGTCGAGGACAGGCCCGCGTCGGCGACGATCGCACCGCGCCGCACCGCCCCGTCGATCACGGCCGCCGACAGCTCGGGAGAGCTCAGGCGCATGTCATGGGCGACGATCAGCTCGGGGGAGGCGAGGACGTCGGCGAAGGCGGCCCCGAGCGCCCGTGCCACCTCGATGGTGAGCTCCTCGCCGGCGACTCCGCGCACGTCAGAGGCCTTGACGAGGTGCGAGAGGTCGGGCCGGGGGCGGGCGGTCTCAGTCATGCGTGGTCCTGACGACATGGAGGTGACGGGCGGGCGGGGCCGCGCTCGTGGCCGGGGGGCGGCGGTCGCGGGACGGCGTCCCGGTGGGCGACGGCGGCCCGGTCGGCGACGGCGGCCCGGTCGGCGCCGGCGGCGCGGCCGGCGAGCTCTGCGGGGAGTGGGGGCGCACGGCCTCGGCGAGGGCGACCAGGTCGTCGGTGACGTCCTCGCCGCCGGCGACGCGCAGCAGGTCCCAGCCGCGCGGCGCGGTCATCCTGGCGGCGTGCTCGCCGCAGAGGTCGTAGGCGTCGGGCTCGCTGTGGCGGGACAGGGGGCCCAGCACCGCCGTCGAGTCCGCGTAGACGAAGGTCAGGGAGCTGACAGCGGGTCGCGAGCAGGCGGTCCGGGAGCATTCACGAGCAGGCACATCCTGCAGTGTACGCAGGTCCGGCGCTCGCCCGGGGGCGGCGCGGCCCGGTTAGAGTGCGTCCATGGATGTCGAGCCCCTCCGCCCCGGGACGCCGGGCCCCCGTCAGGGTCCCCGGCGCCGCGACCGCCGCGGTCGGGGCCGGCGCTGGGACCTGATCCCGCCGCACCTGCCCGGCTATCGCACCCGGCGCGAGCGCTTCGACGACCTGGTCGCCGACTCCGGGGCGGCGCTGACCGAGCGCTTCCCCCGGCGCCTCGCGCATCTGCAGGTGCTGGTCGAGGAGGTGCCGCCGAGCGATCCGGCGCCCTGGGAGGATGCGACGGTGCTGCTGGGACGGGCGATCCCGCCGTCTCGCGAGCATCCGGCGCGGGTGATCGTCTACCGCCGGCCGCTGCAGACCCGGTGCGCGAGCGAGCAGGAGCTCGAGCTGCTGGTGCGGCAGGTGCTGTCCGAGCAGATCGGCTCGCTGCTGAACATCGCGCCCGAGGACGTCGACCCGGAGGCCTGGTCGGACTAGTCCGTTCCCAGGCGCACGGTGACGGACTCCTCGCCGGCCCTCGCGGGCAGCACCGGCAGGGCCGACAGCAGCACCCCGCCGGCGCCGTCGCTCTCGCGCTGCATCCAGCCGGCGTGCACCGCACCCGGCACCTCGGGCACCAGGGAGATCCCGGCGGCCGAGGCCCCGCCGATGCGCAGCTGGTCGGAGGTGACCGTGGCGGTCGCGCCCGCGGCGACGTCGATGCTCAGCGGTGATCCGGCCCCGCCGTCGGCCGCCAGCGGGATCACGGTGACCGCGCTGTCCGCGGTGGCGGTGAGGGTCAGCTGCCCGGCGGCGCCCTGGGCGGGCAGCGCGGTCACGCCCTGGGAGGAGAGCGCGGGGGCCGCCGTCACCAGAGTGAGGTCGACCGGGGCGCCGACGGTGTCCCCGGGCAGGTCCACGCCGGTGCGGACGCTGCGGGTGACCGCGGTGACCGGCTCCTGCGCGCGCACGGTCACTGCGTAGGTCCCGTCGGGCAGTCCCGCCAGCGGGGTGCTGACCACGGCGCCCGCGGGGAGCTCGAGGTCCGTCAGGGCGGCGGCGTCCACGGGGCCCTGGGGGCCGGAGACCTCGACGTCGGCGGTGGTGTCCGCGCCGCGGGGATTGGCGATCACCAGGACGGGGGCGGTGCCGGCGACGTCCACCCCGGGCATCACCTGCTCGCTCGCCGCCGGGGCCAGGGGGTCGAGGATCTCGGCCCCGCCCGGGGTGAGGCCGTCGCGCTCGGTGGTCTGCACGTGCATCGACAGCGGTGCGCCGAGCACGGAGGCCTGCACGCCCACCGCCTCCTGACCGGGGATCACGGATTCCAGCAGCACCCGCTGCTCCTCGCCCGGGGCGACGACGACCTGGCTGCGGCCTGCCATCGCGGCGGGCCCGGCCTCGGTCCACACCTGCACGGAGGCGGTCGCGGGACGCTGCGTGGGGTTCCGCAGCACCAGCACGGAGCTGTCCCCGGGCGCGGTGGAGACCCCGAGGAAGGCGGCCTCGGTGGCCGGCTCCGCGCAGCGGGTCAGCGCCAGCGAGCGGAAGTCCCCGGCGCGGGTGGCGGTGGACTGGACCACGTCGGCGACCGGGCGCCCGCCCTGGGAGGTCGCCGTGCTGACCCGGGGCGCTGCCGCGACAGGGCCCAGGCTCTGCACCGACAGCCCCAGGTCCTGGGAGGCGGACTCCTCCTCGAGCACCGCCCCGGCGGCGTCGGCCGCGGTGATCGTGGGGGCCCGCACGGAGCCGTCCTCCTCCTGCAGCGTCTGCGAGCCGCTGACCGTGCCGAACAGCAGCGAGGAGGCGGGCTCGACGGACACCGAGCGCAGGGTGACGGTCGCGGTGGGAGGGGTGACGGCGAGGTCGGCGTCGGGACCGGACTCGAGGGTGGCCTCGGGCAGCTGCAGGGGGCCGTGGCACCAGCGGGTGCTCGCGCCGGGCTGGGAGGCGGACTCGGCCCGCGCCACCGGGCCCGGCTCCGGCGGGGCGGTGGTGGCCAGGGCGCCCCCGGCCAGGAGCAGGGGCAGCAGCGCGGCGACGGCGAGCAGGGGCCGCGCCGGTCCGCGGCGCGGTGCCCGGGGCGCCGCCGGGTCCTCGTGCTCGCTGCGGTCAGCGTTCTCAGCCATACATCTCCTCCGCCGCTCGGGGGCGCACGCGCCACGGGAGCGCGATCAGGGCGGTCAGTTCGGTCGCCGCATACAGCAGGAGCTGCCAGAGCAGGCGCAGGGGCTGGTCGCGATGGATGGCGACCTCGCCCCCGGCCCCGGCGGGCACCGTGAAGCCCTGCGCCCAGCCGTCGATGCGGAGCGGCTCGAGCTCGGTGCCGTCGAGGGTGGCGCGCCACTGGGTGTCGAAGCGCTCGGAGAGCACCACCGTGCGCTCCGCCTCCGCGCCCGGGATCGCGCCCCCGGCGTCGATGATCCCGCTGGGCAGCGGGACCGGGGCGGTGCCCCCGGTCACGACCGCGCGGGGGGCGGCCTCGATGACCCGCCACATCCCGCCCCGGCTGCCCTCGGTGACCTTCTCGAGCATCCCGGAGGCGTCCAGCATGCGCAGCAGCTCGGACTGCTCGGCGGGGTCGCCGGGGACCACGACGTAGGCGATGGCGAGGGGCGCGGCGCTCTGCTCGTCCGCGCCGGCGCCCGCCGAGAGCATCCCCGCGACGGCCTCGCGCAGGGCGCCCGAGGCGGCATCCCCATCCAGCGGCTCCCCGGCGGCGACGGCGTCGAGGTCGCGGGCGTCGGCGACCACGGCGTGCTGGATGACCGAGTCCCCGCCGTGGACGACGAGGCGGGCGAGCACCGCGCCGTCCTCCTGCTGCGCGAGGACCAGCACCCGGGCGCGGGCCTCGGTGCGGCCCTGGTCCGCGGCGGCGGCCGGGACGCCGCCGCCCTCGACGCGATCCAGGCGCAGCAGGCCCGGCAGCAGCAGGCTCCCGCCGACCACGGTGACCAGGCAGGCCGCGGCCACCACGGTGCCGATCGCGCCGGTGACGACCCGGCGGGAGCGGGTGTCGCCGGGCTCGCGGCGGGCCAGGGCGTCGAAGGAGGCGGCGGCGCCGACGGCGAGCGCCAGCAGCGTCAGGCTCAGCAGTGCGTGCAGCGGCGGCGAGGCCGGCTGCCCGTCGGCGACCGCGGTCCAGGTGCTGCGCGACAGCAGCACCGCGAGCAGCCCGAGCGCGGCCATCAGCACGCTGAAGCGGCCCGCCCGGCCGGCGGCCCCTGCCAGCAGCGGGGACGCCAGGGCGGCGAGCACCACGGGGGCCACCGGCAGCAGCGGCAGCAGCAGCGCGGCGGTGGCGCCGACGTGCGGGGCCAGCAGCTCGGGAAGGCCGGTCGCGACCGGCCACAGCCCGAGCAGGTCCGCGGGGGTGGCGCTGCCGGGGCCGGGCGGCACCCCGGCGACCGCGAGCAGCGTCTCGGGATGCGCCAGGAGCACCGGGAGGTACGGGGCGTGCAGGGCGAGGGACGGCACCAGCACCCACAGCAGGCGCAGCCGCCGGCCGGGGGCGGCGATCGCCACCAGCGCCAGCGCGATCGCGACCAGCACCACCAGCGCCGGCTGCACGGCGCCGATCACCAGCAGCAGCAGCCCGCCCGCGGCCGCCGCGGGGACGCTGGCCTGGGAGACCTTGTGGGGCAGTCCGACGGCGCGGCCCACGGCGAGGGCGAGCAGCGGCAGCAGCGCATGGACCAGCAGCAGCGGCCAGGCACCGCTGCTGAGGGCCCCCAGCAGGGGCGGTGCCAGCGCCCAGACGGTCGCGATGACCAGTCGCGCGCCGACCGCGCGGGTGATCGCCCCGGCGGCCCACCAGGCGCACAGGGCGCTCGCGGGCACGGCGGCGAAGACCAGGATCTCGACCAGCAGCGAGCCGCCGAAGGGCAGATGCCCCAGCAGGCGCACCAGCGCGTCCCCCGGTCCGCGCTCCCCCAGCCCGCCGGGGATCCAGCTCGCCCAGGCGGCCTCCCAGCGGGCGGTCCAGCTCTCGGGCACGGGCCGCAGGCCCGGGCCCACGAGCTCGCCGCGGCCGAAGAGGCCGCGCAGGGCGCTCAGGCCCAGCACGGCGGCGAACAGCGCCACCACCACCGTCCACAGGATGTGGCGACCGTAGTCGGCGTCGTCGACCCCGTGCCGGGTGCCGGCGATGCCCCAGGTGGTGCGGCGGATCCGTCGCTGACGGTCGTCGTCGGCGGCCAGGCCGTTCCAGACGTCCTCGATCCAGCGGCGCATCCCCTCGCCGCGCGGCACGTAGAGCGGGGCGAGGCGTCCGCGGGGCACCTGCGCGCGGCGCCGGTCGCGCCGGCCGCGGCCGAGCACCCGGCGCACCCGGGGCAGGGCCGCGGCCGCGGCGCGCAGCTCCATCAGCGCGGAGCGGGGTGCGGCGGCGGCGATCGCGCCGAGCATCCGCAGCAGCGTCAGCAGCGGCAGCAGGAGCAGGGTCAGCAGGGCGTGCGACGGCCGGCGATGCTTGAGCAGCACCAGGATCTGCCCGGTGCGCTGCTCGCGGAGGCGCTCGAGGCGGTCACGGGTCGGCGCCGGGTGGAGCACCCGGGCGGTGGCCTGCACCGCGACCCGCTCGCCGGCGCGCCAGATGCGCCGGCAGAGGTCGATCTCCGCCCAGGGGGCGGGCAGGTCGGGGTCCAGGCCGCCGACCTCGCGCAGGGTCTGCTCCCGGATCAGCATGCCGGGCAGCGGGACGGCGAGCACGTCCTGGCGCCAGTCGGCCTGTCCCTGGTCGATCTCCCCGGGCTCGACCCCGGTGACGACGCGACCGCCATGGGTGAGGGCCAGGCCCACGTCGACCAGTGCGTCGGCGTCCTCCGGCCGCAGCGGCGGCTCCTGCTCACCGGCGGTGGGCGCGGCCCGGCGCACCCGCTTGGCGCCGACCACGGCGGTGTGCGGGGAGGTCTCGAGCATCTCCAGCTGGCGGGCGAGGGCGTCGCGCCCGGGGATCGCGCCGTCCACCACGAACCAGAGCCAGGGCCCGTCCTCGGCCCCGGCGGTCGCGCCGACGCGGCGACCGGGGCGGGGCCCCGCGCGCCGCAGGCGCTGCGGCACCCGGGCGAGGTCCTCGGCGTGCTGGGTGCGCTCGCGCTCGACGGCGTCGACATCGACCTGGCGGACCCGTCGACGGCGGGGCTGCGCGGGATCGGCCGGGCCGGTGTCCGGCGTCGGAGTGCGCTCGGGGTCGGCGTCCTCCCCGGCGGCGGGGTCCTGGGCGCGGCGGGAGAGCAGCTCGAGCGTCTCCTGGACGGCGCCGGCCCGGCCGAGGGAGGCGGAGACGGGCAGGGTCTCGTGGACGGTGCCGGCGGCGACGGCTGCAGCGAGCGCCGCGCGGTTCTCCTCAGGAAGGTCCGAGGGGACGACGGCGAGGACATGATCGGCCGATCGGGTCTGGTCGCCGACGGCGGCGAGCGTCGCCCGCTGGGAGGGCGCGCCGGTCGACCCGCTCAGCAGGACGACGGCAGTGACATGACGGGCGCTCACCAGGGAAGGATGTCAGACCACCCGGCGCTTGAGCTTGCGACGCTCGCGCTCGGACATCCCGCCCCAAATCCCGAAGCGCTCATCGTTCTCGAGGGCGTACTCGAGGCATTCGGCGCGCACCTCGCAGGAGACGCACACCTTCTTCGCCTCGCGGGTGGAGCCGCCCTTCTCGGGGAAGAACGCCTCCGGGTCGGTCTGCGCGCACAGGGCGCGCTCCTGCCATGAGGACTCGGCATCGTCGGAGGCGCTCCCGGCGATGTCGAGCAGGGACAGCTCGGCACGAGCGTCGGCCTCGATCTGCTCGTCGTTCATCGCCACCACTCCTTCCGCTGCTGAGTCGACCACGAAAGGGCCCTCGTGGCCTTAAAGTACACCGGTGTAGTTATGGTGCGTCAAGCGGGCCCGGCGCGTCGCGGCGCCCGCGCCCCTCGAATCACACTGACGGAAGGACCCCGTGTCCCCCATGCCCCCGCCCGCCCAGGTCCCCGAACCCTCCCCCGACGCCCCCGGCGGCGGGACGGTCACGGTGACGCCGGTGCGCGGGCTCGGCGAGATCCGGGAGGGCGACGACCTCGCAGCGCTGCTGGCCGCGGCGCTGCGGCCGCTGGCCCCCCGCGCCGGCGACGTGCTGTGCCTGTCCACCAAGGTGGTCTCGAAGGCGCTCGGGCTGCGCGTCGACCCGGCCCGGCGCGAGGAGGCGATCCGGGCCGCGGCGGTCCGCACCGTCGCGCGGCGCCTGCACACCCGGCAGGTCACCTCGGTGGTCCAGATCTCCTCGGGACCGGTGATGGCCGCCGCCGGGGTGGACTCCTCCAATGCGCCGGACGGACCGCTGCTGCTGCCCGAGGACCCCGACGCCTGCGCCCGCGAGCTCCGCGACGCCCTGACGGCGCACCTCGGGGTGGAGCTCGGGCTGCTGCTGACCGACACCTCCTCGCGGATCTGGCGGGTGGGGGTCGGGGACATCGCCCTGGGGGCCGCCGGGGTCGCCGCGCTGCAGGACCTGCGCGGGGCCCTCGACGCCGACGGGCGGGAGCTGACGGTCACGGTGCGGAACCTCGCCGACGAGCTCGCCGCCGCCGCGGACCTGGTCAAGGGCAAGGCCAACGGGATCCCGGCCGCGCTGGTGCGGGGGTGGGCGGGGCCACCGCCGGCGACGTCCCGGCCCGGGAGCTCTCGCGCACCGGCGCCGACGACTGGTTCCGCCGGCCCAGCCTCGAGTCGGTCTGGGTCGCCCTGGGGCTGGGCGCCGAGCAGGAGCCGATCGCGCGGATGTCCCCGGAGCCCGCCGCCGAGCGCATCGCCCGCGCCCTGCAGGTGGCCGCCCTCCCCCGTCCCGGCCAGGCGCCGTCCACCGCCACCGCCCGCCCGGTCCTCACCGGGGCCGCCGACATCCCGGACGTCATCGTGGTGGAGGCCGCGGGCGCCTCGGCGGCCGCGCTGATCGACGCCGCCACCCTCGCCGAGCGGCTGCGCACCGCGCTCGGCGCCGAGTCGCTCGGCGCCCCGCTGCCCGAGATCACGATCGAGCTGTCCGTCCCCGACCCCCAGGAGCCTCCCCATGACCGCTGACACCGCCCGCCTGCTGCTCGGCGCCCTCGAGCGCAGCGGCCCGAACCCGGCGCTGGCCTGGTACGGGGAGGCCGCCCGCATCGAGCTGTCCGGTCATGTGCTGGCCAACTGGGTGATCAAGTCGATCGGCCACCTGCACGACGAGATCGCACTGGAGCCGGGCGAGACGGTCGTGCTCGACCTCCCCCGCACTGGAAGCGCCTGGTGCTGGCCCTGGCGGCCTGGTCGCTCGGCGCGAAGGTGAGCCTCCTCGGAGCCGGCTCCGAGGACGCTCCCGAGCAGCCGCGCGTCGTGGTCACCGACCGTCCCGACTCCCCGCTCGCGCGGCGCGCCGACGAGGTCCTCGCCGTCCAGGGCGTCTCGCTCGCCCCGCGCTACGACGGGGAGCTGCCGGCCCTGGCCCATGACTGGCTCAGCGAGGTGCGCGGCAGCCCGGACCGCCTGCAGGTGGCGCTGCCCGCCTGGAGCGGGCCGGCGCCCCGGCCGCCCGTGACGCCGGGGCCCGGCGCCGCCCCGCGGCTGCTGGTGGCGGCCGACGGCCTGCCCGCCGCCGCGCAGGTGCTCGGAGCGCTGCTGGCCGGGGGCGGGATCGTCGGCCCCGCCGGTGTGGTCAGCGAGCACCAGGCCCGCGAGGAGTCGGTGACGGGCCGGATCTGAGCCCCGCCGCGGCGTCAGCTGGCGCGCAGGGTGGCGACGGCCTCGGTGGGGTCGCCGTCGAAGATGGTTCGGCCCTTGCGCAGCACCACGATGCGCGTGCACAGCTTCTCGAGCATCTCGAGCTCGTGCGAGACCACCACCATCGTGCGGCCGGCGCGCTGGAGCGCGCGGATCCGTTCGAGGCACTTGCGCTGGAAGGGCTCGTCGCCGACGGAGAGGATCTCGTCGACCAGGAAGATGTCGGGCTCGGTGTGCACGGCGACGGCGAAGGCCAGCCGCAGGAACATCCCGGAGCTGTAGTACTTCACGTCGGTGTCGATGAACTCCTCGATCTCGCTGAAGGCGACGATGTCCTCGAACTTCTCGTCGATCTGCTCGCGGGTCATGCCGAGGATCGCGCCGTTGAGGTAGACGTTCTCGCGGCCCGAGAGATCGGGATGGAAGCCGGCGCCCACCTCGATCAGCCCGGCCACCCGGCCGCGCAGCAGCACCCGGCCGCGGTCGGGGTACAGCACCCCGGAGATGGTCTTCAGCAGGGTGGACTTGCCGGAGCCGTTGAAGCCGATCAGACCCACCGTCTCCCCCGCATGCACCGTGAGGTCCACGTCGTCCAGGGCCAGGAACGTGTCGGCGAGCTTCTTGCGCTTCAGCGCCGAGAACACCAGCTCCTTGAGGGAGTGGTCGTGGCGCAGGGAGAACTGCTTGGTGACGTGCTCGATCCGCACCATCTCCGACTGGGTGGGGACGGCGGCGGCCTCGGGGACGGACTCGATGTTCGGGGTCATCGCGCGGCGCCTCTCACAGTTCCTGGGCGAAGCGCCGCTTGGAGCGCTCGAAGACGACGGTGCCGACGACGAAGGTGACCACGGCGATCAGCATCCCCGCCCACCACAGGCCGAAGGGCTCCCCCGGCGCGGCCAGCGACGGGTCGTGGGCGGCCGCCTCGACGACCTCGGGCCCGTAGCGCCAGAAGGCGACGTGGAACAGCTCCACCACGATCGTCAGCGGGTTCAGCCGGTACAGCCACCACCAGAGGGTGCCGCCGATCGCGTCCTGCACCATGGAGATGCGGTACAGCACGGGCGAGAGCCAGGTCGCGACCATGACGATGAGGTCCACGAAGTTCTCGACGTCGCGGAAGGCGGCGTTCAGGGCGGCGGTGAGCATGCCCAGCCCGAGGGTGAACACCACCAGGATCACGATGCCCAGCACGAAGGCCACCGCGGCGGTCAGCGAGGGCAGCCAGCCGAACAGCAGCGCGCCGACCACCAGCACCAGCAGCTGCGGCAGGAAGTGCACCAGCGCCACGATCATGCTGGCCCAGGGGAACAGCTCCCCGGGCAGGTAGATCTTCGAGACCAGCGCCGCGTTCCCCGAGATCGAGCGGGTGGCGTTGCCGAACACCTCGCCGAACAGGTTGATCACCACGATGCCGCTGAACAGGTACACCGCGTAGGCCGGGGTGTCGCGGGAGAGCTGCAGGAAGATGCCCAGCGCGATGTAGAACACGACGAACTGCACCGCGGGCTTGACGTAGCTCCACAGCATGCCCAGGGCGCTGCCGCGGTAGCGCACCCGCAGCTCCTTGCGCACCAGCAGGCGCAGCAGGAACCGCTCCCGGATCGGGTTCAGCCAGCCGGCGTCCTGGCCGGGTGCCCGCCATCCCGCGGCCTGCTCGGAGCGCGTGGGCAGACGCGCCGTGCGTCCGCCGTCGGCCGCGCTCACGCCTGCGAGCCCCCGGCGCCGATCGCCGACCCGGCGGCGGCGTCACGGTCGCGCTCGCGCACCGGGGCGGGGTTGTCCACGAAGGTCCGCTCCCAGGCGGCGAAGGACGTGATCTGCTCGGTGGCGGCGCGGTAGCTGTCGCGCAGCTCGTTCCAGCGACGGTGGAGCTGGACGTGCGCGGTGATCGCCTCGGTGAGCATCGTGCGCACCTGCTTCGGGTCGCGCTTGTACCAGGAGACCTGGGTGCCCTCGGCGTTGGAGACCAGGGCGCTGTCGTAGGCCGACAGCCGCCACCACTTGGCGTCCAGGTGCGGGATCACCGCCTGCGGGTTCTCCTCGGCGCGGGCCCGGGTGGGCTTGACCAGCTGCTTGGCCAGGGTCTTCGCCGTCCACACGGGGAGCATCAGGCGGCGGGGCTGGGTGAAGGGGCGGCCCTTGCGCGGGGGCTTGTCGACGTGGACCGGCGGGTAGAGGTCCTGGTCCTTCTTCGCGGCGGCGTCGGCGAAGTCCGCGGCCATCTGCCGGATCTCGGGCAGCTTGGTGCCGATCGAGGGGTGCAGGGCCTCCGGGCCGTCGAGCACGTCGCGCTGGGCCATCAGCCGGCCCGCCTCGGTGTAGTACTGCATGGAGATCAGGTGCTTGACGTCCATGAACTGCGACTCCCAGACCACGCGGCCGCCGCGGGCGTACGGGGAGTGCAGCAGCGCGGTGATGATGCGGTTGCGCTCGTGGAAGTAGGCCTGCCAGCCCACCAGGTCGTCCTTGTCCACCCAGCTCATGTGCCACACGCCCGCTCCGGGCAGCGAGACCGTCGGGTACCCGGCCTTCTTGGCGCGCAGGCCGTACTCGGCGTCGTCCCACTTGATGAACACCGGCAGGCTGAGGCCGATCGCGCGGACCGTCTCGGTGGGGATCAGGCAGCTCCACCAGCCGTTGTAGTCCACGTCCGCGCGGCGGTGCAGCCACGGGGTGGAGCGCAGCGGGTCCAGCGCGAAGTCGTGGCCCATCTCGCCGTCGGGATTGGAGATGGCGGGCTGGATGCGCCAGGGGTCGACGACCTCGCCGAAGGTGTGCAGCACCGAGCGGTTGTTGAGGTCGAACATGTGGGCGCCGACGAGGGTGGGCCGGGTGGCGAAGTCGGCGAAGGTGATCATCCGGATCAGCGACTCCGGCTCGATCACGATGTCGTCGTCGCAGTTGATCACATAGGTGGAGGCGCCGGCGGTGGCGGCCTCGTACATGCCGCGGGAGAAGCCGCCGGAGCCGCCGATGTTGCCCTGCTCGATGATCTGCAGCTGCCCGCCGAGGGCCTCCTGCAACGGGTCGAGCTGCTCGGCGTGGTCGCGCAGGCGATCGGCGCCCTGATCGATGACGTACATGACGTCCAGCAGCTCCCGCAGCTCCGGGGTCTCGGCGACGGTGCGGATGTTCTCGAGGCAGTACTCGACCTTGTTCATGGTGGTCATGGAGATCGAGAAGCTGCCCTCGGTGCGGGCGAGGTCGGCGTCCGCGGTCCATTCGGCGCCCAGGATCGCGAGGTCCTCGGTGCCCGCGTAGGCGTCGAACCAGTACCAGCCGCCGTCGCCGAAGGCGGTCAGCGGCAGCTCGAAGACGTGCTCGCCGCTGCCGGAGACGGTGCGGGAGACCTGGCGCTGGAGGGTGCCGCGGGCGGTGGAGCGCATGACCACCAGGTGCCCGGACCCGGCGGTGCGGATCGTCAGCCGGATCGCGCGCACCGGTGTCCAGCGCCGCCAGTAGCTGGCAGGGAAGGCGTTGAAGTAGGTGCCGAAGGAGCGCATGGAGTGGGCCGGGATCCGCACGGAGTGCCGCTCGCTGAGCTCGCTGATGTCCACCGCGCTCGCGCCCGCGGAGCGCGCCGCGGACTGCGCGGCCTCCTCCTTCGCGTCCCGCTCGGTGTTCCCGCCCAGGCCGAAGGCTCCGCCGGTGGCGCCCGAGCGGGCGTCGGCCGCCTCGATGTACAGCGGCACGATGTCCGGGGAGGCCTCGAAGGGCATGATCAGGCGCTGCAGCAGTCGCTGCTGTGCGTCGGCGGGGCTCGCGGTGGTCGCGCGGGGTGCCGCAGTGGCAGGGATGGCGTTCATGGTGCTCCTCGTGGGCGCTCGTCACTGGCCCCGCGCCGGCCGCGGCGGGGCGGTCGGGTCACGCCCGCAGCAGGTCGGGCAGCTTGTTGTCGGCCATGGACAGCGCGGCGCCGATGGCCATGTGCATGTCCAGGTACTGGTAGGTCCCCAGGCGCCCGCCGAACAGGGTGCGCGGCTCCGCGTCGGCGAGCTCGCGGTAGGCCAGCAGGGTGTCGCGGTCGCGGCCGGAGTTGATCGGGTAGTACGGCTCGTCGTGGCTCTCGGCGAAGCGCGAGTACTCGCGCTGGATGACGGTGCGGTCCGTGGGGTAGTCGCGCTCGGGGTGGAAGTGGCGCGGCTCGATGATGCGGGTGAAGGGGACCTCGGCGTCGGCGTAGTTCATCACCGAGGTGCCCTGGAAGTCGCCCAACTCGAGGTGCTCGGTCTCCAGGTCGATCGTGCGCCAGCCCAGCTCCCCCTGCGCGAAGTCGAAGTAGCGGTCGATCGGACCGGTGTAGACCACCGGGATCTGGCCGCGCACCGCGTCCTTGTGGTACGGCTGGGAGGTGTCGAAGTAGTCGGTCTCCAGGCGCACCTCGATGTCCGGGTGGTCGGCCATCCGCTCGAGCCACGCGGTGTAGCCCTGGGCGGGCAGACCCTCGTGCTTGTCGTTGAAGTACCGGTTGTCGTAGGTGTAGCGCACGGGCAGGCGGGAGATGATCGAGGCGGGCAGGTCCTTGGGGTCGGTCTGCCACTGCTTGCCGGTGTAGTTCTTGATGAACGCCTCGTACAGGGGCCGCCCGATCAGGGAGATGCCCTTGTCGTTGAGGTTCTCGGGGTCCTGGCCCGCGAACTCGCCGGCCTGTTCGGCCACCAGGGCGCGCGCCTCCGACGGGGACAGCGCGGAGCGGAAGAACTGGTTGATGGTGCCGAGGTTGATCGGCATCGGGTACACCACGCCCTGGTGGTTCGTGTACACCTTGTGCTGGTAGCCGGTGAACTCGGTGAAGCGGTTGACGTACTCCCACACCCGCGGGTTCGAGGTGTGGAAGAGGTGGGCGCCGTACTTGTGGACCTCGATGCCGGTCTGCTCGTCGGCCTCCGAGTAGGCGTTGCCGCCGAGATGCGGGCGACGGTCGATGATCGTCACCTTCGCGCCGTGCTCGGCGACGGCGCGTTCGGCGATGGTCAGCCCGAACAGGCCGGAGCCGACGATGAGGAGATCAGGGGTCGACACAGAGGGTCCTTTCGATGCGAGCGGAGGGTCCGCCTGGGACGCGTTCACAGTATCCGAGGCGGCCGGGACGACGGGCCCCGGCCCCCGGCGCGCCGGGCGGTGTGGCGGCGCTCATGCCGCGGGGGCCTGCGCGGGGCGCTGTTCGACGACCCGGCGGTAGGCGAGGCGGCGCGCCCAGGTGGGCGCGAAGCGGTAGACGGCGCGGACGGCGAGGTTGCGCGCGAACAGCCGCGGGCCGACGACCCCGTCCCTCAGCATCCACCGCTGCAGGGCGACGTCGCTGGTGAAGCGCCGCCACCCGCCGCGGCGGGCGAAGAGGTCGCCGTCGACCCGGTAGTCGACGAGCACGTCGGGGAGGTTCGCCATCCGGGCGCCGCCGAGCATCATCCGCTCCCAGAGCCAGTAGTCCTCCAGCAGCGGGAGCTCGCGGTAGCCGCCGACGGCGAGCACGACCGAGCGTCGCAGCACCACCGTGGGGTGGTGGAACGGGGTGTGATGGGGCATGTACGCCACGATCTCGTCATGGCGCAGGGGACGGGTGCGCAGCGGGCCGCTGCCCGGCGGCACCTTGTCGTTGAACTCGCGCATCGCGCTGCCCAGCAGGTCCAGTCCCGGCCCGCTCTGCATCTGCGGGATCTGCCGGGCGAAGCGCTCGGGGTGGCAGATGTCGTCCGCGTCGGCCCGGGCGACCAGCTCGTACGGGCTGGCCTCGAGACCGTCCTGGAGGGCCGCGGCGACGCCGCGGTGGGCCTCGTGGCGCAGCACCCGGGCGGGGCCGTACTCCCCGGCCCCGACCCGTCCGGCGACGGCCTCGAGGGCGCTCGGCAGCGGGCCGTCGACGCTGAGGATCAGCAGGTCGGGCCGCAGCTGCTGGTCGAGGGTGGCCGATTCCAGCGCGAGCTCGACCCGGTCCGGCTCGTCCCCTCGCCACAGCGGCATGAGCACCGCGAACGGTGGCGTCCCGCCGCGCGTCGCGTCCCGCCGGGCGCTCTCGGTCACCGGCCGGCCGCCCGCTCGATCGCGCGGACGTCGGCCGCGACCTCCCCGTCGGCCGCGAGGACCACGGCCGAGGGGCGCGGCCCGCGCCGCAGCGCGGCGAGCAGCCCGCGCAGTCCCACCCCGAACAGGTCGCCGCGGTGGCGCAGCAGCAGCAGCGCCCAGCCCAGCGCGGTGCGGCCGCCGTGCAGGATCCGCTCCAGCGGGGTGAAGGAGCCGGTGCGCAGCAGCGCCCACAGCCGGTTGCGCACATCGAAGTAGAAGCGGGTGCCGGGGCTGGTCTGGGCGTTGCCGAAGCGAGCGGTGCGATGCTCGACCACCGAGCCCGGTACGTGGAGGCCGCGGCCGTGGCGCAGCAGCCGGCCGGTGTGCTCGAAGTCGTCCGACCAGATGAAGTAGTCCGCGTACGGCAGGCCGAGCCGGCGCACGTCCTGCCCGTTCAGCAGCGCCGAGACGTAGCTGGCGGTGCGGATGGGGCGCCCCCCGGCGCGGGCGGCGTCGCGCTTCTCGCGGGCGCTGGCGAAGAGCCGGGTGCGCGGGGTGTTCATCGGGTGATCGCGCCCGTCGGTCCACACGGCGCGGGAGCTGAGCACGCTCAGCCGCACCGGGGAGGCCTCGAGCGCGCGCAGCAGCTGCGACAGGGCGCTCGGGCGGGGGACGGTGTCGTCGTCCATCACCCACACCCAGTCGGCGTCATGGCGCACCAGGGCGCGGGCGATCCCGGCCGCGAACCCTCCGGCGCCGCCGACGTTGCGGCGCAGATGGACGACGTCCGCGCCGAGCGGGTGCTCCTCGGCCACGATCCCGCTGGCGTCGGTGGAGGCGTTGTCGATCACCACCACGGCATCCGGTCGCCGGTCCTGGGCGTGCAGGGCGTCCAGGCACTCCCGCAGCAGCTGCTCCCGGTTGTACGTGACGACCACCGCGACGACGCGGGCCGACATCGCCTCGGGGTGAGCGGTCCCGGGCGAGGTCCGGTCGCCGGGGGGTGCGGAATGGGTCACTGCGCCTCCTGCGCTGGTCGGGGCCGCCTGACGGCGCGTGCCCAGTGTACGGAGCGCGGAGCCGCCTCCGGGCCTGCACGGACGCCCGGGTGTGAAGGTTCTCGGGAGGTTCCCCGGATCCGTCGTGATCCCCCGCGCCGCCCGGGCGCGGCGCGCCCGCGGGCGCTACTCTGACGAGCGCCCGCAGGATCCCCGCCCGGAAGGAGGCCGCTGTGAGCGATCAGCGCCCACCGCGCTCCCCGCGCCCCGGAGGACCCCGCCGGCCCGTGGGTCACCGTGCTCGCGCCGGGGGCAGCGCCCGTCCGGTGCCGCGCCGCGAGGACCCCGCCCCCGCGCGGCAGGCGCCGCGCCGCCAGGACGGGACACCGACCCGGCAGCTGCCGCGGACCCCGGGGGCCGGCGCCGGCTCCGGTGCCCCGGCGCGGCACCGCGCCACCGCTGGCCGGTCCGCGCCCGAGGACCAGGGCGGTCCGCCCACCGGGTCCTTCCGCGCCCCCTCCCCCGCCTCCCGCGGACCGCGCAGCTCCCGCCGCCGCTCGGGCGCCCCGCGGCCGCTGCGGCTGGCCGTGACCCTGCTGGCGCTGGTGCTAGTGGTGGTGGTCGGCTGGGGAGCCGGCCTGGCGCTGTGGGGCGACAGCCGCATCGAGCACGTCGCGGCGCTCTCCGCCGCCCAGGACTCCCCGGGCACCACCTATCTCATCGCCGGCTCCGACGGCCGTGGCGGCGAGGCGGTCGGGGACGACGGCACCGTCGGCGCCCGCACCGACACCATCATGCTCCTGCACCGGGCACCGGGCGGGAACAGCTACCTGGTCTCCCTGCCCCGCGACACCCTGGTCGACATCCCCGGCCACGGCCGGTACAAGCTCAACGCGGCTTTCGCCTTCGGCGGTCCGGCGCTGCTGGTCGAGACCGTCGAGCAGTTCACGGGGCTGGCGGTGGACCACTACGTGGAGATCGGCTTCGACGGCGTCGCGGCCGTGGTCGACGCGGTCGGCCACGTGAACCTCTGCATCGACCAGGACGTCGAGGACGAGAAGTCCGGGCTGTCGATGACCGAGGGCTGCCATGACGTGGGCGGCGAGCAGGCGCTCGCCTTCGTGCGGGCCCGGGCCTTCGACCCCACCGCCGACCTCGGCCGGCAGCAGCGCCAGCAGCAGTTCGTCGGCGCCCTGATGGACCGGGCGACCTCCCCGATGGTGCTGCTGAACCCGCTCCACCAGGTGCGCCTGGCCGGGGCCGGCTCGGATGCGCTGGTCACCAGCCAGGACACCGGGATCGTCGACGTCGGACGGATGGCGCTGGCGGCGCGCAGCGCGATGGGCTCCGGCGGCACGCTCCCGCTGCCGATCGAGGATCCCGCGTACCGGACCCAGCACTCCGGAGTGGCGATCCTCACCGACGAGGACGAGGTGGCGGCGTTCTTCGGTGCGATCGCCGACGGCTCCGCCGAGGTGCCGGCCGGCTAGCGGGATCCTGACGGCGGCCCCGGCGCACGCGCCGGCCCCGCCGGCCTCAGCGGAACAGCATGTCGATGACGATGTTCACCGAGTTCAGCACCGACTGCCCCTTCGAGCGGGAGTAGTCGGTGTAGAGGATGTGCACGGGATGCTCGGCGACGCTCAGGCCGTGGCGGCCGATCTCCTCGACGATCTCGGAGGCGTGCGCCATCCGGTTCTGCTCGATGGTGATCTTCTCGCAGGCCTCGCGGCCGATCACGCGCAGCCCGTTGTGGGCGTCGGTGAGCTTCACACCGCTGGTGAGGTTCGAGTACCAGACCGCCGCCCGCAGCACCAGGCGCTTGAGCAGCCCGGGCTGGGTGCGGCGGTCGAGGAAGCGGGAGCCGAGCACGATGTCGACACCCTCGGCGTCGCGCTGGGCGATCATCGCCGCGGCGTCGTCCACCTGGTGCTGACCGTCCGCGTCGAAGGTCACGACCTGTCGCATCCGCGGGTCCCGCAGCGCGTAGTCGATGCCGGTCTTGATCGCGGCGCCCTGGCCCATGTTGTAGGGGTGGCGCACCACGGCCGCACCGGCGGCTTCCGCGATCCGCGCCGAGTCGTCCTGGCTGCCGTCATCGACGCACACCACCAACGGGTAGCGCCGGCGCAGGTCGCGGATCACGTCGCCGATCACGGTCCCCTCGTTGAACAGCGGCACCACGAACCAGGTGCGATCGGCCCCGGGCGCGGGTGCTCCGCGCGAGGGGTCAGGGCTGCTCATGTGCTTCTCCTCGGGGGCCGGAGCGTTCGGCGTCCGGTTCTCGGACGCCCGTGGAGGATACCCTGTCGAGGTGGATCCTCTTCTTGAAGCGCTCGGCCCGTCGCTCGGGGTGAGCGGGCGAACTTTCATCATCCAGCTGCTCCTCATCGCCGGGATCGTGGCGATCGTCGTCTGGCTCTTCATGACCCGCGGCGCGAAGCAGCTGGCGGTGCGGCGGCTGCTGATCATCGCCTTCGCGCTGTTCGCCCTGATCACGGTGCTGTTCCCCACCATGCTCACCTATGTGGCGAACCTGGTCGGGGTGGGCCGCGGGGCCGATCTGCTGCTCTACGCGACCGTCCTGGTGCTGCTGGGCTTCCTGGCGCTGCAGGAGGCCCGCACCAAGGCCGCGGAGAAGCGCACCACCTACCTGGCCCGACGCCTGGCGATCGACGAGGCGGAACCCGCCGCCCAGTACCGTGAGCGATCGCTGCACGAGCATCGCGGATGACGGGCCTGGTCCTCCTTCTCCTCACGGTCCTCGTCGTCCTGGTCGCCACCTATCTGCCCGGCTTCCTCGCGGTCCGGGCGCTGGCCGGATCGCGCCTGCTGGCCGTCTCCTTCGCCCCCGCCATCGGGGCCGCGGTGGCCGGCATCGGCGCGATGGTCGCACCGATGGTGGGACTGCGCTGGTCGCTGCTGTCCTTCGCCGCGGCCGGCGCCGTGGCCGTGCTCGCGGCGTGGGCTCTCGCACGCTGCGGCGTGCGACTGCCGTCGACCGTGCTCGACGGACCGCTGTCGGCTCCGCGCTCCCTCCCGGGGCGGTCGGCCTGGCCGGCCGCACTGATCGCGGCGCTCGCGGTGACCGTGGTGCCCATCGCGGCACGGGCGGGCCGTGCAGATGCCGTCCTGGAACGCTACGACACGCTGTTCCACCTCACCGCGCTGACGCACATCCGCCAGACCGGCAACGCCTCGAGCTTGGACCTCAACGCGGTGGCGAACACCTCCCTGACGCCCTCCTCCTACCCTGCCGCCTTCCACGCCCTGGCCGCGCTGGTCCCCGGCATCGACATCCCGATCGTGCTCAACGGCGCCGTGCTGGCCCTGGCCCTGGTGCCGTGGATCCTCGGCTCCGCCCTGCTGGCGCGTGCGGTGTTCCCCCGGGTGGCCTGGGCTCCTCCGCTCGTCGCGGTGGTCGCGACCCTGATCCCGGCGAGCCCGGTGAACCTGTGGATCCACCTCTCACCGATCCCGAACCTCGCGGGCTTCGCGGCGCTGTCCGGGTCGCTGGCGGGCGCCGTGGCGCTGTGGGGAGCGCTGGCCGCCCCCACGGAGGTGGCCGCGTCGCCATCCGCCGCCCATGACGTCGCCGCGGCACCCCTCGGGGCGGGTGCCGTCGCGGCCCTCGGGACGGTGGGCCTGGCAGGAGCGGGACTCGCGCTGCTGCATCCGAACGTCGCGGTCACGGCGCTGATCCTGCTGGCCGTGCTGACGACGGCCACGGGGCTGCCCCGGTGGCGGCGCCGGCCCTGGCTGGTCGCCGTGCCCGTGCTCGCCCTGCTGCCCGTGGCCCTGCTGACCTACACCCCCTGGGTGCGCGGGTGACCGGCTTCTCCGGCGGTCTGCGGGTGCCGTGGTGGTCGGCCCTCGCGGAGGTCGGCCTGGGCCTGCTGACCGTGTGGCCGATGGCGCTCGGCGTGGTCATCGCCGTGCTCTGGTGGCCGGGTCTGGTCCGGAGCCTGCGCGGCCCGCAGCGGTGGCTCCCGATCGCCTGGCTCGTGCTGGCCGCGATGTACCTCGACGCCGCTGTGGACTCTCCGCTGAACCTGTCCGTGCTGTACTTCCGCGGTCAGGACCGGATCGCCGTCCCGCTGGCGATGCTGTCGGCGCTGCTGGTGGTGCCCGGGGTGCAGGCGTGGGCGGGCCGGCTGCGGCGCTCATGGGCCGGCGACGCCCCGCGCCACCGCCGCCGGGTGGTCGCCGCGCTGGTCGCGCTGGCCACGATCGCCGTCCTCTCCTCGATCCCGCCGCGGCTGGACAACGCCGCCAAGAACCTCGACGAGCACTATCCCGGGCGGGGGCGGTTCCTCCAGGCCGATGAGCGTGCGCAGTTCGCGCGGGTGGCCCCCGAGCTGGACGGGGAGGGGTCGGTCCTCGCCAGTCCGTACTCCGGGGCCGCCCACATGTATGCGCTGCACGGCGTCCGCGTGCACCTGCCCGTCGCGGGGATGGCCCTGACCGACGCCGATCGCGCCGCGATCGAGGCGGTGCCGCTGGCCGGCACGTCTCCCGAGCACTGCCGCGCTCTCCTGGACCAGGGGATCGGGTACGTGTACCAGGAGCGACGGCTCTACCAGATCGACCCCGCGTTCACGTCGATCGGCCGCGGCGGGGACGACCTGGGACCGGTGGTGTTCGAGACCGAGCACTCGCGGCTGATCGAGGTCGGATGCGATCCGGCACGGTGAGAGCTGGCGCCGGGGTCAGCTCGTCAGGGCCGTCCGGGTGGCCTCGATGACGCGCTCGACGTCCGCGTCGGTCAGGGACGGGAACATCGGCAGCGAGATCTCCCGGCGGTAGTAGTCCTCCGCCACCGGGCACATGCCGCGCTGATAGCCGAGGTCCTCGAAGACCGGGTGCCAGTAGGCGGGGATGTAGTTGACCTGGACCCCGATGCCCTGGTCGCGCAGGGAGTCGAAGATCGACCGGCGCCGCTCGGCGGGGACCCGCAGCGGGTAGAGGTGCCACGCGGGCGCCGCACCCTCGGGGGCGAACGGGACGTCGACCCCGTCGAGGTCGCCCAGTGCCGCGTCGTAGGCGGCCTTGACCTCGGCACGCCGTGCCACGAACTGGTCCAGGCGCGCGAGCTGACTGGTGCCGAGCGCGCACAGCACATCCGGCAGGCGGTAGTTCAGACCGAAGGAGTGGACCTCCTGATGCCAGGGCCCCTCGTCGGGATGGCGCTGCAGCGAACGGTCGCGGATCAGTCCGTGGTTCTTGAACGCCCGTGCCCGCGCCGCGAGATCCGCGTCGGCGGTGACCACCGCGCCGCCCTCGGCGGTGGTGAGGTTCTTCGTGGGGAAGAACGAGTACGTGGTGAGATCGGCCAGCGCGCCCACCGGCTCGCCGTCCAGCGTCGACCCGATCGAGTGCGCGGCGTCCTCGAGGAAGAGCAGGTCCTTGCGCGAGGCGAGGTCCCGCAGCGCCGGGGCGTCCACCGGCACGCCGGCGTAGTCGACTCCGGCCACCACCCGGGTGCGGTCGGTGACGGCGGCCTCCGCGGCGGCCGGATCGAGGTTACCGGTGGCGGGGTCGACGTCGGCGAACACGATCCGCGCGCCGAGCAGCGCGGCGGTGGCGGCGGTGGCCGCGAAGGTCAGCGGGGTGGTGACGACCTCGTCGCCGGGTTCGATGCCCGCGGCGGCGTAGGCGACGTGCAGCGCAGCGGTTCCCGAGGTGACCGAGACCGCGTGCTCGACGCCGGCGCGCGCGGCGACGGCGGCCTCGAACCGGTCGACCTCGGGACCGGTGGTCAGCCAGTCACTGCGCAGCGCCGCGGTGACGGCGGCGACGTCGTCGGGATCGATGGACTGGCGACCGTAGGGAAGCACCTCAGATACCCCCCTCGATGATCTCGGCGATCTGCTCCTGCGTGTACCACTGCTCGTTGGAGTCGGAGCGGAAGAAGAAGCCGGGCTCGACCGGGGTGGCGTCGACCGGGGGCTGGTACCCCCAGGAGGCGAGGTCGGGCTGGATGATGAAGTACTTGCCGTCGCGGATCATGACGGCGCGACGCCCCTCCTCGGGGCTGATCATCTCCTCGTGCAGCTTCTCACCGGGACGCAGGCCCACGTCGACCAGCTCGGCGCCGGGCACGACGGCGTGGGCGAGATCGGTGACTTTCATCGACGGGATCCGCGGGACCAGCAGCTCGCCGCCCTGCATCAGCTCGAAGGTGTCGATGACCATCTGCACGGCCTGCGGCAGGGTGATGAAGAAGCGGGTGCAGCGCAGATCGGTGATCGGCAGCGGCTTGCCCTCCTCCCCCAGGCGGCGGAAGAACGGGATGACCGATCCGCGCGAGCCCATCACGTTGCCATAGCGCACCACGGCGAAGCGGGTGTCATACGCGGCCGCGTAGTGGTTGCCGGTGATGAACAGCTTGTCGGCGGTGAGCTTGGTGGCGCCGTAGAGGTTGATCGGGCTCGAGGCCTTGTCGGTCGAGAGGGCCACGACCTTCTTGACCCCGGCGTCGATGGACGCCTCGATGACGTTCTGGCTGCCGATGACGTTGGTCTTGACGAACTCGAACGGGTTGTACTCCGCGGTGTCGACCTGCTTCAGCGCGGCGGCGTGGACGACGTAGTCCACGCCGTGCAGCGCGCGGGACAGGCGGCGCTCGTCGCGGATGTCCCCGATGAACCAGCGCAGCCGCGGATCGTTCCCGAAGAGATTGCGCACCTCGTACTGCTTCAGCTCGTCCCGCGAGAAGACGACGACACGGCGCGGGTTGTGGTTGTCGAGCACCTCCCGGAGGAAGGCCTTGCCGAAGGAGCCGGTCCCACCGGTTACGAGGATGGAGGCACCGTTGAGGAGCGACATGCAGATCTCTTTCGTCGTCTGGATGAGATGGCGCCGGGGATGACCCGGAGCTGCGCGTGCCATTATGGCACGGTGACCGATACACGATGCGTGGCTGTGATTCAGGCTCGAACGGGATCCTCCCGTCTCCCCGGGAAGGTCCTGCGGCCGCTCGCCGGACGCCCTGTCCTCGGCTGGATGGTCCGCGCGGCCCGGGCAGCGGCGGGGGTCGACGAGGTGGTGATCGCCACCTCCACCGCCTCCGGTGACGACGCGGTCGCCGCGCTCGGCGAGGAGCTCGGGGTCCCCGTGGTGCGGGGCAGCGAGGACGATGTGCTGTCCCGCTTCGTGCTCGCGCTCGCGACCACCGAGGCGGACGCCGTCGTCCGGCTCACCGCGGACTGCCCGCTGGCGGATCCGTCCCTGATCTCCTCCGTGGTCGGGCTGTGGCGCTCCGACCCGTCGCTCGACTACACCGCGACCACGCTGGTGCGCACCCTGCCGCGGGGCCTGGACGTGGAGCTCGCCTCGAAGCAGGCGCTGCTGACCGCCGACGCGGAGGCCGAGGGCTTCCACCGCACGCACGTGACCTCCTACCTGTACGACAGCAAGCGCCCGTTCCGCACGATGGGCCTGGTGGTGCAGCCGGCCGCCAATGATCTGCGGGTCACCCTCGACACCGCCGAGGACGGCGCCATGCTGGATGCGGTCGTCGCCGAGCTGGGTGATCGGGCGCCGGCCTGGCATGAGGTCGTCGGCCTGCTGCGCTCCCGGCCCGACCTCACCGCGCTCAACGCCGGGGTCCGGCAGAAGACGCTGGCCGAGGGATGACGCACTTCGTCGTCCGGTGCGATGCGAGCGCCGCGGGCGGGATCGGCCACCTGGTGCGGGCGATCTCCGTCGCGGACGCCGCCCGGGAGGCGGGGCACACCGTGGTGGTGGCCGGCTCGATCCGATCGCCCCTGGCCGAGCAGCTGCTCGTGGACGCCGGCCTCGAGGTGGTGGGGGCTCCCGCCGACCTCCAGGTCCTGGCCGCCGAGCAGGGCGCATCGGTGATCCACGTGGACGACTACACGATCGGGACCGACGCACTGGCGCAGGTGCGGGCCTGCGGTGCCCTGCTGTCCTCGATGGAGGACGGGGCCTTCGGGCGCCGACCCGCCGACGTGGTCGTGGACTCCACCCTCCGCGCCGAGCACAGCAGTCGCCCGCACGACGGCAGCGGCATGGTGCTGCGGGGCATCGGGTATGCGCCGATGCGGGCCGAGGTGCGCGCGGCGCGCGAGAAGCGGGCGGCGGCCGGGCAGGACGTCGGCCGTGACGCCCGGGTGCTGATCGTGATGGGCGGCACCGATGCCACCGGCGCCGCCGGCACCCTGGCCGCCGTCTGCGGTGCGGCCGACGGCGTCGGCCGGGTCAGCGTGATCGCCCCGGAGCGGAACTGGGACGCCGTGCGCGCCGAGGCGGGCGACGCGGTGGAGCTGATCGCGCCCTCGCCCGATTTCCTCGACCGCGCCGGCGCCGCGGACCTCGTGGTGAGCGCCGCGGGGACCACCGCCTGGGAGCTGGCCTGCATCGGTGTGCCGAGTCTGCTGGTCGCGGTGGTGGAGAACCAGCGGGCCGGGTACGAGGCGGCGATCAGCGAGGGGATCGCGCGCGGGCTGGGATCGCTGGACGAGGTGCGCGAGGCCCTGCCGGCGGCCACGGCCCGCGTGGAGAGCGCCGTCGCCGACCTCCGTCTCGGGCGGTCGTGGGCGCCGGTGGGCCGCGCGAAGGTGGACGGCCATGGCGCGCAGCGGATCGTCACCGCCTGGGAGGAGGCGCTGGCCCGACGGATCGGCGACGACAGCGCTCCGGTGGTGGCGCGCCCCGCCGGCATCGACGACTCGTCCCTGCTGATGCGGTGGCGCAACGACCCGGAGACCCGCCGGGTCTCGCGGTCCAGCGACCCGGTCTCCTGGGACGGCCACATCGGCTGGTACCAGCGGGTGCTCGAGGATCCGCGGCGGGAGCTGTACGTCGTCGAGCGCGGCACCACCCCGGTGGGGACGGTGCGGTTCGACGCGCTGGAGCTCGCTGAATGGGAGGTGTCCATCACCCTCGCGCCCGAGGCCCGCGGACACGGTCTGGCGCGGCCCGTCCTGGCCGCCGGGGAGGCCGCCTTCGGGGCACGGCACCCCGAGGTCACCGTCGTCGCTGCGGTGCTGCCCGGCAACGTGCCGTCCCAGCGGCTGTTCGCCCGCGCCGGCTACCAGCGCGATCCGGACCGCGACGACGGTGACTTCGACGTGCTCGTCAGACGAGATCCCAGCTGAGCGGCGTCCCGCGGCCCACGTCCTGGCGGAAGGTGCGACCGACCACGACGTCGAGGTAGCGCGGCTCGAGTCCGCCGGCCGGCCGGATCGAGCGCACGTTCGCCTCGGTGACCTCGTCACCGGCGCGGACGTCCTCCACCACGAACAGGGAGCGGCGCAGTCGCCGGCTCTCGGCCTCGCTCGCGGTGGGGCCGACGTGCACCTCACCGAGCGCCGACCAGGCGCTGCGCGATTCCTCGACCAGTGCCTTCAGCTCCTGCGGCTCGAGCGAGAAGTCCGAGTCGACCCCGCCGTCGGCGCGCCGCAGCGTCACGTGCTTCTCCAGGATCGCGGCGCCGAACGCCACGGCCGCGACGCTGACGCCGATGCCCTTGGTGTGGTCGGACAGCCCGGTGACCACGTTCCAGGTGTCGCACAGCACCGGGAGGGTGCGCAGGTTGGTCGACTCGGCGTCGGCGGGGTACGAGGAGGTGCAGCCGAGCACGGCGATCTGGTCGTTGCCCTCGGCGCGGAGGGTCGCCACGGCGAGGTCGACGTCCGCGGCGTCGGCGGCGCCCGTGGAGAGGATCACCGGCTTGCCGGTGCGGGCGACGGTGCGCAGCAGCGGGATGTCCGCGATCTCGAGCGAGGCGATCTTGTACACCTCGGCGCCCAGGTCCTCCAGCAGCTCGACCGCGGTGGCGTCGAAGGGGCTGGAGAACGGGATCATGCCGTGCTCGCGGGCGCGGGCGAAGATCGCCTCGTGCCAGTCCCAGGGGGTGTGCGCCTCCTGGTAGAGGCTGTAGAGGTTCCGTCCGCCCCACAGGCCGTGGCCGTCGGTGATGCGGAAGGCGGGACCGTCGGCGTCGATGGTGATCGTGTCCGCCGTGTAGGTCTGCAGCTTGATCGCCGGGGCCCCGGTCTCCGCGATCGCGTCGACGATCTCCAGCGCCCGACCGAGGTCGCCGTTGTGGTTGCCGGACATCTCCGCCGCGACGAAGGGAGGGTGGCTCTCGCCGACCTGCAGGTCGCCGATCTGGAGTGACTTGGGGGATCCGTGCTGGCTCGAAGACATGGGGCGATCGTACCGGAGCCGCGACATCGCACGTCCCTCAGCTGGGTTGCAGCTCGCGCACCAGGCCCGCCAGGCGATTCCGGCAGTCGGCCATGACGAGGTCGACGCAGTCCTGGTAGGGAGCGGTGAAGTCGATCCATCGCGGTGCGATCACGGTCGAGTTCCGCGACAGCTGATCGACGGAGGTCGCGCCTCCCCCCGGTGCGGTAGTGGAAGTTCTCGGGAGAGAAGCCCAGCAGCCACGCCGGCGTCCCGACCGCGGCGGCCAGTTCCATCGGCACCGTGCTGATGCCGATGATGAGGTCCATCGACGCCAGATGGGCGGCCAGGCCCTCGAAGTCGTCGAACAGGTCGACCCCGTCGATCTGGCGGATGCCGTGCTCGGCGCAGTACGCGGCTTCGGCGGGGTCGATGGCGTGCTGCACCGACCAGAACTCCACCCCGTCGACGTCCAGCAGCGGCTCGAACTGCTCCACCCCGAGATACATCATCCGGCGGGAGCCACCGGCGAAGTGGCTCTTCCAGACCAGACCGACCTTCAGGCCCTCACCGGTCCTCGGCACCGCCCGGGCAGGGTCAGGGACCAGGTAGGCCCCCGAGTCCTCGCGGGGAAGCACACCGGCGAACCTGTTGAACGTCAGGTTCTGGCCGAAGGTCACGTGGTCGGCCGCCTCCAGGTGCGGATCGCACCGTGCCGTCAGATGGCTGGCCAGTATGAAGTCGCTGTACCGGCCGTCGTAGACCGGGTTCAGCAGTCCCCGTAGGCGTCGCGGGACGCCGAGGAACTCGACCGCCGGGAAGCTCCGCTCGAAGAGCGAGCGCAGACGCGGATCACAGGTCGCCGTGACGGTGTAGCGAGCTGCGAGCTCCCCCAGGAACTGGGCGGCCCGGATCTCATCGCCGACCCCGTCGTCGGCGATGAGGAACAGCCTCGAACCGGGGTCCTGCGGCAGCTCCTCGTAGTTCAGGAACTTCCTGCCGTGGTCCCGCTTCAGCAGGCGCCAGTGCGGCGCCGCCCGGCGCACGCTCCAGCTCCTCAGATAGTCGCCGTCGAGCAGCAGGGTGGTCGCCTGGTCGCGATCGCCGGGGCGGACGCCCGCCCGGCCGGCGCTCGCGGCCCCGTAGCCGATCTGGTTGCGGAGGTCGACGACGGAGAACTCGTCGTCGAGCCGGGCCAGGACGAACCGGAGCCCGGTCGCCGCCGCCGTGTAGGAGGGGTCCTCCTCCAGGACCGATCGCAGCAGATCGGCGGCATCGCGGTGAGCTCCGTCCTCCATGGCGATCAGCCCCCGGCCGCATCGGGCGCCGAGCAGCGTGTCCGGGATCCCCTGGAGATGCGGCACCAGGGCGTCCAGCTCCGTCAGGAGGTCTTTGACCGTGAGCACGCGCAGCAGCGCGTCCTTCGTGAACACGTCCATCGTGGGGAAGCTCGTCATCGACGCCTCCAGGCAGGCGGCGAAGAACGCCTGGTGCGCCGGGCCCTGTGCTCTCAGATCGTGCGCGAGTGCCAGCACTCCGGGCACCGCGCGGAAGTCCTCCGGGATGGCGTCGAGGTCCTCGATCAGGGAGCCGGAGTCGAAGCGCAGCGCGGCCTCGACCACAGCACGGTCGCGCAGACCGTGCAGAGCGATCTGCCGTTCCACCAGGGCCCGCGCCGTCCCCTCATGGCCGTGGGTGACGAGATCGCCGACATACCGGAGGTTGTCCTTGCACTGCTGCGGGTCCTCCTCGCCGCCCGCGAAGAAGTCGAGCACGTCGACCTTCTCCAGCGCGCCCTGCCGGAGCTTGAACTCCCGGAAGCGCAGGTCCCTGACGGTCGTGCCGAGCGCCCCAGGGCTGCTCCGGGAGAGCCGCAGCGCCCCGAGGGCCTCGAGCTTGTCGTGCGTGCTCATCCCGGACAGCTGGATCCATCCGGCCAGCCGCACGGCCTCTCCCGACCCGAGCTCACGATCCCCGAGGCTCGCGACGTGGGGCGCCAGGAGCTGGTCGGCGATCAAGCCGTCCTGGGCGCTGAGCAGGGTGACGCCGATGAAGCACTGGTCCAGGAGTCCGAGGCGGTCGGCGTCCACTCCCTCCAGGATCCTCGACGCCGTCCGGAAGTTCCGGAGCCTCGACAGGTGACGCGCGATGGCGAGGACGCCGGCCGGCTGCGCGCTCGAGGCCCTGTCCGCCAGGGTCGCTTGCCGATCCGTAGGATCGAACGGCGGTCTCACGGCACGGGTGAGCTTCCGGAACACTGCTTCCACCTCGGGGAACGGGCCGAGCCCTGGCGGCTCGTCGCTGCCGAGGACTCTAGCCGGGCTGACGACCCGACGTCGGCCGTGCTCCCGTCTCGAGAGCGACGGTCCCGCGGGACTCCTCAGGCGGACCCGAAGATCTCCCGGCGGAACTCCGGGACCGGGTAGGGGACGAGGTCGTGCGGTGACTCCGCCAGGCGGAAGAGACCGGTGGCGACGTCCTGGAGGGTCTCCTCGTGGCCGGGCACGGGGATCACGTACGTCGGACGTCCGAGCGCGGCGGCCTCCCACAGGGAGGTCGAGAACGCGCCCACGCAGATCTCCGACTGCCCGATGGTGGTGAGGGTGTCGGCGGAGGCGACCGTCACGTGCTCGCTCAGTCCGGCGGCGGCGAGCTCCTCGCCGATGCTCGAGCGCTGCGCGGGATGCGGGGCGAGGACCACGCGCAGCTCGGTGCGCTCCCGGACCAGGTCGCGGGTGAACGCCAGGATGCGGCGCAGCACGCGGGGCTGGGAGATCACGCACACGTCGAACGACGGCTCGGCCGACGGGTCCTCCGCGAGGTCGGCGCTCAGGGCGCCCTGCTGCCGCGGCACCACCACGTGCTCGTCGTAGACG
The DNA here is from genome assembly GCF_049266655.1 of Brachybacterium sp. UNK5269. Classification (GTDB taxonomy): domain Bacteria; phylum Actinomycetota; class Actinomycetes; order Actinomycetales; family Dermabacteraceae; genus Brachybacterium. The sequence goes on from NZ_CP184883.1 coordinate 2,457,825, forward strand.
TTCGTGCGCTCGGCCCAGAAGTCCGACCAGGCGTAGAAGCGCGAGGCCCCGTGGGCAGGAGTGCCGCCGAACCAGAAGCTCGGCGCGTACCGGCTGGTGAGCGCGTACTGGATGTCCGAGACCAGGGCTCCGGAGCGCGCCGCGGCCGCGGCGATCCCGGCCCACCAGTGGCTGGAGGCGATGAGGACCTCCTGGGGCGCCACCCTCTCGAACACGGGGGTGAAGAACTCGCGCTCGTCGAGGAACTTGACCAGGCGGTTGCGGAGGTGGTCGCCGAGGTCGACGCTGATGCCGAGGGCGTCGGTCAGCGCGGCCTCGAAGGGACGGGCGTCGACCTCGGGGATGCGCAGCTGGCTCCAGCGCCGGCCCGGGCCGAGGCGCCACTGGTTGTACTCGTGGAAGGGGTAGACGAGGTTGGTGTCGTCCACCTCGGGGTAGCCGTGGGCATCGGGCTGGACGACGAACAGGGTCTCGTCGTCGCGGAACGCGGCGGTGCGGTACCCGCTCTGACCCCGCCGGACGTAGTCGAGGACGACCTGCCGGGCCGGCGGTGCCGTGGTCAGCCGCTTGGGGCCCGCGTAGACGTCCTGGACCGGGGTGCCGACGGCCCCGGCCGCTCCCCAGAACCCGAAGGCCTCGGCGAGCTGGATGATCAGCGCGGACCGGCCGAGCTCCCAGACGTGGACGCCGTCGCGGGTGGCGATGTCGAACAGGCCGTGCTCCCGCTCGGCAGCGCAGATGCGGTCGAAGAACTCGCCGTAGGTGAACGGCGGCTCGATGCGCCGGCGGCTGCTGCCGTCGCGCAGCAGCACCCAGTCGTACTCCCCCGGATGGTCACGGACGGTCGCTGCGGCGACCCCGAGTTGCGCACCTCCAGTCCCCAGCTGTGGTTGATCGGGGTGCCGAAGTTGTCGGTGCCGGCGGTGACCGGGAACCACGGGTGTCGGGGGATCTCGCGACGGGTGGGGGCGGCAGGTCCCTTGGCCAGACCGTTCAGGACCCGCACCGCCGAGGTGGCGGCGCGCGCTCCGAGGCCGACGGTGGGCACCTCGCTCGGAGCGCCGGCTGCACCGTCGCCGACGGGCGTGGTGGCGGCCTCAGCCGCCGCCGTCGATGCGACGGGCCCGGCCGGGACCGGGGACTGCCCCGCCGCGGATGGCTGCGTCGGCGCGAGCGGCTGGAGGATCTCCGCCGCCTCGGCGGGCTCCGCCGAGGCGCCCGGCCCGGCGTCCGCGGCCGTTCCCGCCAGTTCCCGGCGTGCGCGGGCCCGGACCCCTGCCGCCGAGGCGACCTGGCGCGCCTTCCACAGCACGTCCCGCGGTGCGCGCTTGACCAGGGAGGTCAGCGTGCCCATCCCCCGCAGGGTCCCCGTGCCCCCGGAGGTCGCGAAGACGGTGTCCACCATGCCGGGTCGGCCGGCGCCGTACCCGGCGTCCCGGCGCAGATGTGCCAGCACCTCCAGGTCACCACCGGCGGTGGTGCTGGCGAGGTAGTGCCGGTCGCCGGATCCGGGGGCGGTGGTGTACGAGACCACCGCCGGTCCGGCGGCCGCGACGTCGATCCGGGTGGTGCCCCGCCGGCTCCGCACCTGCGGCGCCGCGGTGCGGGTCCCGTCGTCGACCTGGACGTCGTGAAGGAGGGTCGGGGACTGGACGGTGATCTGATGGACACGGTGTCCGCCCGAGCGCCGCACGCGGTGGGTGATCTCGTCGACGGCGATCGGCTCGGTGCCGTCGGTGGCGAACACCTGCGCCAGGTCGATCGGCGCATCGTGCGGGCCGAGGAAATCACGGTACTGCTCGGCGACGGCCGCCGGAGCGAACCGTTCGTCGTACCGTTCCCGGGCGCGGCGCCCGAACCGCTCCCGCAGCGAGGCGTCCGCGGCGAGCTGCCGGAGCCGCTCGGCCAGCTGCTCGACGTCGCCCAGGGGCACGATGTACCCGCTGCCCCCGTCCTCGATCGCCTCCCGGGGCCCGAAGTCGAAGTCGTAGGAGACGGTGGGGCGGGCCTGGTACATCGCCTCCAGGAGGGGGTACGGGAAGCCCTCGGACAGCGAGGTCATCAGCACGATGTCGGCGGTGGAATAGACGTCGTGCTCCGTGCCGAAGCCGGGCAGGCGCACGCGCCCGGACAGGTCGAGCGCGTCGACCAGCTCCCGCACGGCGACGTAGTACGGGTTGCGGGGATTGATGGAGCCCCAGAGCGTCAGCCGCACCGCGTCGTCCTCGATCAGCGACAGCGCGCGCACCGCGTCGAGCTGGTTTTTGCGGTGCTGGAACGAGGCCGGCAGGGCGATGTTCACGCCCTCGTGCTCGACGCGCTGGATGATGCCCGAGCCCTCCCCGGGGAAGTTCGGGATGAAGACCACGTCGGACTCGTCGAAGGTGGGGATGAACTGCTCGCGCAGGCCGTCGGCGACGGTCTGGAGCCGGTCGATCACCGCCCGTGACGCCATCAGCGGCTCCCACAGCTCCGCGTGATGGAGGTAGTCGCCGTGGATCTGGAGCACCGTTCTCGGGCGCCGCTCGTCACCGCCCAGCGCGTGCTGGAAGGCCAGGGCCTGCACCGGAGCGGTGAAGATGATCGTGTCCTCGCCGGTGAGCGTCGCGTTCAGCGTCCTCAGCGCGGCGAGCTGATTGCCCGTGAACTCGTACCGCAGGGCGCCCAGGGTTCCCGACAGCTCCGGGTGGACGTTGCGGTGCAGCAGCCTGCCGCCGTCGGCCGGGAGCGTTCTCAGGGTGAAGGCGGGGACCTCGACGTCGAGCGGCCACAGCGGCAGCATCCGGTCGGCCACGTTCCCGTTGCCCAGGAAGCCCATCACCGCCACCGGATACCCTGCGGCGCGCAGACCGTTGGCCAGCTGCACGACCGACTTGTGGTAGCCGGTGGGTCCGGCGACCTCGTTGGAGCAGATCAGGATCATGCAGGCATCGGCCTTCCTCGAGAAGCGGGGGGTCGGGGCGACGAGCCCTGCGGTGTCACGGTGCGGGGACCAGGGGTTCCGGCAGGAGGGCGTCACGGCCCGGCACCCGGGGCAGAGCGCCCGGGAGATGGCTCAGCGGGTGACGCAGGAACACCAGCGGCGACGCCCCTGATCCGGCGTCCTGGGCGCCCTCGGGTCTCTTCACCACGCCCAGCACGGCGCCGGCCTTGCGCAGCGGCGCCCCCGCCCAGTAGCTGAGGAACGGCCCGGGCCGCCGGTGGTCCCAGCCCAGGGCGGTCCGGAGGGCGTGCGGGTCCAGCAGGTGCTGGTGACCCAGCTCGGCGAGGGCGACGGCCCTGCGGACCTGGTCGTCGGCGTCCTCATGGAACTCCGGCCACAGATCCCTGGTCCGCCGTGACACCTCGGTGCCCAGCGCACCGATGGAGACGTCCGAGCCGTAGACCGCCGTCGGGGTGCCTTCGGCGGCGGCGTAGACGACGGCGGTGGAGAGCTGGTTGGAGACCACGCGGCGCGCCCCTCGGACCAGCCGCAGGATCCGGCCGAGGAACTGCGGGTCCCGGCGTTCGCCGGCGCTGACCACGCGGTGCCCGTGCTCGATCCAGACCCGGAGCTTCTCGGGGCGATCGAGGTCCTCGGGGTGCAGGCAGACCACCGAGGGGCCGTCGCGCTCGGCGAGCTCGCGGGCGAGGACGGCGTCATCGTGCTCGAGCTTCACCAGGCGGGTGTCGTGGACGGGGAACGCGACCGTGGCCTCCAGCGGGGCGATGGGCCGGTCGGCGGTCAGGGCGCTCAGGTAGAGGAAGGGGGCACCGATGGGGGCGGTCTCGAACGGGTCCGTGGCTGGATCCCATCCGCGGGCGGCGTGGCTCCACACCAGGCGACGCGCCGTCCGCGGCAGTCGGGCGAAATCCGAGAAGTGGACCAGGGAGGGTGAGCGGACCGTCCATCCGTGCTGGACGAGCCCGTCGATGTGCCGGACGGAGCGGAGCCCGGCGTGCTGAGCCAGCGCCGCGCTGTGGCCGTAGTAGTGGTTCTGGATGTCCATGTGCGCTCAGCCGAAGATGCCGTGGCGCGTCGCAGGCACGTCGTACGGGACCAGGTCATGCGGTGAACGGGCCAGCCGGAACAGCCCGGACTCGATGTCCTCGAGGGTCTCCTCGTACCCGGGCACCTCGATCACGTAGGTCGGACGCCCCAGCGCCGCGGACTCCCACAGCGAGGTGGAGAAGGTCCCCACGCTCAGCCCCGAGCGAGCGATCGTGGTCAGGGTGTCCTGCGCGGCCACCTCCACCGAGGTCTCGAGACCGGCCGCCGCCAGCTTCTGGTCGATGATCGTGCGCTGCGCCGGGTGCGGGGCGATCACGACGCGCAGCTCCGGACGCTCCCGGACCAGGTCCTGGACGAAGGCGAGGATCCGCCGCAGCACGCGCGGCTGGGAGATGATGCAGACGTCCCAGACGGGGTCGCCGCTGGGCGGGTCCGCGATGGCGGACGTCAGCTCGGGCTGCTCGCGCGGGACCACGACGTGCTCCTCGTAGACATTGGTGCGCTGCGCCCAGTAGTCCGACCAGGCGTAGAAGCGGGTCGCTCCATAGTGCGGCTTCTGCCCGAACCAGAAGCTGGGCGCGTACCGGCTGGTCAGTGCGTACTGGATGTCCGAGACGCGGGCGCCGGAGCGGTCGGCCGCGGCGGCGATGCCGGCCCACCAGTGGCTCGAGGCGAGGAGGACCTCCTCGGGCTCGACGCGTTCGAAGACGGGCGTCCAGAACTCTCGTTCGGCGAGGAACTTCGCCAGCCGGTTGCGGAGATGATCGCCGAGATCGACCTGGATGCCGAGGGCCTCGGTCAGCGCCGCCTCGAAGGGGCGGGCATCCACCTCCGGGACCCGCAGGTGGGCCCAGCGGCGCCGCCAGTCCTGCTTCCACCGGGTGAACTCGGCGAAGGGGTAGACCAGGTTCGTCTCGTCGACGTCGGGGTAGCCATCGGCACCGGGCTGCACGACGAAGAGCGTCCGGTCGTCCACGAACGGGGCGGTGCGGTAGCCGCTCTGCCCCCGTCGCGCGTAGTCGAACACGACGGTGCGCGTCTTCGGCGCCGAGGTGAGTCGCTTGCTGCCTGCATACACGTCCTGGACCGGAGCCCCGACAGCGGACGCGGCGCCCCACAGTCCTGCCGCCTCGGCGAGCTGGATGACCAGCGCAGAACGCCCCAGCTCCCACACGTGGACCCCACCGGCAGCGGTGATGTCGAACAGGCCGTGGTCGCGTTCGGCGGCGCAGATCCGCTCGAAGAGCTCCCCGTAGGACCATGGCGGCGTGACCCGCCGCTGGGAGGCCCCGTCGCGCAGCAGCAGCCAGTCGTACTCTCCCTGGATGCTCACCGCCGGCCGTTCGGCGGTGCCGCCGTTGGCCACCTCGACCCCGCCGGTCCGATTGATCGGGGACCCGAAGTTGTCCACGCCCGACGTCACCGGGAACCACGGATGCCGGGTGATCTCGCGACGGGTCGGCAGCGACGGGTTGACCGCCACCGCTCGGGTCAGTTCTGTCAGGGCGGTTCTGGCGTACGTCGCCGCCACCCGTCCGACCGAGCCCATCGCCTGCGCCGGGAGCCCGATGGCCTTCCCCACGCCGCTCAGCCGGTTCGACGAGGAGGACGGGCTCGCCGCGGGCTCGGGGGCCGTCGTCGCGGCGTCCGCGCTCGGGGCGGTGGTCGGCGCGGCGGCTGACGTCTGCCCGGGGGATGCGCTGCGTGGCTTCGGCGCGGGCATGAGCTGGCGCAGCTTCCAGGTGACCGCCTCGACGGCGTCGGTCCCGAAGGTCGCGAGCGCATCCGGCGTGGTGTGCCACGAGACGTGCCGTGCACCACCGCGAGCGGCGAAGATCGTGTCGCGGGCGATCGGGTCCGCGTCCGCGTAGTCCGCGTCACGGCGCAGGCGGGGCAGCACCGGGAGCGCGTCACCGTCCGCGGGACCGGCCAGGTAATGGCGGTCCTGCGAGCCCGGCCGGGTGCTGTAGGAGACGACCCCGTGGCCGCCGGCGAGGAACTCGATGACGGTGCCGTCGCCCTGACGGCGCACCCGGGGGCGCGTGATGCGCCCGCCGTCGTCGACCTCGACGTCGTGGAGGACGGTCGGGGACTGGACGGCGACCTGATGGAGACGCCGACCACCGGAGCGCCGCACCCGGTGGGTGATCTCGTCGACGGCGATCGGCTCGATGCCGTCGGTGGAGAACACCTGCGCCAGGTCGATCGGCGCGTCGTGCGGGCCGAGGAAACGACGGTACTGCTCGGCGACGGCCGCCGGAGCGAACCGTTCGTCGTACCGCTGCCGGGCGCGGCGCCCGAACCGCTCCCGCAGCGAGGCGTCCGCGGCGAGCTCCCGCAGGCGCTCGGCCAGCTGCTCGACGTCGCCGAGGGGCACGATGTACCCGCTGCCCCCGTCCTCGATCGCCTCCCGGGGCCCGAAGTCGAAGTCGTAGGAGATCGTCGGACGGCCCTGGTACATCGCCTCCAGCAGCGGGTACGGGAACCCCTCGGACAGCGACGTCATCAGGACGATGTCGGCGGTGGAGTACACGTCGTGCTCCGTGCCGAACCCCGGGATCCGTACCCGGTCCGACAGCCCCAGATGCTCGATCAGCTCCTGGACCGCGATGAAGTAGGGGTTCAGCGGGCTGATGTTGCCCCACAGCGTCAGGTGCACGGACTCGTCGTCGATCCGTGACAGCGCGCGCACCGCGTCGAGCTGGTTCTTGCGGTGCTGGAACGAGGCCGGCAGGGCGATGTTCACGCCCTCGTGCTCGACCCGCTGCACCGTGCCCGGGCTCTCGCCGGGGAAGTTCGGGATGAAGACCACGTCGGACTCGTCGAAGGTCGGGATGAACTGCTTCCGCAGGCCGTCGGCGACGGTCTGGAGCCGGTCGATCATGCCCCGCGTCGACATCAGCGGCTCCCACAGCTCCGCGTGATGGAGGTAGTCGCCGTGGATCTGGAGCACCGTCCTCGGGCGCCGCTCGTCATCACCCAGCGCGTGCTGGAAGGCCAGGACCTGCACCGGAGCGGTGAAGATGATCGTGTCCTCGCCGGTGAGCGCCGCGTTCAGGTCCCTCAGTGCGGCCAGCTCGTTGCCCGTGAACTCGTACCGCAGGGCGCCCAGGCTCCCCGACAGCTCCGCATGGACGTTGCGGTGCAGCAGCCTGCCGCCGTCCGCCGGGAGCGTCCTCAGCGTGAAGGCGGGGACCTCCAGGTCCAGCGGCCACCGCGGCAGCATCCGGTCGGCCACGTCCCCGGTGCCCAGGAAGCCCATCACCGCCACCGGATACCCCGCCGCGCGCAGACCGTTGGCCAGCTGCACGACCGACTTGTGATAGCCGGTGGGCCCGGCAACCTCGTTGGAGCAGATCACGATCATTCAGGTGACGACCTTCCTCGGATTGCATTCGTTCAGGACCTGACGTCCCCTGGACCCACTGCGCCGCACCCGATGGCTCCGGGCGGTGACCGACCCGCTCGGGCGCCCCGGGCTACCTGTCCGGGCCGCTCCGACCCGCTGGCCGCAGGCGCAGCGCTCCGCGTCGAGCGCCCGCACATCCGCGGTGTCCACCGCGCATCCGGGCTGCCCGGTCGGTCCGACGACCTCGTTCACGCAGATCAGGATCATGGTGCCGTGCAGTCTAGCCACGCGCGTGAGCTAGATCCGGTTCTTGCGCAGCGCCGCTACGGCGCTGGTGACCAGATGCACGGCGGCACTCCACACGGGAAGCTCCTCCTGCTGCCGCAGCACCTGCCACACCGCACGCACCGCCCGCGAGCGGTCGGCGGAGTGCGAGCCCAGCTGGGCGGCGCGGTACAGGGCGAGCGGTTCGTCGATCCCGACCGCCGTGCCGCCGGCGCGGACGATGCGCAGCCACAGCGCCCAGTCCTCGGCGCCCGGGACGTCGGGCATCGACACCGGGCCGGTCCGATGGGTGTCGACCACCGCGGTCAGGTTCCCGATCACGTTGCGGCGCAGGAGGTCGGCGTGGGAGAGGCGGGTCGGGACGTGCACCACGCGGCCCTCGGGGACGAAGTCCGCGGCGGACCCCGCGAAGCTCGCATCGACGCGGTGGTAGCCGCAGTACACGAGCGCCGCATCGCTCAACTCGGCGAGAACGAGCTGTCGCTCCAGCTTGCTGGGGAGCCAGAGGTCGTCCGCATCGCAGAACGCGATGAACCGGCCCCTGCCGCTCGCGATCCCGGTGTTGCGGGCCGCCGCGGGACCGCCGCTGCGCGGACGACGCACGAGCCGCACCCGCCCGTCGTGCCGCGCGAGCTCCTCGACGATGTCTGCCGTCTCGTCCGTGGAGCCGTCGTCGACGACCACCAGCTCGAGATCCCGGCATGTCTGATCGAGTACGCTGAGGACCGACTGACGCAGGGTCCGTGCGCCGTTGAAGACCGGTATGACGACTGTCACCAGCGGATGTGGTTCTCTTGCGACAGTCATGACGCACGATCATACCGATGCCGCAAGACGGCGCCGCCCGCGGGGCCCGTCCGGCTGGAGGAGAACGAACTTGGCAGACCAGAAGGCGCAGCTACCCCTCGCTCCGCGCCTCACCTCCGCGGAGACCGAAGCGCTCGCGGAGCGAGCAGGACTGCAGGAGATGGGACTCCGGCCTCCCTTGGGCCGGTACATCAAGCAGGTGTGGGAGCGACGCTCCTTCATCTGGAACCTCTCCGCGTCCCGGGCCTACTCGCGCAACCAGGGCTCGTACCTGGGGCAGGCATGGGCAGTGCTGCGCCCGATCCTCGACGCAGCGGTGTACGTCATCATCTTCGGGTTCCTCTTCCAGTCCAGTGCCCCCGGGATCGACAACCGTGCGGCCTTCATCACGATCGGGACGTTCACCTACACGCTGTTCCAGACATCGGTGATGTCGGGGCTGAACTCGATCCCGGCCAACCTGATGCTGATCCGCTCCCACCGATTCCCTCGCGCGGTGGTCCCGCTCGCGACGGTCATGACCGAGACGGTGATGTTCGCTCCGATCCTGGTGGCGATGGCGGTGGTGGCCATGGTGACCGGCCTGCTGCCGGGAATGGGTCCGGTCCTGCCCACCTGGTCCTGGCTCCTGCTGCCGTTCGCCGCCATCCTGCTCGCCGTGTTCTCGTCGGGAGTCGCTCTGTTCTTCGCGCGACTCGGGGCCCGAGCGCCTGACATCGCCAATGCGATGCCCTTCATCCTGACGCTCGGCCGGTATGCTTCCGGCGCCATGTTCCTGATCGAGGCGATGGTCCCGGACGGCCTCTGGTTGAAGCCGCTCCTGCTGCATCAGCCGGTCGCTGTCTTCCTGGAGCTGTTCCGGGCCGTGTTCGGCAACGAGCCCATGATCCCGATGACGGCGAGTCTCTGGCTCGAGGCCACTGCCTGGGCGGTGGGCATCTTCGCCATCGGATTCCTGTACTTCTGGCGCGCAGAGGAGACCTACGGTCGTGACTGAGGACACCGATTACGAGATCGACCCGGAGAACCTCCCGAAGCGCGCGCCGCGCAAGCCCCTCGGTCCCCCCTCCGTCCTGGTCGACGACCTGCACATCACCTACCGGGTGTTCGGCGCCCGTCGCGGTGGCACCACCAAGGAGCGGAGCTCCCTCTGGGACAAGGCGGTCAGCCTGGGCCGTCCCGATACCGGGCCGATCACCGAGGTCCCCGCCGTGCGCGGGGTGTCGTTCGTGGCCCATCACGGGGAGTCGATCGGCATCCTGGGGACCAACGGATCGGGGAAGTCGACGCTGCTGCGGGCCGTGGCGGGGCTGCTCCCTCCGACGTCCGGGCGGGTCTTCACCTCCGCCGAGCCGGAGCTGCTCGGCGTGAACGCCGCCCTGCTGCCCCGACTGACCGGGGAGCGCAACATCATGATCGGCGGTCTCGCCCTGGGGCTCAGCACCAAGGAGGTGCGGGCGAACATCCCGGGGGTCGCCGATTTCGCGGAGCTCGGCGACTTCCTGTACCTGCCGATGAGCTCCTACTCCTCGGGCATGGCCTCCCGGCTGCGGTTCGCGATCTCCACGATCCGCACGCCCGACATCCTCATGATCGACGAGGCGCTGGCCACGGGTGACGCGTCGTTCCGCAAGAAGAGCACGGCGCGGATCGAGGAGATCCGGGAGCAGGCCGGAACGGTGTTCTTCGTGTCGCACTCCCTGGCCTCCGTACGGGCCATGTGCACGCGGGCGCTCTGGATCGACAAGGGCGTGCTGGTCGCCGACGGCGACGTCGACGAGGTCGCCGACGCCTATCACGACTTCGTCGAGGGCCGCTCCGACGCCTCGTCCGGCGCGAAGCTGCGGTAGGAGCCCGGCCGCGGCGCGGCGACCGCTCAGCGCGACGCCCGCAGCGCCTCTCCCTTGGCCATCGCGATCTCGCGCAGCTCGGCCTGGAAGGCGACCATCCGCTCGCGCAGCCGCGCGGCGTGCTCGTCGCCTCCGGCCGCGAGGATGCGCGCGGCCAGCAGCCCGGCGTTGCGGGCCCCGCCGATGGACACGGTCGCCACCGGCACCCCGGCGGGCATCTGCACGATGGAGAGCAGGGAGTCCATCCCGTCGAGATGCTTGAGCGGCACCGGCACCCCGATCACCGGCAGCGGGGTGAGGGAGGCGAGCATCCCGGGCAGGTGCGCGGCGCCGCCGGCCCCGGCGATCACCACGCGCAGGCCGCGCTCGGCGGCGGAGCGGCCCCAGGCGACCATGTCCTCGGGCATGCGGTGGGCGGAGACGACGTCGACCTCGACCTCGATGCCGAACTCGGCGAGCGCCTCCTCGGCGGCCCGCATCACGGGATAGTCGGAGTCGGAGCCCATGACGATGCCCACCAGGGGGCGGGACGCGGTGCGGTCGGTGGTCATCGGGCATCTCCCTGCAGGACGGCGTCGGTGGTCTCGGCGCCGGTGAGGGGGCCGTCGATGATGAGGCGCTCGGCGCGGTGGGCGCGCTCGAGCAGCTGCTCGGCGTCGTCCCCGAGCAGCGTGACGTGGCCGAGCTTGCGGCCGGGGCGCACGGACTTGCCGTAGAGGTGGAGCTTCAGCGCGGGATCGGCGGCCAGGGCGGCCTGCGCCCCGGGGGCGAGGTCCTCCGCGGAGCCGCCCAGCAGGTTGACCATCACGCAGACCGGGGCGAGCGGCGTCGTGGAGCCCAGCGGGAGGTCCGCGACGGCTCGCAGGTGCTGCTCGAACTGTCCGGTCACGGCGCCGTCCATGGACCAGTGCCCGGTGTTGTGGGGGCGCATGGCGAGCTCGTTGACGAGCACCTCGCCGTCCGCGGTCTCGAACAGCTCGACGGCGAGCATGCCGGTCACGCCGAGGTCCTCGGCGATCGTCAGCGCCAGCTCCTGGATGCGCTGCTGGGCCGCGGCGTCGAGGCCGGGCGCGGGGGCGACGACCTCGTAGCAGACGCCGTCCTTCTGCACCGACTGCACCACGGGGTAGGCCATTGCCTCTCCCCCGGGCCGGCGGGCGACCTGGGCGGAGAGCTCGCGGGTGAAGGGCACCAGCTCCTCGGCGAGCAGCTCGCCGTGCTCGGCGAGCCAGTCCTGCGCCTCCGGCGCGTCCTCGATGATCCGCACCCCGTGGGCGTCGTAACCGCCCCGCGGGGTCTTGACGACCAGCCGGCCCCCGGCCTCGGCGAGCGCGTCCGCGAGGTCCTGCGCGGAGGTGATCCGCCACCAGCGGGGGCAGGGGTGGCCGAGCGCGGTGAGGCGCTCGCGCATGACGAGCTTGTCCTGGGCGTGCACGAGGGCCGACGGTCCCGGGCGCACCGCGGTCTCCCCCCGGGCCTCCAGGTCCTGCAGGATCGCGGCGGGCACGTGCTCGTGGTCGAAGGTGAGGACGTCCACCGCGGCGGCCAGGGCCTGCACGGCCTCCTGGTCGTCATGGCGGCCGAGCCGCACCTGCGCGGCGACCTGGGCGGCGCTCTCGGCGGGATCCGTGGCGAGCACCGGTGTGGTCAGGCCCAGCTCGATCGCCGGGCCCAGCATCATCCGGGCCAGCTGGCCGGCGCCGACGATGCCGATGCGGCGGGCGCCGACGGAGGCGGAGGGGGAGGGATCGGGGCGGGAGGCGGTGGCGGACACGGCGGTCAGTGTACTGAGATCAGGAGCGCGAGCGCGGCCGGCGCGGCACCACGGACCCCTGCGGCAGGGAGTCGAAGCTGTCGCCGCCGGCCGAGCGGCCCCGCTGGCCGCCGCCGACCGCGGCGGTGCCGCGCCGGCTGCGCGGGCCGCGGCCGAGCCGGCCCCCGCGCAGCCCCCGCTCGGTGCGGTCCTCGGCGTCGCCGTCGGCGAAATCCTCGGGCAGCTCGTCGTCGCCGGGGGCGGTGATGAGGAAGACGCCGAAGGTCGCGGGCTTCTCGGTGAGCAGCTCGAGGCGGCCGCCGTCGTCCTCGACCAGGGTACGGGCCAGCGCCAGGCCCACCCCGGTGCCCCGGGAGCTGCGCCCGGAGACCGAGCGCTCGAAGATCCGCGCGCCGAGCTCGGGGTCGATGCCACCGCCCTCGTCGGCGACCTCGACCACCGTGGAGTGGTCGTTGCGGCGCACCTTCACGGTGGTGCGGCCGTCGCCGTGGACCAGCGCGTTCTCGATGAGGGTGGCGATGACCTGGGTGAGCGGTCCGGCCGATCCCCAGACCGCGGCGCTGCGCGGCACCTGGATGCGCAGCTCGCGACCGGCCCGGCGGTAGGCGGGCGACCACTCCTCGCTCTGCTGGGTGAAGACGCTGCGCAGCTCGACCACCCCCGGGGTGCGGCGGTGGGAGGAGCGCGGGGCGTTGATCAGGTCGTGCACCACCTCGGTGAGGCGGTCGATCTGCTCGAGGGAGATGCGGGCCTCCTCGCGCACCCATTCCTCGGAGCTGGTGGCGAGGATCTCGTCCAGTCGCATGGAGAGCGCGGTCAGCGGGGTGCGCAGCTGGTGGGAGGCGTCGGAGGCCAGGCGGCTCTCCGCCTCGAGCCGCTCGGCGAGCATCGCCCCGGAGCGGGAGAGCTCCTCGGCGACGTCGTCGATCTCGACGATGCCGGAGGGCTGCCAGGTGCCGCGGGCGCGGCCGGCGCCCATCTCCTCGGCGCGCCGGCTCAGCCGGGCCAGCGGCATCGAGATCCGCTGCGCCTGCCACAGCGCCACCGAGGCGCCGATGGACAGGGCGGCCAGCCCGGCCACCGTCATCAGCACCCAGGCGCTCGCGGTGTGGGAGCGCACGTCGGACTGCGGGATGTACAGGGTGATCGACTGCCCGGAGGCGCCCGTGGTGTAGGTCTGGATCGCGTTCTCCCCGGGCGGGTCACCCGCGGTGATGGTCTCGTCCTCGTAGACCACCGAGATCGCGATGTCCAGATCGGGCTGCTCGTCGATCCGGCGCTGCAGCAGCGCCTCGTCGATCGGGCGGTTGTCCTGCAGCCGGGCCTCGGTGTCGATGCGGACCAGATCGACGATGGCGTTGGCCCGGTTGCTGAGGTTCTGCTTGGTCAGGTTCAACCAGGAGTAGCCCAGCGGGATGCCGAGCATGAGCACGACCAGCAGCACGGTGATGATGGTGGCCTGCAGCACTCGCTGCCGCACGGATCAGCTCTCCGCGCCGGTCTCGAAGCGGAAGCCGACTCCCCTCACCGTCGTGATGCGGCGGGGATCGGTGGCGTCGTCGCCGAGCTTGCGACGCAGCCACGAGACGTGCATGTCCAGGGTCTTGGTGGAGCCCCACCATTCGGCGCCCCACACCTCCCGCATCAGGTCGTCGCGGGTGACCACGCTGCCGGACTCGCGCACCAGCACCGTGAGCAGGTCGTACTCCTTCGCGGACAGGCTCAGCTCCTCGCCGTCCGCGTAGGCCCGGCGGGCCGCGACGTCCAGCGAGACCCCGTTGACGTCGAAGCTGCCACCGGACTCCTCGCTGGTCTGGGAGCGCCGGATGAGGGCGCGGATGCGCGCCTGCAGCTCGCCGAGGCGGAAGGGCTTGGTGACGTAGTCGTCGGCGCCGGCGTCCAGCCCCACCACCGCGTCGACCTCGTCGGCCCGGGCGGTGAGGATCAGGATCGGCGACTCCAGTCCGCCCTTGCGCAGCCGGCGCGCGACCTCCAGCCCGTCGAGGTCCGGCAGGCCGAGATCGAGGATCACGACATCGATCGGCTCGGGTCCGGCGGCGATCGCGAGCGCGTCGATCCCCCGCGACGCACGGGTCACGGTGTAGCCCTCCCGGTCCAGCGCCCGGGAGAGGGGTTCAGCGATGGCGGAGTCGTCCTCGACGAGAAGCAGTCGTGTCACGCGGTCCATCCTACGTCCCGGCCGCTCCGCCGGCCCCGGGACCGGCGGCGGCGCGGGTCGGCCCGCTGCGCAGACGGCCTCACAGGTCCAGGTCCAGCGGCGCCGAGCGGTCCCGGGTCATCTCCTGGACCCGGACCGTCCCGATCCCGTGCAGCTCGTGGTCCTCCCCCTCGCTGAGGGCGAATCCGCCGGGCAGCGCCCGGGCCACGGCGCGGCCGGTGGCGTCGTCGACGGCGACCGTGCCGGGGCGGGCCACGGACTCCATCCGCGCGGCGAGGTTGACGCGGGGACCGAAGACGTCGCCGTAGCGGGAGAACATCTGCCCCCAGGCCAGGCCCACCCGCACCGGCGGCAGGTCGGTGGCGGCGGTGATGGCCTCGGCGAGGCTGACCGCGATCTGGGCGCCGTCCTCGGGGGTGTCGGCGAGAAACATGATCTCGTCGCCGACGGTCTTGACCACCCGGCCGCCGCCGACGGAGATGATGTCGCGGCTGATGGACTCGAAGCGACCGACCATGTCGGCCAGCTCGGCCCCCGGCAGCTCCTGGGCGAGGCGGGTGAACTGCACCAGGTCCGCGAAGCCCACCGCCCGCTGCAGCGGGAACAGCTCATCGGTGTCGCGGTGCAGCACCTCGGAGCCGGCCCGGGCCGCGGTGGCCGCCAGCTGCCGGCGGAAGGCGAACATGACCTGCGACTCGAAGGTCTCGAGCAGCTCGGGCAGGGCGTCGAGCATGTGCTGGCGCGCCTCCGAGTCGCCCATGCCCTCGGAGTGCTTGGCCTCGTCCACCAGGGCCTCGGTGATCCACATCGCCAGCCGCCCCATGTGGAAACCGAGCCCGCGGGTGATGCTCTCGAAGGCGCGCTCGGACAGCCCGCCGTCCTCGACGATCGCGGCGAGGTCGCCGATGGAGTACGCATCCTCCTCGGTGAACACCACCGTGTCCTCGTCCACCGGGGTGAAGCCCAGCGATCGCCAGTACACGCTGGTCAGTCGTTCGGGGATGTCCTGCTGCTGGGCGAGGTCGCGGCGGGAGAACTTGCGCGAGCCCTGCAGCAGCACCTTCTCGAGGGCGCCCACGCTGCGTCGCACGTCGGCGAAGCGGCGGTTCAGGTCGAGGATCTCCTGGTCGACGTGCGCGCTCGGCTCCGGGGAGTCGAGGTCCGGCAGCTCCGGGGACGCCCCCGGCTGGGGTTCGAGCGAGGCCGCCGGCTGCTCGGCCGGGGTGCTCGTGCTGCCCACCGGGTCTGCGGTGCGTCCTTCGTCGTCCATGCCGCCGGTCACGTGCCGTGCTCCTCCTCGCCGACGCCCGCTGCGTCGTCCGTCGTGGCCCGGACGGATTCGTCGGACCGCAGATGCCTCACGTCCCCGACGTCCACGGCCACCTGGTCACCTCCCCCGAGGTCGAGGACCAGTCTGCCGTGCCCGTCGATGCCCCGGGCCACGCCGTGCCGGGGGGCGGGCTGCGCTCCCCTCGTGCCGGATTCCCCGAGGGGATCGATCCGCACCGCGCGCCCGACTGTGAGGCACGCCATAGTGTAGCGCTGTCGCAGCCCGGCCGAGGTGCCGTCTCCTCCTGCGGACTCGAGGCGCCCGAGCTCCTCGACCAGGGCCGCGGCCAGCGCGTCCTCGAGCTGCTCGCGCACCGTGTCCTGCTGCGGCGGGGCGGTGCCGGGTCGGATTCCTCCCTCTCCCCACAGCCACGCGGCCCCGGGCACCGCGGTGCCGTCCGGGTGGCGGACGGGGCCGCGGAGGTTCATCCCGATCCCGAGCAGCACGGCGTCCGCGCCCCGGCCCTCGACGAGGATCCCGCCGAGCTTGCGACCGTCCTCAGTGTGCAGGTCGTTGGGCCATTTCAGGCCCAGGGCGACTCCGTCTGCGGCGGCGTCGTCCCCGAGCACCGCCGACAGCGCGTCCAGTGCGGCGACCCCGGCCGCGAGCGGGAACCAGCCGCGCTGCGCGGGGGCCAGGGCGCTGCGGTGGACGTGGGTGAGGGAGAGGCTGGCCCCGTCGGGGCTGGCGAAGGCCCGTCCCAGCCGACCGCGGCCGGCCCGCTGCTGGCGGGCGGTGAGCGTGAACGGAGTCCGCTCGCCGGCGTCCAGGCGGATCGTCGCCTCGTCCTGGGTGGAGCCGACGGTCCCCAGGCGATGGACCGCCGGGGTGGTCCGCTCCCGGGAGCTGCTCGCACGCTCCACGTCTCCCCCTCCTGCCCGTCCCGGCCGCGGTCGACCGCGGCCACCCGCCGGGTCCCGCCGGGCCTGCGTAGCGTAGTATCCCGATGTTCGATTTCCCCCGGATTCACGGCGGCCCGGCGGGCCGCCGCAGGAGGCTCTGTGACCGACGCCCCGCGGCCGCTCACCACCGCCCAGCGACTCGAGGAGCTGCGCGCGCGTGATGCCGCCGCGGTCTCCGCGGCCGATGAGGTGGCGGTCCAGAAGCAGCACGCCCGGGGCAAGAAGACCGCCCGGGAGCGGATCTCCGACCTGCTGGACGACGGCTCCTTCGTGGAGACCGACCGCTTCGTGCGGCACCAGGCCAGCGGCTACGGCATCGACCGCAAGCGGCCCGACGGCGACGGCATCGTCACCGGGTACGGCACCATCGACGGCCGTCAGGTCTGCGTCTACTCCCAGGACTTCACCGTCTTCGGCGGCTCCCTCGGCGAGGCCCACGGCCGCAAGATCCAGAAGGTCCAGGACCTCGCCCTGCGCACCGGGGTGCCGATCATCGGGATCCTCGACGGCGGCGGCGCCCGGATCCAGGAGGGCGTGGCCTCGCTGGCCATGTTCGCCGGGATCTTCCGGCGCAACACCCGCGCCTCCGGCGTGATCCCGCAGATCTCGCTGATCATGGGCCCGGCCGCCGGCGGCGCGGTCTACTCCCCCGCGCTGACCGACATCATCGTGATGGTCGAGAAGACCTCCCACATGTTCATCACCGGCCCCGATGTGATCCGCGCGGTCACCGGCGAGGACGTCGGCTTCGAGGAGCTCGGCGGCGCGCGCACCCACTCCAGCCGCTCCGGGGTGGCCCACTACATGGCGCCCGACGAGGCCGAGGCGATCGAGTACGTCAAGGACCTGCTCAGCTACCTGCCCGCGAACACGCTGAGCCCGGCGCCGTCCTTCCCGGTGCGCTTCGAGGAGGGCCGCACCGCGGCCGACACCGCCCTGGACACGCTGGTGCCCGACTCGCCGAACCAGCCCTACGACATGCTCGACGTGCTGCGCGCGGTGCTCGACGACGGGGAGTTCCTCGAGGTCCAGCCACTGTTCGCCCGCAACGTGCTGGTGGGCTTCGGCCGGGTGGAGGGCTACAGCGTCGGCATCATCGCCAACCAGCCCTCGCACCTGGCGGGCACCCTGGACATCGACGCCTCCGAGAAGGCGGCGCGGTTCGTGCGGCTGTGCGATGCGAACAACATCCCGGTGCTGACCTTCGTGGACGTGCCCGGCTTCCTGCCCGGCACCGACCAGGAGTTCGGCGGCATCATCCGGCGCGGCGCGAAGCTGCTGTACGCCTACGCCGAGGCCACCGTCCCGCTGGTCACCGTGATCACCCGCAAGGCCTACGGCGGCGCCTACATCGTGATGGGCTCCAAGGAGCTCGGGGCCGACATCAACCTCGCCTGGCCCACCGCCCAGATCGCGGTGATGGGCTCCCAGGGCGCGGTGAACATCCTGCATCGCGGGGACCTGCGCGCCGTCGCCGAGCAGGGCGGGGACGTCGCGGCCGAGCGGGCCCGCTTCGAGGCGGAGTACGAGGAGCAGTTCGCGACCCCGTACACCGCTGCCGAGCGGGGCTGGATCGACGGCGTCATCCGGCCCGCCGACACCCGCATCGAGGTCGCCCGCGCCCTGCGCGCCCTGCGCACCAAGCGCGACTCCCTGCCCACCAAGAAGCACGGGAACATCCCGCTGTGAGCGCGCAGGTCCGTCCCACCGACGTGCAGCTGGTCCGCGGCGAGCTGCGGGACGACGAGCTGGCCGCGATCGCGGTGGTGGTCTCCGCGATGAGCGTCACCAGCCGCCTCGAGGCGGAGGAGCGCAGCCTCGCCGAGGGCCGCGGCGCCGGCTCCGGCGCCTGGAGCGAGCCCGTGCACACCCACCCCCGCGCGCACGGGCTGCGCAGCCAGGCCTCCCCCACCGCCTGGCAGTTCGCCGACCGCTGAGCGGGACCCGGCCCCACTAGACTGCGGCGCATGCCCGAGACCTCCTCCCTCGCGTCCCGCGCGTCCGCCCGCGCGGCCACCGCCCTGGACCGACTGGCCGACGACTACGTCGAGCTCAGCGCCCGCCTGGACCCCTTCCTGGCCACCGAGCTGGGGATCGCCGGGCACGAGGGGGAGGTCACCGACTTCTCCCCCGCCGCGGTCGCCGAGCGCACCGACGCCGCCCGCACGCTGCTGGCGCGGATCGCCGAGGTGCCCGCCCAGGACGCCGTCGACACCGTCACCCGCGCCGCCCTCACCGAGCGGCTCGGCCTCGAGGTCGAGCGCGCCGAGCAGCGGCTCGACATCGCCGCCGTCAACAACCTCGCCTCCCCGCTGCAGTCCCGCGACGTGCTGGACCTGATGTCCGCCGAGACCGCCGAGGACTGGGAGGTCATCGCCCAGCGGATGGCCGCCCTGCCGCGCTCGCTGTCCAGCTGGGTGGAGTCGCTGCGGGAGGCCGCCGACCACGGGGTGCTCTCGGCCCGTCGGCAGCTGCTGCTGGGCGCCGAGCAGGCGCGCGGCTACGCCGCCGCGGACGGCTTCTTCGCGACCTTCGCGGAGGGCGCCGTGGGCGGGGACGGCCAGCGCGAGCACGTCGCCGCGGCCGCCCGCACCGCCGCCCGCGGCTACCTCGACCTGGCCGACGCGCTCGAGGCGCTCGCCCCGCGCGCCCCCGAGGTCGACGCCGTCGGCCGGGACGCCTACCTCTCCGCGAGCCGCACCTTCCTGGGCACCGGGATCGACATCGACGAGACCTACGCCTGGGGCGTGGCGGAGCTGCGCTCCGTCGTCGCCGAGCAGGAGGAGGTCGCCCGGCGCCTCAACGACTCCTACGGCAACGGCGGCGGCAGCTCGGTCCGCGCCGCGAAGGCGTCCCTGTCCGGCGACCCGGCCACGGTGCTGCACGGCACCGAGGCGCTGCGCAGCTGGATGCAGGACCTCAGCGACCGCGCGATCGCGGAGCTCGCCGGCACCCACTTCGACATCCCCGAGCCGCTGCGCCGCCTCGAGTGCCGGATCGCGCAGACCGGCTCGGGCGGCATCTACTACACCGGCCCCAGCGAGGACCTGACCCGGCCCGGCCGGATGTGGTGGGACGTGCCCGCGGCCACCACCGAGTTCCACACCTGGCTGGAGACCACCACCGTCTACCACGAGGGCGTCCCCGGTCACCATCTGCAGGTCGGCACCCAGACCCTGCAGGCGAGCACCCTGAACCGCTGGCGGGCGATGATGTGCTGGGTCTCCGGCCACGGCGAGGGCTGGGCCCTGTACGCCGAGCGGCTGATTGACCAGCTCGGGTACCTCACCGACGACGGCGCCCGGCTCGGGATGCTCGACGCCCAGCGCATGCGCGCCGGCCGGGTGGTGCTCGACATCGGCCTGCACTGCGAGCTGCCGATGCCCGAGCACCTGGCCGGCTCCGCGGGCGGAGCGTGGAGCTACCAGCGCGCCTGGGACTTCATGAGCGAGCACTGGGGCGTGACCGAGGCCGAGCAGCGCTTCGAGCTGCACCGCTACCTGGGCTGGCCCGGCCAGGCGCCGTCCTACAAGATCGGCCAGCGGGTCTGGGAGCAGCTGCGCAGCCGCAGCACCGAGCCCGCGAAGGACTTCCACCGCCGCGCCCTGGAGCTCGGCAGCCTGCCCCTGTCCGTCCTCGAGGAGGCCCTGCGATGACCACCCCCCACCCCGCCGTCGACCCCGAGCACGACCCGCTGCTGCTGCTCGCCTCCGCCTCCCCGGGGCGTCGCCGCACGCTGAGCGCGGCCGGCATCGAGCACTCGGCCCTGCCCGTGGACCTCGACGAGGAGGCCCTCCTGGCCGCCGCCCGTGAGCGCGCCGCCGCCTCGGGTGACGCCGCGGACGCGCTGACCCCGGCCGAGGAGGTGCTGCTGCCGGCGCGGGAGAAGGCGCAGACGGCCACCGCCCGCAGCGACGGCGGCTACGTGGTGCTGGGCTGCGACTCCATGCTCGAGCTGGACGGCGAGGTGATCGGCAAGCCCCACACCCCCGAGCGGGCCCGCAGCCGCTGGCAGGCGATGCGCGGCCGCACCGGGGTGCTCCACTCCGGGCACTGGCTGGTCGACGACCGCGACCCGGAGGACGGCGGCACCGGCGCCACCTTCGGCGCGACCGCGAGCTGCCTGGTCACCTTCGCCGAGCTCTCTGACCCGGAGATCGACGCCTACGTCGCCACCGGCGAGCCGCTCGGCGTCGCCGGCGGCTTCACCATCGACGGCCTGGCCGGCCCCTTCATCGAGCGCCTCGAGGGGGACCCGCATGCCGTCGTCGGCCTCTCCCTGCCGCTGCTGCGGAGGATGCTCGCGGAGATCGGCATCAGCGTCCACGAGCTGTGGGCCGAGTCCGCGGCGGGCCCTGCCCAGTCCTGAGCACGCCCGGTACTACACTCGATCTCTGCTGACTCCCCCGGAAGGACACTCCCGCCCATGGCCCCCCGCTCCGCCAAGCCCCGCCCCCTGTCCACGGTGCTGATCGCCAACCGTGGAGAGATCGCGGTGCGCGTCGCACGGGCCTGCCGGGACGCGGGCCTGCGCTCCGTCGCCGTGTACGCCGATCCCGACCGGGACGCCCTGCACACGCAGATCGCCGACGAGGCCTACGCCCTCGGCGGCACCACCGCCGCCAGCTCCTACCTGGTCGTCGACAAGATCCTGGACATCGCGCACCGCTCCGGGGCGGACGCGGTCCATCCCGGCTACGGCTTCCTCTCCGAGCGCGCCGACTTCGCCCAGGCCGTGATCGACGCCGGCCTGACCTGGATCGGTCCGCCGCCGGCGGCGATCGAGAAGCTCGGCGACAAGGTCTCGGCCCGCCACATCGCCCAGAAGGCCGGCGCGCCCCTGGTCGCCGGCACCAAGGACCCCGTCAAGAACTCCGACGACGTGGTCGACTTCGCGCGCGCCAACGGCCTGCCGATCGCGATCAAGGCGGCCTTCGGCGGCGGCGGGCGCGGGCTGAAGGTCGCCCGCGAGGAGTCCGAGGTGCGCGAGCTGTTCGACTCCGCGGTGCGCGAGGCGATCGCCGCCTTCGGCCGCGGCGAGTGCTTCGTCGAGCGCTACCTCGACGCCCCCCGCCACGTCGAGACGCAGTGCCTGGCCGATGCGCACGGCAACGTGCAGGTCGTCTCCACCCGCGACTGCTCACTGCAGCGCCGCCACCAGAAGCTGGTCGAGGAGGCGCCCGCGCCCTTCCTCACCGATCAGCAGAACGCCCAGCTGGTCTCCTCCTCCAAGGCGATCCTGCGGGAGGCCGGCTACGTCGGCGCCGGCACCTGCGAGTTCCTGGTGGGCCGCGACGGCACCATCTCCTTCCTCGAGGTCAACACCCGCCTGCAGGTCGAGCACCCGGTGACCGAGGAGGTCGCGGGCGTGGACCTGGTGCGCGAGCAGCTGCGGATCGCCGCCGGCGAGCGGATCAGCAACGAGGACCCGCTGGTGCGCGGCCACTCCTTCGAGTTCCGCATCAACGGCGAGGACCCCGGCCGCGGCTTCATGCCGGCCCCCGGCCGCATCCAGCGCTACGACGTCCCCTCCGGTCCCGGCGTGCGGATCGAGTCCGGGGTGCGGGCGGGCGACGAGGTCTCCGGCGCCTTCGACTCCATGCTGGCCAAGCTCGTCGTCACCGGCGCGACCCGGCAGGAGGCGCTCGAGCGCTCCCGCCGCGCGCTCGCGGAGTTCCACATCGAGGGCATCCCCACCGTGCTGCCCTTCCACCGCCGGGTGGTCTCCGACCAGGCCTTCGCCCCTGCCGATCCCGCGACGCCCTTCTCCGTCCACACCCGCTGGATCGAGACGGAGTTCGACAACGACCTGCCCGCCGCCCCGCTGCCCGCGCAGCCCGAGGAGGGCGAGGACCGCGAGGCCGTGGTGGTCGAGGTCGACGGCCGGCGGATCGAGATCAGCCTGCCGGCGTCCCTGCGCGCCCCGCAGGCCGCGGTGCGCCAGCGCCGCAAGCGCGCCCATCGCGCGGTCGGCGAGGCCGCCGTCGGCGGCGGCACCTCGGTGGCCGCGCCCATGCAGGGCACGATCGTGAAGGTCGTCGCCGAGGAGGGCCAGACCGTCTCCGACGGCGACCTGCTGGTGGTGCTCGAGGCGATGAAGATGGAGCAGCCCATCACCGCGCACCGCTCGGGCGTCGTCACCGGGCTGAACGCCGAGGTCGGCGCCACGGTCTCCGCCGGCGCCGTGCTCTGCAGCATCGCGGACTGACCCCGCTCAGTGCGCGCCGGGGTCCTCGCCGCGCAGCGCCCACCGCCGCGCCACCTCGGTGAAGGAGCCCGTCAGCGAGGGGTAGATGGTGGCGGTGCCGGCGAGCTCCTCGGCCGTCAGCCGGTGGGCGACGGCGAGCGTGTAGGGCAGGATCAGCTCGCTGGCCCGGGGCGCCACCACCACCGCCCCGATCACGGTGTGGGAGCCGGGCCGCACGATGAGCTTCACGAAGCCCTCCGTGAGCCCCTGCATCTTCGCGCGCGCGTTGGTCTCCAGTCCCAGCATCAGCACCTCCCCGGCGGTCTCCCCCCGCCGGACGTCCTGCTCGCCGACGCCCACCACCGCGATCTCGGGGCTGGTGAAGATCGCGGAGGAGACCTGGGCGGTGATCAGCGGGGAGACCGCCTCGCCGAGGGCGTGGTGCATCGCGATGCGTCCCTGCATCGCCGCGACCGAGGCCAGCGGGTACACCCCGGTGCAGTCCCCGGCGGCGTACACGCCCCGCACCGAGGTGCGCGAGACCCGGTCGGTCTCGATGTGGCCGCTCTCCCGCACCCGCACCCCGGCCTGCTCGAGGCCGAGGTCGGCGGTGCGCGGGATGCCGCCGAGCGCCATCAGCGCATGGCTGCCGGCGATCTCCGAGCCGTCGGTGAGGGTGACCACCACCCCCTCGGCGGTGCGGCGCGCGGAGGCGGCGCGGGAGCGGGAGCGGACCGTGACGCCGCGCCGGGCGAAGGCCTCCTCGAGCACCCCGGCGGCGTCGGCGTCGGTGCCCGGCAGCACCGTCTCGCGGGAGGAGACCAGGGTGACCTCGCTGCCCAGGGCCCGGTAGGCGCTGGCGAACTCGGCGCCGGTCACGCCCGAGCCCACCACGACGAGGTGCTCGGGCAGGTGGTCGAGCTCGTAGAGCTGGGTCCAGTTCAGGATCCGCTCGCCGTCGCTGGGCGCGGAGTCCAGCTCGCGCGGGCGGGCGCCGACGGACAGCAGCACGACGTCGGCCTCGAGGGTTCCGCGCACCGCGCCGCTCGCCTCGAGCACCTCGACCCGGTCGGGGGCGGCGAGACGGCCGCGGGCATCGATCACCTGCACCCCGGCCTCGACCAGGGAGCGGCGGATGTCGGCCGACTGCGCGGCCGCCAGCTCCCGGACCCGCGCGTTGACCGCGGCGAGGTCGACATTCAGGGTGTGCGCCGTCGGGGCGGCGCCGGTGTCGGCGTCCCGGATCCCCAGCTGCTGGGAGCCGGAGACCTGGTCGAGCACGTCGGCCGTGGCGATCAGGGTCTTCGAGGGCACCACATCGGTGAGCACGGCCGCGCCGCCGATGCCCCGCTCCTCGACCAGGACCGTCTCGGCGCCGTGCCGGACCGCGGTCAGGGCGGCCTCGTAGCCCCCGGGGCCGCCGCCCAGGATCACCACCCGGGAGCGGTCACCGGTGCGGAGGACGCGGCGGGGGTCCGAGGGCAGGGCGGTGCTGGGATCGCTCACCGCTCCATTGTGGCAAAGCCCGGACCGGCAGGGGCCGGATCGGGTCTCCCGGCACGGCCGCCTGCGCTACGTTCTGTCCATGACTGATTCCGCCCCTGACCCGTACCTGCTCGCCCGTGACGCCGCCGCGGCGATCGCCGAGGCCAGCGGCACCGCCTCCCACGACCTGGCACTGGTGCTGGGCTCGGGATGGGCGGGCGCCGCGGACCTGCTCGGCGAGACGGTCTGGCAGGCCGACGCCACCACCATCCCCGGCTTCCGCCCCCCGTCGGTGGCCGGTCATGTGGGCACCCTGCGCTCGGTGCGCGTCGAGGGCAGCGGCGCCCGCGCCCTGGTGCTCGGCGCCCGCACCCACTTCTACGAGGGCGCCGGCGTGGACGCCGTCGTGCACGGCGTGCGCACCGCCGCCGCCGCGGGGGCGCGCACCCTGGTGCTGACCAACGGCTGCGGCGGCATCGACCCCTCCTGGGCCCCCGGCACCCCGGTGCTGATCTCCGACCAGATCAACTTCACCGGCGCCACCCCGCTGGTCGGCGCCAACTTCGTGGACCTCACCGACCTCTACACCCCCGCCCTGCGGGACATCGCCCGCGAGATCGATCCCGGCCTCGACGAGGGCGTCTACATGCAGTTCCAGGGGCCGACCTACGAGACCCCCGCCGAGGTGCGGATGGCCCGGACCATGGGCGCGACGCTGGTCGGCATGTCGACCGCGCTGGAGGCGATCGCGGCGCGCGAGGCCGGCCTGGACGTGCTGGGCATCTCCCTGGTCACGAACCTCGCCGCCGGCATCAGCGCCCAGGCCCTGAGCCATCAGGAGGTGCTCGAGGCCGGCCGCGACGCCGGCCCCCGCATCTCCGATCTGCTGGCCCGCACCGTCCGCCGCATCACCGGCGGCGACGCCGCGGCGCCGCTCACGGAGCCGACGCGATGAGCGCCCACCCCGAGCGCCCGGCAGTCCTGGACGCCGCGCTGCGCTCCCGCGTCCAGACCTGGATCGCGGACGACCCCGACCCCGCCACCCGCTCCGCGCTGACCAGCCTGCTCGAACAGGCCGGGGCCGGGGCGCCCGTCGCGATCGCCGAGCTGGAGGACGCCTTCGGCGCGGATCTGCAGTTCGGCACCGCGGGCCTGCGCGGGCGGATGGGACCGGGGCCGAACCGCATGAACCTCACCGTGGTCTCCCGCGCCGCCCGGGGTCTCGCCGACCACCTGCTCGGCGACCTCGGGCTCGAGCAGCCGCTGGTGCTGATCGGGTACGACGCCCGCCGCAACTCCGAGGACTTCGCCGTGCGCTCCGCGGCGATCCTGACGGCGGCCGGCTGCCGCGTGCAGCTGCTCGAGCGCTGCGGCCCCACCCCGCTGGTCGCCTTCGGGGTGCGCCACCTCGGGGCCGACGCCGGCATCGTGGTCACCGCCTCCCACAACCCGCCGGCGGACAACGGCTACAAGGTCTACCTCGGCGGCCGCGCCGAGCAGGCCGACGGCCGCGGCGTGCAGATCGTCCCGCCCTCGGACGGGCGGATCGCCGCCCGCATCGCCGCCGTCGGCCCCACCGGCGCGATCCCCGTCGCCGAGAGCGGCTGGGAGCTGCTGGGCGAGCAGCTGCGCGAGCACTACCTGCAGGCGATCTGCGCGCTGCCGGACCCCGACGGTCCCCGCGAGGTGCGGATCGTGCACACCGCCCTGCACGGCGTCGGCACGGAGACCGCGCTGGCGGCGCTGCACCGCACCGGCTTCGTGGACGTGCACACGGTCCCGGAGCAGGCCGACCCCGATCCGGACTTCCCCACCGTCGCCTTCCCGAACCCCGAGGAGCCCGGGGCGATCGACCTCGCGCTGGCGCGGGCCCGCGTCCTCGAGGCCGACGTGGTGATCGCCAACGACCCCGACGCCGACCGCTGCGCCGCCGCGGTGCTGGATCCGCACCGGGGCGTCTGGCGGATGCTGAGCGGCGACGAGCTGGGGGTGCTGCTGGGCGACCACCTGCTGCGACGGCACGGCTACCAGGGCGTCCTGGCCCGGTCCATCGTCTCCAGCCGCTGGCTGGGCAGGATCGCCGCCGCGGCCGGGCAGGAGTCCGCGACCACCCTGACCGGGTTCAAGTGGATCTCCCGCGCCCCGGGCATCGTCTTCGGCTACGAGGAGGCGATCGGGTACTGCGTGCTGCCCGAGGTGGTGCGCGACAAGGACGGCCTGTCGGCGGCCCTGATGGTGGCGGAGATGGCGGCGCTGGCGCGGGCGGAGGGCACCACGCTGGTGGACCGGCTCGACGAGCTCGCCGCGGAGCACGGCCTGTTCTCGACCGCGCAGCTGTCGCTCCGGGTGGCGGGCCTCGCGGAGATCCCCACCATGATGGAGCACCTGCGCGGCGCTCCCCCGACCCAGCTGCTCGGCGCCGACGTCACCAGCACCCTCGACCTCTCGCAGGGGTCCGTGCCGACCACCGGGCTGCCGCCGACCGAGGGCCTGCTGCTGCTCTCCCGGGACGACACCCGGGTGGTGGTGCGCCCCTCGGGCACCGAGCCGAAGCTCAAGTGCTACCTCGAGGTGGTCGACGACGTCCCTGCCGGAATCTCCCCGGAGCAGCGGCGGATGATCCGCCACCGCGCCGGCGAGCGCCTCGAGGCGCTGAAGGACGAGCTGCTGGTGGCGCTGGGTCAGGCCTGACGGCCCGGCCGGCGCCGGTCCCCGGCAGCCCTCAGTAGCCCGAGCCGGTCCCGCCCTCGAGGATCGCCGCCGAGGAGGACAGGCCCAGCCGGCTCGCACCGGCGGCCACCATCGCCTCGGCGGCCTCCCGGGTGCGGATCCCGCCCGAGGCCTTGACCCCGAGCCGGTCGCCGACGGTGCGGCGCATCAGCTGCACGGCGTGCTCGGTGGCCCCGCCGGCGGGGTGGAAGCCGGTGGAGGTCTTGACGAAGTCCGCGCCGGCCCGCTCGGCGGCCTCGCAGACGGCGACGATCTGCTCATCGGTCAGGGCCGCGGACTCGATGATCACCTTCAGCACCGCCGGCTGCGGCGCGGCCTCGCGCACGGCGCGGATCTCGTCCTCGACGGCGGCGAACTCGCCGGCGCGGGCGAGGCCGACGTTGATCACCATGTCCACCTCGTCGGCGCCCTTGGCGAGGGAGTCGGCGGCCTCGGCGGCCTTGATCGCGGCGGCGTGCTGCCCGGAGGGGAACCCGCAGACGGTCGCGACCTTGACGGTGGTCCGAACCGGCAGCATGGACGGCGAGACGCACACGGAGTAGGTGCCCAGCTGCTCGGCCTCCCGCAGCAGCGCGGTGACGTCGGCGGGGGTGGCCTCGGGCTTCAGGAGGGTGTGGTCGATGAGGGCGGCGAGCTGCGTGCGATCGGTGTTCGTCATGGGCTGATCTTGGCAGACCGGCGCCGTCCCCCGCATCCGGCGCGGGCGATGAGCAGTTCGCCTCACTCCGGCTCGGCGCCGCCCCGGGGCCGGGGGCCGGGTCGCGCCAGCGCCTAGACTCGACCGCCGTGACAGCTCCCGGCTCCCGTCCCCGCCCGCCCCGGCGCGTCGTCCTGCTCACCGGGCCCTCGGGCAGCGGCAAGGGCGAGATGTCGCGCCGCTCGGGTCTGCCGGTCGTGGGCCTGGACGACTTCTACCGGGACCATGACGACCCCGGGCTCCCCCATCGCTTCGGCATCGTGAACTGGGACGACCCGGCCTCCTGGGACGCCGGCGCCGCCCTCGAGGCGATCACCGCCCTCGCCCACGACGGCACCGCCGAGGTCCCCGTCTACTCGATCCCGGCATCGCGCCGCACCGGCACCGGCCGCCTCGACGCCGGGGACGCCCCGCTCATCATCGCCGAGGGGATCTTCGCGGCCGAGCTGATCGCGCCGCTCGCCGCCGCCGGCCTCCTGGCCGATGCGATCGTCCTGCGCCGGCCGGTGGCCGTGGTGTTCCTCCTGCGCCTGGTCCGGGACCTGCGGGAGCACCGCAAACCGCCGGTCACGCTGCTGCGGCGCGGCTGGGCGCTGGCCCGCGAGCAGCGCGCCGCCACCGAGCGCTGGATCCGCGACGGTCTGCGCCCGGAGGGGCTGCACGCCGGGACCCGCCGGCTGCGCCGGCTGACGGCCCTGGCGGCCGCGGAGTCCCATCAGCGGCATCCGGGCAGGGAGCCCGAGGTGCTGCGGATCACCGCGGTGTGCTTCCTGCGCGAGGGTCCGCGCGGCACCCAGGTGCTCGCGGTGCGCAAGCGCGGCACCGGCTCGTACATGCAGGTGGGCGGCAAGCTCGAGGGCGGCGAGTCCGCGCTCGAGGCGGCGGTCCGGGAGGTCGACGAGGAGCTCGGCGTGCGCCTGGACCCGGACGCGCTCGCGCTGCTCGGCGACTTCGAGGCGGCGGCCGCGAACGAGCCCGACACCCTCGTGCGCTCCACGGTGTTCGTCACCCGCGCTCCCCTGCCGGACCCGCTGACCGTGCGCGCCGAGCTCGCCGACCACCGCTGGTTCGACGTCGCCGACCCGGGCCGCGGGACCCGCCTGGCGCCGCTGATGACCGACCACGTGCTGCCGGCGCTGCGGGCGCTCTGAGGGGCGCCGCCCGGAGCGAGAGGGCGGGGGCGCTCCCGCGGGAACGCCCCCGCGCGCACCCGGTCAGGCGATGCGGTCCAGCACGATCCGGCGCTCGGGCACCGAGGTGCCGGGCGCGCTCAGCGTCCAGGCCCCGTCGATCGCCGCGACGGCGCGGGCCATCCGCTCCGGGGTGTCGGTGTGCAGGCGCGCCAGGACGTCCCCGGCCCTGACCGGGTCCCCCAGGTGCGCGGCGATCTCGACCCCGGCGGCGGCCTGGACGGCCTCCCCGGGACGGGAGCGGCCCGCGCCGAGCCGCCAGGCGGCGACCCCGACGCCCATCGCATCCAGCCCGGTGACGACCCCGTCGGCGCGCGCCCGGAACTCCTCGACGTGCCGGGCCACGGGCAGCGGCGCGTCGACGTCCCCGCCCTGGGCGGAGATCATCGCGCGCCAGGCGTCCATGGCGCGGCCGTCGGCCAGCGCGGCCTCCACGTCGGCGTCCGGCACCCCCGCGGCGGCGAGCATCTCGCGGGCCAGCGCGCAGGTCAGCTCCACCACGTCGGCCGGGCCGCCGCCGGCGAGCACCTCGAGGGACTCCCGCACCTCCAGGGCGTTGCCGGCGGTGCGCCCGAGCGGGGCGGACATGTCCGTCAGCAGCGCGACGGTGCGCACCCCGGCGTCGGTGCCGAGCTCGACCATGGTGCGGGCCAGCTCGCGGGCGTCGGCCTCCTCGCGCATGAAGGCGCCGGCGCCGGTCTTGACGTCCAGGGTGAGGGCGGCCGTGCCCTCGGCGATCTTCTTGGACATGATCGAGGAGGCGATCAGCGGGATCGCCTCGACGGTGCCGGTGACGTCGCGCAGGGCGTAGAGCTTCTTGTCGGCCGGCGCGAGGCCCGAGCCGGCGGCGCAGATCACCGCGCCCACCTCCTCGAGCTGCCTCATCAGCTGTTCGTTGCTGAGCTCGGCGCGCCAGCCGGGGATCGCCTCGAGCTTGTCGAGGGTGCCGCCGGTGTGGCCGAGGCCGCGCCCGGACAGCTGCGGCACGGCGACGCCGAAGGAGGCGACCAGCGGGGCCAGCGGGAGGGTGATCTTGTCGCCCACCCCACCGGTGGAGTGCTTGTCGGTGGTGGGCTTGGACAGCGCGCCGAAGTCCATCCGCTCGCCGCTGGCGATCATCGCCCCGGTCCAGCGGGCGATCTCGCGCCGCTCCATGCCGCGCAGGAAGATGGCCATGGCCAGGGCCGCCATCTGCTGCTCGGCGACCACGCCGCGGGTGTAGGCGTCGATGACCCAGTCGATCTGGCCGTCCTCGAGGGCGCCGCCGTCGCGCTTGGTGCGGATGACGTCGACGACGTCGTAGGGCTCGACGGCTGCGCGGCCGGGAGCGGTCTCAGCGGTCTCGGTCATGGTCTCGCATCTCCTCGATGTCGTCGGCCCCGAAGGCCTGGGGCAGGATCGCGTGCATGCCCAGCACCCCACGGGGGGTCAGGACCTGCAGCTCGGCGGCGGCGTGCTCGGACAGCAGCTGGCGGCAGCGGCCGCAGGGCATGATCACCTGGCCCGCGCCGTTGACGCAGGCGAAGGCCACCAGTCGTCCGCCGCCGCCGGCGATCAGCTCGCTGATCAGACCGCACTCGGCGCACAGCGCGACCCCGTAGGCGGCGTTCTCGACGTTGCAGCCGGAGACCGTCCGGCCGTCGTCGACCAGCGCCGCCGCTCCCACCGCGTAGCCGGAGTAGGGCGCGTAGGCGCGGGCGGCGAGCTGCCACGCGACCTCCAGCAGGTGGGCGAAGGGCTCCTCGGCGGCGCCGGGGGGCTCAGCAGGGGCGGTCATGGTGCTCCTCGTGGTGCGGGGCGGTGACGGCGTCACTGCTTGACATAGGGCTGGCCGTCGGCCGCGGGCACCCGCACCCTGCCCACCACGCCCGCCACCGCGAACAGCGCGACGATGTACGGGAGCATGAGCAGGAAGTCACCGGGGATCGAGACGCCGCCCTCGGCGGCGGACATGGTGCCCAGGCGCAGCTGCAGGGAGTCGGCGAAGGCGAAGGTCAATGCCGCCAGCAGCGCGCCGACGGGGTGGTAGCGGCCCAGGATCATCGCCGCCAGGGCGATGTATCCGCGGCCGGCGGACATCTCCTCGCCGAAGGCGACGCCGGTGCCGATGGTCAGGGTCGCCCCGCCGAGGCCCGCGACCGCGGCGCCCAGCAGCACGTTGCTCCAGCGGGTGCGGTTCACGGCGATGCCGACGGTGTCGGCGGCTCGCGGGTGCTCCCCGACGGCGCG
Organism: Brachybacterium sp. UNK5269; assembly: GCF_049266655.1. Taxonomy (GTDB): domain Bacteria; phylum Actinomycetota; class Actinomycetes; order Actinomycetales; family Dermabacteraceae; genus Brachybacterium. The sequence continues at coordinate 2,488,810 of NZ_CP184883.1, forward strand.
GACGCGCAGGCCCCAGCGGGTGCGGAACAGCGCCACGGTGAGGCCGGCGACGATGATCCACATCAGGTAGACCAGCACGTTCTGCTCGAACAGCATGCGGCCGATGACGGGGATGTCCGCCAGCAGCGGGATCCGCAGCGTGGGCAGGCGCAGCGGCGCGTTGAACACGCCGGGGTTCTGGCGCATGACCGTGCCGAAGAAGAACGAGGTCAGACCGATCGCGAAGACGTTCAGGACCACGCCGACGATGATCTGCTGGACCTGGTAGCCCACCGCGAACAGCGCCAGCATCGCCCCCATGAACAGCGCGACCAGCGGGGCGGCGAGCAGTCCCAGCCACACGCTGCCGGTCATGGAGCCGACCAGGGTGGCGCCGAAGGCGCCGAACAGCAGCTGCCCCTCGATGGCGATGTTGATGACGCCGGCGCGCTCGGAGAGCACGCCGGAGAGGGCGCCGAAGGCCAGCGGCACCGCGAGCACGATGGTGCCCTGCAGCAGGGTGGTCACGTCCAGGGCGCGCTGGGAGATCACCCAGGTCATGAACGCCAGGATCCAGGCCACGGCGAACAGGACGATCAGCGGGATCCGCACCCGGGCGGGAGGCCGCGCGCTGCGGGCATGGAGCACCCACAGTCCCGCCGCGGCGAGCAGCGCCACGACGGACAGGCCGATCGCGCCGCCCCGCGAGGGCAGCACGACCCGCTCGGGGACGATGCCGAAGGGGTTCAGGTCGCTCTCGCGCGCCAGGACGAAGGCGGAGTCGACGCCCGGGATGCCGCGCAGGCCGAAGAACACCAGCGCCAGCAGGCCCATCACGGTCAGGGTCGCCGGCAGGTGCCACCAGCTGCGGGGGCGGGTGTCGTCGAGCCTCTTCTCGACGGCGGTGTCGTCGGTGACGACCACGGGTGCGGCGCTCATCGCTGCTCCTCCTGCGCGTCGGTGGGGGCGGTGGTGCCGTCGCTCGACGGTGGCGGCGCCGGGGCCGGATCGGGGCGGGTCCCGTTCTCAGGGTCGCTGATCGGCGAGCGGTCGGTGCCGGGGGCGGACGCGGCCGGGGCTCCGGCGGTGGCCCCGGCCGGGGCGGCCTGGGGGGCGCGGCGGGCGCGGCGCAGGCGCGCCGCACCGCCGGGGTGGTCGACGCGGCGCAGACCCACCAGGGTGCGCACCAGCGGCGGGGCGGCGATGAACAGCACCACCAGCACCTGGATCACCTGGACGAGGTCCAGCGGCACCCCCTGGTTGGACTCCATGAAGCGGCCGCCGGTGGACAGGCCCGCGAAGAGCAATCCGGCCAGCACGATGCCGACCGGGCCGGAGCGGCCCAGCAGGGCGACGGTGATCGCGTCGAAGCCGATGTTGCCGGCCACCCCCTCGGTCAGGCGCCGTTCGGTGCCCAGCACGTGCACGGCGCCGGCCAGGCCCACCAGGGCGCCGGCGACGGCGAGCACCAGGAAGGCGGTGCGGGACGGGGAGATGCCGGCGACCTGCGCGGCGCGCGGGTTCGAGCCGACCGCGCGGAAGTGGAAGCCGATGGTGGAGCGGCTCATCAGCCACCACAGCAGCACGGCGGCGCCGGCGGCGATGAGCAGGCCCGCGTGGAGGCGGAACCCCTCGCCCAGCAGCAGCGGCAGGGTGGCGTTCTCGCGGATCGAGGGCGAGGTGGGCTGGGACTGGTTGGCGCCGGTGAACGCCGCCGTCTTCAGCGCGAAGAACAGCAGGTAGGTCGCGATCCAGTTCAGCATGATGGTGCTGATGACCTCGTTGGCGCCGAAGCGGGCCTTGAGGAAGCCGGCGATGCCGCCCCACAGGGCCCCGGCCAGGACGCCGCCCAGCAGGCAGGCCAGCAGGTGCAGCACGAGGGGCAGGTCGAAGGTGAAGCCGAGGTAGCCGGCCGCCATCGCGCCGACGATCAGCTGGCCGGTGCCGCCGATGTTGAACAGGCCGGCGCGGAAGCTGACGGCCATGCCGGCGGCGGCGATGATCAGCGGGGTGGCGACGGTGAGGGTCTCGGTCAGGGGGCGCAGACCGGCGGCGAGCGCCGGCAGCAGCACGTAGGTGCCGGAGCCGCCCGCCTCGCGGACGCCCTCGGCGGCCCGGGAGAAGCCGACGCCGTCGAAGATCGCGCCGCGGAACATCGCGCCGTAGGCCTGGGTGACCGACTGCCAGATGGCGGTCAGCGCATCGCTGGGCCGGTCGACGAAGTAGCCGAGGGTCGCGCGGACCTCCTCGTTCGCGATGACGATCAGCACCGAGCCGATCAGGAAGGCGAACACGAAGCTCATCACCACCACCAGCAGGTCGCTGCGGGCGATCGACTGCAGCGTCCTGGCCAGGGCGGTCTCGGCGGCGGTCTCGGGCGGCGGCGGGGTGTCGCTGCTGCCCGCGCCGACGCCGGGGGCGGAGGCGGTGGACCCGGTGTCGGCCGCGACGGCGCTCATACGATCTCTCCTTCGTCGGCGAGCTGGGAGTCCGCGGTGCGGGCACCCGCCCTCACGGCGTCACGGGCGGCGTCCACGGTATAGCCGGCCATCATCAGGCCCAGCACGTCGCGGTCCTCGTCCCCGGGCACGATCCCGAGGATCCTGCCGCGGTACATGACGGCGATGCGGTCGGCGAGCTCGGTGACCTCGTCGAGCTCGGTGGAGACGATGATGACGGGGGTGCCCTTGTCGCGCTCGTCGAGGATCCGCCGGTGCAGGAACTCGATGGAGCCGACGTCGACGCCGCGGGTGGGCTGGCTGGCCAGCAGCAGGGCGAGCTCGCGGTGGAGCGCCCGGGCCATGACCACCTTCTGCTGGTTGCCGCCGGACAAGGTGGATACTGCCGACGCCGGCGATTCCGTGCGGATGTCGAACTCGGGGATCAGCCGCTCGGCGTTCTCGCGCAAGACCTTCGGGGACATGGCCAGCGCATTGCCGAAGGGCGGGCGGTCGTGCCGGTCCAGCACCAGGTTCTCGGCGACGGAGAAGTCGGCCACCAGGGCGTCGTGGGTGCGGTCCTCGGGGACGAAGCCGATCCCGGCGTCGAGGATCTGCTTGGTGCTGCGACCGACCAGCTCGCGGCCCTCGAGGGTGGCGGAGCCGTGGACGGTGGGCTGCAGTCCCAGCAGCGCCTCGGTGAGCTCGGTCTGGCCGTTGCCCTGCACGCCGGCGATGGCCAGCACCTCGCCGTGGCGGACGTCGAAGGTCACCCCGTCCAGGGTGCGGATCCCGGCGGCGTCGGTGACCCGCAGGTCCCTGACCGCCAGGGCGATCTCGCCGGGGGCGGCCGGTGCCTTGTCCTGGGCCAGGGACACCTGGCGGCCCACCATCAGGGAGGCGAGCTCCGCCTGGTCGGCCGAGGGGTCGGCCTGGGCCACGACCCGGCCGCGACGGATCACGGTGATGCGGTCGGAGACGGCCTTGACCTCGCGCAGCTTGTGCGTGATGAACACGATCGAGGTGCCCTCGTCGCGCAGCTGACGCATGATCTCCATCAGCTCGTCGGTCTCGTGCGGGGTGAGCACGGCGGTGGGCTCGTCCAGCACCAGCACCTCGGCGCGGCGGCTGAGGGCCTTGATGATCTCGACGCGCTGCTGGGCGCCGACGGGGAGGTCCTCGACCAGCGCGTCGGGGTCCAGGTCGAAGCCGAAGCGGGCGGAGATCTCCCGCACCAGCGCCCGCGCGGCGCCCAGGTCCAGCAGACCGCCCCGGGTGGGCTCCCGGCCCAGCACCATGTTCTCGGCGACGGTGAAGACCGGCACCAGCATGAAGTGCTGGTGGACCATCCCGATCCCCGCGGCCATCGCATCGCCGGGGTCGGCGAAGGAGACCGGTCGGCCGTCGATCACGATCTGCCCGCCGTCGGGCCGGTACAGCCCGTACAGCACGTTCATCAGGGTCGACTTGCCGGCGCCGTTCTCGCCCAGCAGCGAGTGGATCTCGCCGGGCTCGACGACGAGGTCGATGGCGTCGTTGGCCACGAAGCTCCCGAAGGTCTTCGTGATCCCGCGCAGTTCGAGCTTCACAGCACTCGCTTCCGTCGGTGCCGACACGCGCGTCGGCCGGATGGTTCTGAGACCCGAGCGCGGTCCCCGCCCTCACGGGCGGGGACCGCGCGCAGGTCAGCGGCTCACACCCCGGCGGGCGAGGCCTCGGACTCGACGACCACGGAGCCGTCGATGATCTCCTGCTGGAGCGCCTCCAGCTCCTCGCTGAGCTCGGCGGGGACATCGTCCTCGAAGTCGTGGAAGGGGGCCAGGCCCACGCCGCCGTTCTCGAGGGTGCCGACGTACGGGGTGCCGTCGAACTCGCCGCCGGCGGCGCCGGTGATGACGTCCTCGACGCCCACGGACATCTCCTTCATCACGGAGGTGAGGATGACCGACTGCGCCTCGGGGTCGGAGGCGTTGGTCTCGTAGCCGTCGGCGTCGACCCAGATCACGGTGCGGTCCTCGCCCTCCTTGGCGGAGGCCAGGGTGCCCGCCCCGACCGGACCGGCCACCGGCATCACGATGTCCGCGCCGGCGTTGTAGAACTCGTCGGAGACGGCCTTGCCCTTGGACTGGTCCTCGAAGGTGCCCACGATGGAGCCCTCCTGGGTCTGCTTGTTCCAGCCCAGCACCTCGACCGCGGTGCCGTGGGTCTCGTTGTAGTGCGCGACGCCGTCGACGTAGCCGTCCATGAAGATGGTGACGGTGGGGATGTTGACGCCGCCGTAGGTGGCGACCTTGCCGGTCTCGGTCATCCCGGCGGCGAGGTAGCCGGCCAGGAAGGCGGCCTGGGCGGTGTCGAACTCGAGGGGCTTGACGTTCTCGAGCTCGATCGGGTTGCCGTCGGCGTCCTGCGGACCGGAGTCGACGATCGCGAAGTCGGTGTCGGGGTTGGCCTGGGCCGCCGCGCCGGTGGCCGGCGCGAGCAGGAAGCCGACGGTGATGATGAGGTCGCAGCCCTCGGTGACCATGTTGTTGATGTTCGGGGCGAAGTCCGAGTCGGTGGTGGACTCGGCGGTGTTGTGCTCGATGCCGAGCTTCTCCACCGCGGTCATCAGCCCGTTGTAGCTGGACTCGTTGAACGACTTGTCGTCCCAGCCGCCCGCGTCCGAGACCATGCAGGCCTTGTAGTCGGCGCCACCGGCATCGCTGCCGCCGGAGCCGCCGCCGCTGCTCTCCTCGGGGGCGGTGCCGCAGGCGGCGAGGGTCAGGGCGCCGGCGCCGGCCAGGGCGAGCGCACGCGTGATGCTCTTCATGATGTTCCTCCGGTGGACTCGGGGGCGGTGCGCCCCGGTGGGGTCGTCGACGACAGCGCTGTCGCGGTGCGATTCGGACCATAGCCCCGTGCGGGGCGCCGGAGGAGGGCCGCGGGCCGCGCGGGGGGAACCGTTATGAAATCGACGCGGGAGCAGAGGGGCCCGGGACGGGCGGTGAACGGGGCAGGTCACCCCTCAGGCGGTGGCCGGCATCAGGTCCCGCTGCACGCAGGCGGCCGCGAGCACCGAGGCGCCGATCCCGATCGCCCGCTCGTCGATCATCAGGTCGCCCATGTGGAGGTCGTAGCTGCGCCCGCCCGGGGTGCGGGTGCCCAGCCGGGCCAGCGCACCGGGGACCTTCTCGAGGTACCAGGCGAAGTCCTCGCCGCCGAGCGACTGCGCGGTGGGATCGAGGTTCTCCCGGCCCAGCACACCGGTCACCGCGGCCGCCAGCACGCCGACGCTGGAGGGGGTGTTGGACACCGGCGGGACGCCGCGGTCGTGGCTGACCCGGGCCTCGATCCCCCAGGGCCGCACCAGATCGGCCAGCACCGATTCGAGCAGCTCCTCGGCCTGGTCCCAGGCCTCGTGGTCCAGGCAGCGCAGCGTGCCCTCGAGGGTGCCGCTGCTGGGGATGGCGTTGAAGGCGGAGCCGGCATGGATGCTGCCCCAGGTGAGGTTCACGCCGGAGCGGGGGTCCATGCGCCGGGTCAGCGCGGCCGGCAGCTGGGTGGCGATCGAGCCGAGCGCGTAGACCAGGTCCTGGGTGAGGTGGGGGCGGGAGGTGTGGCCGCCGGCGCCGCGCACCTGGATCCGCACCGGGTCGGTGGCCGAGGTGATGGGGCCGGACTTCAGGCCGATGTGGCCGACGTCGACGCTGGGGTCGCAGTGCAGCGCGAGGATCGAGTCGACCCCGTCCAGCACCCCCTGGTCGATCAGGTCCAGGGCGCCGCAGGGGTGCATCTCCTCGGAGGGCTGGAACACCAGTCGCACGCCGCGCGTCAGCGCCCCGGCGTCGGCGACCCGCACCAGCGCGGTGGCCGCGCCGAGCACCGCGCTCATGTGGACGTCGTGCCCGCAGGCGTGGGAGACGCCGTCGACGGTGGACCGGTAGGAGACGGTGGTCAGCTCGGGGATGCCGAGCGCGTCCATGTCCGCGCGCAGCGCCAGCGGCTCGAGGGTCGGGTCGGAGCCGGGGATGTCGCAGATCGCGCCGGTGGCGCGCAGCCGCTGCGGACTCAGCCCCAGCTCGGCCAGCCGCTCCACCACGAAATCGGTGGTGGCGTGCTCCTGATGGGAGAGCTCGGGGTGGCGATGGAGGTGGCGGCGCGTCTGCCGCAGCTCCTCGGCCTTCTCGGCGACGGTGCGGGCGATGAGCCCCTCCGGGCCCAGCATCGACCGCTGCTGCGCGCTGCCCGCCGGCCCCTGCTGCGAGCGCTCCACCCCTGCACTGCCCATGGTCTCGAGTGTCCTCTCCGAAGGAGGGTCGGTGCCCTCGTCGTCGCGGTGCGCCGCTCGCGGGTCCGCGACGTGCGGCCGACGTCAGCGCAGGTGGCCGAGCCCGCGCCCGTCGAGGTGGGCGATCAGTCCCGCCAGGTCCTGGGCGTGGTCGTCGGCGAGCACGAGCAGCGCGTCCTCGGTGTCCACGATGCTGATGCCGTCCAGCCCCACCAGGGCGATGTGACGATCCGTGGCACCGTACACCGTGGCCCGGGAGGAGACGGCATCGACGGAGGCGCTTCCCAGCACCCGGACATCACCGTTCGGCGGCGGGTCGGCGCTGCCGGGCGCCGGCGCCGGCGCCGCCGGGGTGCGCCGCAGCTGGCGGGCGAGGGCCGCGAAGTCGCCGACGTCGTCCCAGCCGAAGTCGGCGCGCACCACCGCGACCCTGCCGTCCGCGGCGAGCGGCTCGGCCAGGGCGTGGTCGATCGCGATCGCGGTCAGCCGCGGCCACACCCGGGCCAGCACCTCGGCGCCGCGGTCCGTGCCGTGCGCGGCGGCGATCTCGCGGGCGCCGCCGGCCAGGGCGGGGATCTGCGCCGCGAGCTCGTCCAGCAGCACCCGGGCGCGGACCACGAACATCCCCGCGTTCCACAGGAAGCGCCCGGTGGCCAGGAACTCCTCGGCGCGCTCCCGGTCCGGCTTCTCCACGAAGCGGGCCACCGGGCGGGCGCCGGCGGCGCGCAGGGCGCGATCGGCGTCCGCCGTCCCCTCCCCGGCGCCCTGCTCGATGTACCCGAAGCCCGTGGCCGGGTGGGTGGGGGCGATGCCGAGGGTCACCAGGTAGCCGAGCTCGGCGGCCGCGCGCGCCGCGGTCACCGCCCGGGCGAAGGCCGACTGGTCGTCGATCAGGTGGTCGGCGGCGAAGGAGCCGATGACGGCCTCCGGCTGCTCGCGCTCGACCAGCGCGGCGGCCAGCGCGATGGCGGGCATCGAGTTGCGGGGCGAGGGCTCGGCGATCACCCGGGCCGCGGCGCCCGCCGGGCCGCGGAGCTGATCGCGCACCTTTGCGGCATGGGCAGCCCCGGTGACCACCAGCGGCGGATGGTCCGCGAGCGGCGCCAGCCGGCGCACGGTCTGCTGCAGCAGCGAGGACCCCTCACCGGTCAGGTCCAGCAGGAACTTCGGCCGCGAACGACGTGAGAGCGGCCACAGCCGGGTGCCGGCCCCGCCGGCGGGGATCACGGGGACGAAGGGTGCCTGGGGCATCTGGCCAGCGTAGGCGCATCCGCACTCCCCGGGCGTGCCTCCGGAGGGCTCCGGAGGGGCAGCCGACCGCCGCCTCGCGGTGCCCGAACGGCACGTCACCTGGTGCTAGTCTGGCTCTGCCCCTGTCGGGGACGATGATGATGTCGCCATGTCGTGAAAAGGTCGTCCAGCGGCGATCGCTGCCGCGACGGCCCTCCGGTTCCACGCCTCCGGGGCCGCGCGCCGCACCACGTGACCACCCATCCCGCTCCCGGCGCCAACCCGACGCTTCTGGAGGATCTCCGTGGCTTCAGCCCAAACCGGGACGCTCTATCGCGGTCGCGAGGGCATGTGGTCCTGGGTCGCACACCGCGTCTCAGGAATGCTCATCTTCCTGTTCCTGCTCGTGCACGTCCTGGACACCGCGCTGGTGCGGGTCTCCCCCGAGGCGTACAACGAGGTGATCGGGCACTACAAGACCGTCGTGTTCGGCCTCGGCGAGGTCGGACTGGTCGGGGCGATCCTCTTCCACGCCCTCAACGGCCTGCGCATCATCCTCGTGGACTTCTGGTCCCGGGGCACGAACCACCAGCGCGGCCTCTTCTGGGGTGTCGTGATCGTGTGGGCCGTCCTCATGGCCGGCTTCCTCCCCCGCCACCTCATGCACATGTTCGGAGCGTGACGATGAGTGCACAGACCAAGCAGTCGATCCCCGATCCCCGCACCCGCTACCGCCGCACCGGCCAGCGCGGCATCAACACCGAGATGGTGTCGTGGCTGTTCATGCGCGCCTCGGGTGTGCTGCTGGTGATCCTCGTGTTCGGCCACCTGTTCGTGAACCTGTGGCTCGGCGAGGGCGTCAAGGGCATCGACTTCGCCTTCGTCGGCGGCAAGTGGGCCTCCCCGTTCTGGCAGGTCTGGGACCTGCTGATGCTGTGGCTGGGCCTGATCCACGGCGGCAACGGCGTGCGCACCATCATCAGCGACTACGCGCGCGGCGGCCGCACCCGGATGGTCCTCAAGGCCCTGCTGTACTTCGCGGTCATCGTCACGCTCATCCTCGGCACCCTGGTGATCTTCACCTTCGATCCGTGCCCGGCGGGCGCCGAGCCGAGCCTGCTGCCCTCCTTCTGCGAGGGCTGACGCCTTCCGGGGGTCGGGCCCGACCGACCGTCCCCCGCCTCTTCACCCGGTCGACCTCGAAACGGAGCAGTCACCACACATGCAGACCCATAACTACGACGTGGTCATCATCGGTGCCGGCGGCGCCGGTATGCGCGCGGCGCTGGAGTCCTCCAAGCACGCCCGTACCGCGGTCGTCACCAAGCTCTACCCCACGCGCTCCCACACCGGCGCGGCGCAGGGCGGCATGTGCGCCGCCCTCGCCAACGTCGAGGAGGACAACTGGGAGTGGCACACCTACGACACCGTCAAGGGCGGTGACTACCTGGTCGACCAGGAGGCCGCCGAGGTGATGGCCAAGGAGGCCATCGACGCGGTGCTGGACCTGGAGAAGATGGGGCTGCCCTTCAACCGCACCCCCGACGGCAAGATCGACCAGCGCCGCTTCGGCGGGCACACCCGCGAGCACGGCGAGGCGCCCGTGCGCCGCGCCTGCTACGCCGCGGACCGCACCGGCCACATGATCCTGCAGACGCTGTTCCAGAACTGCGTCAAGCAGGAGGTCGACTTCTTCAACGAGTACTACGTGCTCGACGTGCTGATGACCGGTGATCCCCGCAGCGACGAGGGGTGCGCGCCGCCGGCGTGGTCACCTACGAGCTGGCCACCGGCGAGATCCACGTCTTCCGTGCGAAGTCCGTGGTGTTCGCCTCCGGCGGCTTCGGCAAGATCTTCAAGACCACCTCCAACGCCCACACCCTCACCGGTGACGGACCGGCGATGGCCTTCCGCCGCGGCATCCCGCTGGAGGACATGGAGTTCTTCCAGTTCCATCCCACGGGCCTGGCGGGCCTGGGCATCCTGCTGTCGGAGGCGGCCCGCGGCGAGGGCGCGATCCTGCGCAACAGCGACATGGAGCGCTTCATGGAGCGCTACGCCCCCACCCTGAAGGACCTCGCCCCCCGCGACGTGGTCGCCCGGGCGATGGCCAACGAGGTGCGCGAGGGCCGTGGCTGCGGTCCGAACAAGGACTACGTCCTGCTGGACCTCACCCACCTCGAGCCCGCGCACATCGACGCGAAGCTCCCGGACATCACCGAGTTCGCGCGCACCTACCTGGGTGTGGAGCCGTACACGGAGCCGGTGCCGGTGTTCCCCACCGCGCACTACGGCATGGGCGGCATCCCCACCAACATCCAGGGCGAGGTGCTGCGCAACGCCACCGACGTCGTCCCGGGCCTGTACGCGGCCGGTGAGACCGCCTGCGTGTCGGTGCACGGCGGCAACCGCCTGGGCACCAACTCGCTGCTGGACATCAACGTCTTCGGCCGCCGGGCCGGCATCGCGGCCGCGGCGCACGCCGCCACCGTGGAGCTGGCCGAGCTGCCCGAGGGCGGCGAGGCCCCCACCGTCGAGCTGCTCGACCGGCTGCGCGACCGTCCGGCGACGAAGGACCGCATCGCCGACATCCGCAGCGACCTGCAGGAGCTGATGGACCTCAACGTGCAGGTGTTCCGCACCGACGAGACCTGCCGTGCGGCCCTGGCCGGCATCAAGGACCTCAAGCACCGCTACGAGACGGTCGCCATCCAGGACAAGGGCCGCCGCTACAACCTGGACCTCATGGAGGCCGTCGAGCTCGGCTTCCTGCTGGACCTCGCCGAGATCGTGACGCTCGGCGCGCTGAACCGGAAGGAGTCCCGCGGCGGTCACTTCCGCGAGGACTACGACACGCGCGACGACGTCAACTACCTCGAGCACACGATGGCCTACCGCACCCTGCCGGGTGAGGAGGGTGCCGAGGGGACCTCGATCCGTCTGGGCACCAAGCCCGTCGTGATCACCCGCTACCAGCCGAAGGAGCGCACGTTCTGATGACTGCTGTTGCTGAGAAGCCCGAGGCCGACACGGGTGCCGGCGAGATCCCCTCGTTCGAGGTGACGCTGCGCATCGCGCGCTACAACCCGGATGACGACCAGGGAATCCACTGGGAGGACTTCACCGTCACCATGCACGGCACCGACCGTGTGCTGGACGCCCTGCACGAGATCAAGTGGCACCTGGACGGCTCGCTGTCCTTCCGCCGCTCCTGCGCGCACGGCATCTGCGGCTCCGACGCGATGCGGATCAACGGCCGCAACCGCCTGGCCTGCAAGACGCTGCTGAAGGACATGGACCTGAAGAAGCCGATCACCGTCGAGCCCATCAAGGGCCTGCCGGTCGAGAAGGACCTGATCGTGGACATGGACCCGTTCTTCGAGTCCTACCGCGAGGTGATGCCGTTCCTGGTGGCCAAGGGCCAGGAGCCCAGCCGGGAGCGACTGCAGTCGCCCGAGCAGCGGGAGCGCTACGACGACACCACCAAGTGCATCCTCTGCGCCGCGTGCACGTCCTCGTGCCCGGTGTTCTGGACCGACGGGCAGTACTTCGGCCCGGCCGCGATCGTCAACGCCCACCGCTTCATCTTCGACTCCCGCGACGACGCCGGCGAGCAGCGACTGGAGATCCTGAACTCCAAGGAGGGCGTGTGGCGCTGCCGCACCACCTTCAACTGCACCGAGGCGTGCCCGCGCGGCATCGAGGTCACCAAGGCGATCGCCGAGGTCAAGCAGGCCGTGATCACCGGCCGCGTCTGACCCGGACGTTCCCGCGGGAACGCCCCCCTCGCGACGACGCCCGCCCGGGTCCTCCCGGGCGGGCGTCGTCCTGTCCCGGCCCGGTGTCCCCGGCCCGGTGCCTCCGGTCGGCCGGACCTGCTGATCAGCGGGCGCCGGCCAGGACCTCGCGCAGGCGCTCCGCGAAGGGTCCGGGCCGCCCGGGGTGCATCGGATCGAGGGTGTGGAACCCTCCGTGGCCACCGGGGAGGACCACCGGCTCGGTGCCGAGGAGCTCGGCGGCGGCCCTCGCCGTGCGACCGGTGAGGACCCCGGCGGACTCCTCGCCGACAGCGATCACCACCCGCGTCGAGGCCCGGCCCAGGGCCTCGACGTCGGGCAGGTACCCGGTGATCGCGGCGCTGGTCCCCGACAGCAGCGGATCCTCCCGCGAGCCGTCGTCCGCCTCGGGCAGACCGAACCGGGCCGGATCCGGCAGCGGACGGCTCGCGAACGCGTCGCCGAACTCGCCCGGCCAGGTCACCATGGCGATGAAGGCGGCCATCCCGGCGCCCCAGCCGCGCCGTCGGTACGCCTCGGTGACGGCGGCCTCCGCGCGCACGGCGGCCTCGGCATCCGGGAGGATCCGCAGCAGGGGCGGCTCATGGGCGACGAGCACGGAGACATCCTCCGGATGCGCGGCCACGAGGGCGAGGCCGGTGACCGCTCCCCCGCTGCTGGCGAAGATCTCGACCGGCCCGCCGACATCCCCGATCAGGGCGTGCAGGTCCTCGGCCTGGGTCTGCGGGGAGTTGTCCGTGCGTCCGTCGGCGCGGCGGCTCGCACCCAGTCCGCGGGGATCGTAGGTGATCACCGTGCGGTCCGGGAACCGGGCGGCGAGCTCCCCGAAGCCCTCGGAGGTCATCGGCTGACCGATCATCAGCAGCGCCGGGGCGCCGTCGGCCGGAGGCAGCGGGCCGTGGACGTGGTGGACGATCTCGGCGTCGGCCACGGCGAGGGTGCGGGTCGTGGCGTCCATCGCGGTCTCCTGGCAGTCCGCCGGCCCGGGCGAGCCGGTCGGGCACCACCCTAGGCCAGGATCCGGCGCCGGCACAGGCCCCGTCGGCCGGTGCCGCTCAGGAGTAGGTGACCACCAGCGGCGCGTGGTCGGACCAGCGGGCGTCGTAGCTCGGGGCACGGTCGACCTGGGCGGAGACGGCGCGGGCGGCGAGGTCCTCGGTGGCCAGCTGGTAGTCGATCCTCCAGCCCGAGTCGTTGTCGAAGGCCTTGCCGCGCTGGGACCACCAGGTGTACGGGCCGGGGCCGTCGCCGTGCAGGGCGCGGTGGACGTCGACGAAGCCCGCCTCGGTGGTGAGGCGGTCGAGGTAGGCGCGCTCCTCGGGCAGGAATCCGGCGCTCTTCAGGTTGCCCTTCCAGTTCTTGATGTCCCACTCGGTGTGGGCGATGTTGATGTCACCGGTGAGCACGACATGGCCGCCCTGGGAGCGCAGCTCCTCGAGCCGCAGCATCATGGCGTCGAGGAAGGCGTACTTGTCGATCATGGTCTGCGGCTTCTCGACGGTCCCGGAGTGCAGGTAGCAGGAGACCACGGTGAGGTCCCGCCCGTCGCCGAGGGGATCGGAGAGGTCGGCCTCCAGCCAGCGGCCGGTGTGGGCATCCCCCTCGACCCCGGGCATCCCGCGCCGCACGGCCTCCAGGTCCACGTCGTCGCGGGCCGAGCGCACCGCGATCGCGACCCCGGCGCGGCCCTTGAGCAGCGAGGCCTCCGAGGCGGTGGACCAGCCCTCCCCCACCAGATCGGCGACCAGCTCGTCCGGGGCGCGCACCTCCTGCAGGGTGATGACGTCGGCGCTGGTCGCGGCGACCCAGTCCGGCATGCCCTTGCGGACGGCGGCCCGCAGGCCGTTGACGTTGACGGTGGCGATGGTGAAGCTCATGCCCACCAGTATCCCAGGCCCCGCGGCCGGGACCGGGTCAGTCCTGCGTGATGCCCGCGGCCCGCTCGGCCGCCTCGACCACGTTCTTCAGCAGCAACGCCCGGGTCATGGGGCCGACACCGCCGGGGTTGGGGCTGATCCATCCGGCGACCTCGGCCACGGCGGGGTCGACGTCGCCCACCAGCGTGGCCCTGCCGCCGGCCGGGTCCTCCTGGCGCGAGACGCCCACGTCGAGCACGATCGCGCCGGGCTTCACGTCCTGCGGTCGCACCAGGTGCGCGGCGCCGGCGGCGGCGACGATCACGTCGGCGCGCCGCAGCTGCGCCGGGAGGTCGGCGGTGCCGGTGTGGCAGAGGGTGACGGTCGCGTTGTGCTCGCGGCGGGTCAGCAGCGCGCCGATCGAGCGGCCGACGGTGACGCCGCGGCCGACGACCACGACGTCCTTGCCGCGGAAATCCAGTCCGTGGCGCTCGACCAGCTCGATCACCGCGCGGGGGTGCACGGCAGCGGGGTGCTGATCGGGGTGTACGCGTTCAGCACCAGTCGGCCGAGGTTGGTGGGGTGGAGCCCGTCGGCGTCCTTGGCGGGGTCGATGCGCTCGAGGATCGCGTCGGTGTCGATGTGCTTCGGCAGCGGCAGCTGCACGATGTAGCCGGTGCAGGCGGCGTCGGCGTTGAGCCGGTCCACGACCGCCTCGACGTCGGCCTGGGTGGCATCGGCCGGGAGGTGCTCCTGGAGGGAGTTCAGGCCGATCTGCTCGCTGTCACGGTGCTTGCCGCGCACATAGGCGGCGCTGCCCGGATCATCGCCCACCAGCACGGTGGCCAGCCCCGGCCGCTGGTGGCCGGCGTCGACCAGGCGCGTCACCCGGGCGGCCAGCTCCTCCTTGATCGCCTTCGCGGTGGCCTTGCCGTCGAGGATCTGAGCAGTCATGGCGCTCTCCTGGGATGTGGGGATCGGGGCGGGGTCTGCGCGCTGGGGTCGGACGGCCGCGGGGCCCGGCGTCGCGCTGCCGGGCCCCGCGGGGATCGCTCAGTACTGCTCGAGGTCGGCGTACAGCGGGTTGGCGTCGGCCAGGGCGGCGGTGCGGCGGCGCAGCGAGGCGATGTCCTCGCCGCCGGTCAGGGCCAGGGCGATGATGTCGGCGACCTCGGTGAACTCCGCGGCGCCGAAGCCGCGGGTGGCCAGGGCCGGGGTGCCGATGCGCAGGCCCGAGGTGACCCGCGGGGGACGGGGGTCGTTGGGGACGGCGTTGCGGTTCACGGTGATCCCGGCCTCGTGGAGGCGGTCCTCGGCCTGCTGGCCGTCCAGCTCGCTGTCGACCAGGTCCACCAGCACCAGGTGCACGTCGGTGCCGCCGGAGATCAGCTTCACGCCGGAGGCCTTCGCGTCCTCGGCCTGCAGGCGCTCGGCGAGGATCTTGGCGCCCTCGAGGGTGCGTCGCTGGCGGTCCTTGAACTCGTCGGTCGCGGCGATCTTCAGGGCGACCGCCTTCGCGGCGATGACGTGCATGAGCGGGCCGCCCTGCTGGCCGGGGAACACCGCGGAGTCGATCTTCTTGGCCCACTGCTCGGTGCACATGATCATGCCGGAGCGGGGGCCGCCGAGGGTCTTGTGGATGGTGGTGGAGACGACGTCCGCGTAGGGGACGGGGCTCGGGTGCAGACCGGCGGCGACCAGGCCCGCGAAATGCGCCATGTCGACCCACAGCGCGGCGCCGACCTCGTCGGCGATGGCGCGGAAGGCGGGGAAGTCGAGCTGGCGGGTGTAGGCGGACCAGCCGGCGACGATCACCTTGGGCTGCTCGGCGAGCGCCAGCTCGCGCACCTTGTCCATGTCGATCAGCCCGGTGCCGGGCTCGGTCTCGTAGGCGACGATGTCGTAGAGGCGGCCCGAGAAGTTGATCTTCATGCCGTGCGTGAGGTGGCCGCCGTGGGCGAGCGAGAGGCCCATCAGCTTGTCGCCCGGACGGGCCAGGGCGTGCATCACCGCGGCGTTCGCGCTGGCACCCGAGTGCGGCTGGACGTTGACGTGCTCGGCGCCGAAGAGGGCCTTGGCCCGGTCGATCGCGATCTGCTCGGCGACGTCGACCTCCTCGCAGCCGCCGTAGTAGCGCCGGCCCGGATATCCCTCGGCGTACTTGTTCGTCAGCACCGAACCCTGGGCCTGCAGCACGGCGCGCGGCACGAAGTTCTCGCTGGCGATCATCTCCAGGGTGCGCTGCTGGCGGGCGAGCTCGCGGTCCAGGACCTGGGCGAGCTCCGGGTCGAGATCGGCGATGGACTGATCGAACGAGTTCACGGGGCCTCCTGCGGTGACGGGGCGGGGCGACGACGGGCGCCCCCGGGCCATCCTAGGCGGACGGTGGCGTCGCCGGGCTCAGAGGTCGAGGCCGAGACGGACCGGCTCCGGCACCAGGCGGATCCCGAAGCTCCGCTGCACCCGTTCCTGCACGTCACGGGCCAGGGCGACCAGCTCGTCGCTGCTCGCGCCGCCGCGGTTGGTCAGCGCCAGGGAGTGCTTGGTGGAGACCGCCGCGCGCTCCCCCACGGCGTGGCCGCGCTCGATGCCGGAGTGGCTGATCAGCCAGGCGGCGCTGGTCTTGACCCGGCCGTCGCCGGCGTCGAAGCGGGGCGCCGCGGCGGGCAGCCGGGCCGCATCGGCCGCCTCCAGGATCGGGTTGGTGAAGAAGGAGCCGGCGCTCCAGGTGTCGTGGTCGGCCGGATCCAGCACCATGCCCTTGGCGGCCCGGATGGCCAGGACCGCCTCGCGGACCTCGCTCATCGGGGCGCGGGCTCCCACCGGGACCCCGAGGGCGTCGGCGAGCTGCGCGTAGCGGATGGGGGCCGAGAGGCGCCCGATGGTGTGCTGGAAGGTCACCGACAGCACCACGTAGCGGCCGGTGGCGGAGGGGACCGGTCCGGCGTAGGGGGTGCGCTTGAAGACGCTGTCACGGTAGGAGAACCGGCAGTCGGCGGCGAAGAAGGTGCGCACGGCGTTCTTCTCGCGGTCCCAGGTGCGCACCCGGGAGATGGTCGAGGCGACCTCCTGCCCGTAGGCGCCGACGTTCTGGATCGGGGTGGCGCCGACGGAGCCGGGGATGCCCGAGAGCGCCTCGATCCCGATCATCTCCCGGGCGATCGCGTAGCGCACCGCCCGGTCCCAGTTCACCCCGGCGAAGTACTCGGCGATCGCCCCTCCGCAGGTGGGGTCCAGCGGCGTCAGCTCGGCGGGATCCACGGCGATGCCGTCGGGCTCCCCCGAGGGGCTGATCTCGCACATGGCGTCCAGCAGCGGCGGGTCCTCGGGATCGCGCAGCAGCACGACGGTGCCCTCGAAGGGTTCGTCGGAGGCGACCAGGTTGGAGCCCCCGCCGAGGACCAGCAACGGCTCCCCCGCGGCGTCGGCGGCGGCGACGGCCTCGATGACCTCCTCGGCGGTGCGCGCCTCGACGAGGTGCGCGATCTCGCCGCCGAGGCGGAGGGTGGTGAGGTCCGAGAGTCTCATCAGGCGTCCGTCCCGGCCGCGGCCAGGGCCACGGTGGCGCGTGCTCGGCCGAGCACCTTGGTGCCGTCGACCTGCGCGGTCAGATCCACGCGGGCGGTGCCGGCCTGCTCGTCGATCGCGCCGACGACGGCGACGACCTCGAGGGTGACCGACCCGGTGGGGGGCA
The DNA here is from genome assembly GCF_049266655.1 of Brachybacterium sp. UNK5269. GTDB lineage: Bacteria > Actinomycetota > Actinomycetes > Actinomycetales > Dermabacteraceae > Brachybacterium. The sequence continues at coordinate 2,506,071 of NZ_CP184883.1, forward strand.
CGGGGATCGGGTGGGTGAAGCGCACCGAGTAGCCCCGCACGGCGCTCGGGTCGCCGAGCGCGTCGAGCAGCCCGGTGATGGCGGTGCCCATGGTGAGCATGCCGTGGGCGATGACCCCCGGCAGGCCCGCCTCGGTGGCGACGGCGTCGTTGTAGTGGATGGGGTTGAAGTCACCGGAGGCCCCGGCGTAGCGCACCAGGGTGTCGCGGGTGATCTCGTGCCGGGTGCGGGCGATCTCCTGACCGACGGTGAGGTCGGCGAGGGTCGGCGGGGCGGCGGGCGTGGGCGTGGACGTCATGGGTGCTCCTCGGGTCCGTGGCGGTGGGCGGGGCGGTCGGCCGGGGCGCTCAGTCGCCGCGGACGACGAGCATGCTGCGCACGGCGGCGACCTCGGCGCCGTCCTCGTCGCTCAGGTCGACGCGGGTGGTGACCATGGCGTGGCCGCCGGCGGCGCGGACGGACTCGACGGTCAGGGTGGGGATCAGTCGGTCCCCGGCGACCACGGGCCGGTGCAGGGTGAAGGACTCCTCCCCGTGGACCACCCTGCGGAAGTCGATGCCGGAGGCCGGGTCCTCGATGTACTGGGCCTCGGTGGCCTGCGCGAGGGAGACCAGGAAGGTGGGGGGTGCGATCGGGCCGGCGTGGCCGGCGCGGCGGGCCGCCTCGGGATCGGTGTGCAGCGGCGAGGCCGCACCGGTGGCGCGGGCGAACTCGGCGATCTTCGCGGCCGAGACGGTGTGCACGGGGCCGGGCAGGTAGGTGCGGCCGGCGAAGGCGGGGTCGGGGGTGGTGGGCATGCTGCCTCCCGAGGTCGGGCCGCCCCGGAGGGCGGCGGATGCGGACGGCTCGATCATCTCAGGTCCCCGGGGGCGGGAGGCCGTCCCCCGCCGGAGCGTCCCGGAACGCACTGAAGGCCACCCGGATGATCCGGGTGGCCTTCAGGCAGGTGCGTGCGGACCGCTCAGCGGGTCTCGCGGTGGGGCGTCTGCTTGCCGCAGGTCGGGCAGAACTTCGAGAGCTCGAGCCGATCCGGGGTGTTGCGACGGTTCTTCTTGGTGATGTAGTTGCGCGCCTTGCAGTCAACACATGCCATGGTGATCTTGGGACGCACGTCAGAGCTCTTGCTCGCCACGGTTCGCCTCTTTCGTCCGGGTGATGCGCTTGACGGCGCACCTCGTGGGTCCCCGTGCCCGGGGAGGTGGATCTTGCACTCCGGTGCTGACCGGCGTGGTACCGAGGGCGGGGATCGAACCCGCGACCTCACGATTATGAGTCGTGCGCTCTAACCGTCTGAGCTACCCCGGCGTGACCGACGCGGCGGCCCGATCTCGAATGAGACCGGGCCGCCGCATCCATCAGAGCCCTGAAAGGGAATCGAACCCTTGACCTTCTCCTTACCATGGAGACGCTCTGCCGACTGAGCTATCAGGGCAACCCGGTGAACCTTACCCGCCTCGTCGCCGTGAGGCAATTCGGTGGGGGCTTCCGGTGCTTCGGATCACATGGACCCTCCGCAGTGGCAGGTGAGGGATTCGAACCCACGTAGGCAATGCCAGCTGATTTACAGTCAGCTCCCTTTGGCCGCTCGGGTAACCTGCCCCGGACTGCTCCCGCTGCCCGCCCGACCGAGATCGGGTGGCCGCCGGGAGCGGACCTGGAACAGCATACCGAGGCTTCGCCCGGGGCGCGAACCCGCAGGCCGCTCGGGGCGCATGAAGAACCTCACAGGCCCTGCGGCGCCCACCCCACGGGTCGCCGGTGCCTGCCCGGTAACCGGCCGCGCAGCTGCGCGGTGCGGCGCCTCGGGGACAATGAGAGGGTGGCTCGACCCCGAGGCCGCATCCCGGCCGCACAGAGGAAGGATCCGCCGTGGCAGATTCATCGTTCGACATCGTCAGCAAGCTCGACCGGCAGGAGGTCGACAACGCCGTCAATCAGGCCGTCAAGGAGGTCGGGCAGCGCTACGACTTCCGCAACACCGGTGCCTCGATCACGCTCAGCGGGGACGACATCGTCATGACCGCCAACGCGGAGGAGCGGTTGCTCGCCGTGCTCGACGTGCTGCAGACCAAGCTGCTGCGTCGCGGGATCTCGCTCAAGGCGCTGGACATCGGGGAGCCGAAGCAGTCCGGCAAGGAGGTGCGCCTGGTGGCGTCCCTCAAGGAGGGCATCAGCACCGAGGACGCCAAGAAGATCTCCAAGCTCATCCGCGACGAGGGCCCCAAGGGCGCCAAGGCGCAGATCCAGGGCGACGAGCTGCGGGTCTCGTCCAAGAGCCGTGACGACCTGCAGGCGGTCATCGCGCTGCTGAAGGGCAAGGACCTCGAGGTCGCCCTCCAGTTCGTGAACTACCGCTGACGCTCGCGGCGGCGGCCGGGTCCCGGCCGCCGCCCCTCGTCACTGCCCCGGCGCTCACCGCCGCGGACGCCGGAAGGCCCCGTCCCCCACCGCAGAGGGGGACGGGGCCTTCCGGCGTCGGACCAGGTCGAGAGGCTCAGGCCTGGTTCGAGGTGGCGTCCTGCTGCTCGGCGTGCTGGTTCAGCTCGGTGTGCTTGTTCTGCAGAGCCTGCACCAGCTGGTCCACCGTGCCGCTGACGAACTGGTTCCACTCGTCGCGGTACGCGTCGTAGTCCGGGCCGACCCACTCGACCGAGTTCACCACGGTGGTCGCCGCATCGATCGCCTCGAGGACCTGCTGACCGGCCTCGTTGATGCCCTGCGCGACCTCGCGACCCTCGTCCGGATTCATACCCTTGAAAGCCATGACCTACCCCTTTCGCCCCGTCCCGGAGCTCGATGCTGAAGAAAGTGAAGAAGAGAAGCGCCCGAGACTCAGGCGGAGGCCTCGCGCTGCTCCGCAGCGTTGCGGCTCGCGCGCTCGGAGAACTGGCCGGCCTGCTGGACGACCTGCTGGACCAGCGCGCCCACGGTCCCCTCGAACTCGCTCACGTAGCGGTCGCGGTCCTCGCCGGTCCAGTCGAACTCCGCCACGCGGGAGGAGATCTGCTGGTAGATCTGCTGGGTCGTCTCGCCGGCCTCGCTGATCTGCTGGGCCATCCGCTCGACGGCCTCCGGGGTCATGCCCTTCTTCATGGTGTCCTCCATCTGGTTGTGAAAACTGGCCCCACCCACCGGACCCGACCTCCACGGCATCTCACCGCTTCCCCGATCCCTGTCCCCCAGGTGATGTCCCAACCCTAGAGTGCCGCCTCACCCTTGGCGATGGGGACAACTCCCCATGCTCCTCCCCATTCCGTCTGAGCAGCATCGCACCAGGTCAGGGCGCCCCCTCGGGATTTCTAGCGGTGTGGACAAGCGGGCGTCCGCAGCCGCGGCCCGCGCTGGGCGCCGAGCGGCGCCGGCCCTGCCCGCGACGGGAGCGGGGCGGTCCCTGCGCGCGAGTCAGCCGAGGTCCAGGCGCACCGAGTCCTGGATGCCGCGAACGATCTCGATCTCCTCGTCGGCGCGCTCGGCGCCGCAGCTGCCGACGATCTCCAGCACGTCCTTCGCGATCCCGCCGCGGTCGAGGACGGCATAGCGGGCGGCCTGCACGACGGTGGGGCGGCCGGGCTGCGTGTACCCGTACTCGCTGGCGATCCAGGTGGTGCCCTGCCTCTCGAGCTCCCCCGTGCCGAGCTCCTCGAGCTCCGGCAGCGCCGCCTTGCGCTGCTCGAGTCCCGCCCGGGCCTCCGCGAGGCTGAACTCGGGGCCGACGCGCTGCACGGTGACCACCACGTTCGCCCGGAACTGCCCCTCCACCCGGGGCTGCGCGACGGCGACCTGGACGCCCGGGACGGTCAGCGTCTCCCAACCGTCGGGCACCTCCAGGGTGATCCGCGGTGGGCCGGGGAAGTCCGCGCTCGGGAACTCGATGCTCCTGGCCATGGCAACGCTCCGCTCCTCCCACCGACGACGGCGCTCAAGATATCAGGGCCCACGACGGCCCGAGCGGGCTCCCGCTCGGGCCTCCTGCCGGTCGTGGGAGCCGCTCCGCCGCCCTCGGCCGAGGGTCTCAGCTGGAGGAGGTGGACTCCTGCTCGGCGATGTTGCGCTCCGCGGTGTCGCCCAGCTCGGTGACGGCGTTCATGATCTGCTGCAGCGCCGGGACCATCTCGCCCGACCACTGGCCCCGGAAGCGATCCGCATCCGGACCGGTCCAGTCCACCCCCTCGAGACCCGAGGTCAGCTCCTGCTCGATCTGCGTGATCTCCTCCGCCGCCTCGCGCAGCTGCGTCGCCATCCGCCGGACCTCTTCGACGTTCATCCCCTTCGTGGCGTTCACGGTGAGGATCCCCCTTCCTGTGCTCTGGTGCCCGCGCCCCATCCGGTGCACCGGCCTGCTGCCGAAAGTCGACGAGCTCACTCTAGGGCGCGGCGCGGACGCGGACCATGGGGAGGAGTCCCCATGGGGACGACCGCTCCTCCCCTGCCGCCGCGGGCCCCGCTCAGCCGGTCGTGATCTGAGCGACCTGCAGTTTCATCGCCCGGCCGCTGTGGACGAGGAAGCCGCGGCCGGCCGGGAAGTCCGCGCGACGGATCCTCCCCAGCCCGGTGCCGAGCAGGGTGTCGCCGTCCATGTCGCTGGGCTGCAGCAGCAGCCCGCGGCGGCCGGCCTTGAAGGGCTGGGCGAGCACGTACGCCTGCGACCACGAGGCGGACTCGTTCTCGCCGACCACGAACTGGCCCTCCCGGGTGCAGGCCCGGATCAGCTTGTCCAGGTCGTTCTCGACCCCGGTGCCGGTGAAGTCGGCGACGCCGTCGATGAACAGGGCCAGCCGGCCCTCGCCGACGGCGCCGGACTCGATGGTCCCGCGCAGCTGGGCGGCGAGGTCCTTGACGGTCTCCGGATCGGAGGCCTCGACGTCCCAGATCGGCAGACCGGTCAGCGGGGTGCGGCGCGCGGAGAAGCGGACCAGGCGCAGCGGAGCGTCCATCGCGGCCAGGCCGGTGGCGATGGTGAGCATCGCCGTGGTGCGTCCGGAGCCCATCGGCCCGGTGACCATGAAGGCGCCGCGCGGCTCGTAGGTGATCTCGGCGAGGGTCTCGTCGGCCACGCCCAGCACCGGCAGCCCGCCGACCGTCGGCCGCAGCGAGGAGAACTCGATCCGTTCGGGCAGGCGCTCGATCGCGGGGGCCTCCGGCACGCCGGCGCGGCGCATCGCCTCGGCGAGCTTGGTGACCTCACGGGACTGGAGGGCGACGTTGGAGTCGCCGCCGTGCACGGCGACCTGGACCTCGTGGCCGTCCACGATCGCCCGCCCGGGGGGCGAGTTCGTCTCCAGCACGTCCTTCGGCTCGCCGAAGCCGGCGTAGTCGTCGGCGCTGGCCATGCGGTGGACGAGTCGGCGCTGGATGGAGGAGCCGAGCGAGGTCGGGATCGCGTTGGGGCGGTCGCCGGTGACGACCACGTGGACGCCCACCTGGCGGCCGTCGGTCGCGATCTGCACGAAGGCGGTGAACCACTTGGTGAGGTTCGAGTAGTCGTAGGCCTCGCGGAAGGCGGCCATCCCGTCGACCAGCAGCAGGATGCGCGGGGTGTCGGGGGCGTCGGCGAGCCGGCGGTACTCGGCCACCGAGCCGGCGCGGCGCGCCGCGAAGTCCCGGGCCCGCTCGTCGATCAGCGCGCGCAGGGTCCGCAGCAGCCGGATCACGCGCTCCTCGTCGTCGCCGGGGATGATGGAGCCCACATGGGGCAGCTCCTCGAGCATCGACAGGCCCGAGGCGCCGAAGTCGAGGCCGTAGACGTGGACGGGACCGCCGCGCACGGTCGAGGCGGCCGAGATCGCGATCGTGCGCAGGGTGGTGGACTTGCCGGAGCCGCCGGTGCCGTAGACGGCCATGTTCCCGTCGCGGTCCGGGTAGTAGGACAGGGTGGGCTGGGCCTGGTCCTCGGGGACGTCCATCACGCCCAGCAGCAGCTCCTCGTCGGTGCGCCGGCTGGGCAGTCGGGAGAGGTCATAGGCGTCGGCCAGCTCGGACAGCCACGGCTTGCGGGGCGCCGGCACGCCGGCCCGCTCGGCCGCCGCCCGCACCGTGGCGACGACGCGCGAGATGTCGGTGGGGCCGGGGTCCGTGACCTCCCGGGTCGGCGGCGAGGGGATGTCCCACGCCTCGCCGGTGCCGAAGGCCTTCTCGACGATGTCGATCCGCGCCCGTTCGGGCTCGTGGGTGGTCCAGCCGCCGGCGTAGCCGGTCTGGAAGGTGGCGATGCGGCCGGGGCCGGTCTTCGCCGCGGCGCGGCCCGGGATGCCCGGGTCGAAGTGCGCGGCCATCTTGTCGCCGAGGATGTCCTTGGAGTCGGCCTCGTCGGCCATGCGAAGCGCGATGCGCAGGTTGGTGTTGGCGCGCAGGTTGTCCTTGATCACGCCGGCCGGTCGCTGGGTGGCCAGGATCAGGTGCAGGCCCAGGGAGCGGCCGCGGGCGGCGACGTCCACGACGCCGTCCACGAACTCCGGGATCTCCTTGGCCAGTGCCGCGAACTCGTCGACGATGATGATCAGGCTGGGCGGCGTCTCGGGGTCGCCGGTGCGCTCGAGGGAGACGAGGTCCTTCGCCTTCTTCCGGTTCAGCAGGTGCTCGCGGTGGTGCAGCTCGGCGCGCAGCGAGGTCAGCGCCCGGCGCACCAGGTGCTGGGAGAGGTCGGTGACCATGCCGACGGTGTGCGGGAGCTCGGTGGCGTCGGCGAAGGCCGCACCGCCCTTGTAGTCCACGAACAGGAACGTCACCCGGTCGGGGCTGTGGGCGGTGGCCATGCCCATCACCCAGGCCTGCAGGAACTCGGACTTGCCGGCGCCGGTGGTGCCTCCCACCAGGGCGTGGGGGCCGTTGGCGCGCAGGTCGAGGTGGAAGGCGTCCTGTCCGTTGTGGCCGATAAGGCCGCGCAGGTTCGCGTCGTGCTTGCGGCGCCGCGGCGCCGAGCCGTCGCGCGGGGTCAGGGAGCTGTTCTCCTTCCACCGCTCGATGATGTAGTCGGGGTCCTCGGCCATCGCCATGCCGCCGAGCTTGAGGTACGAGATGGCGCGCGGGAGGTCCGAGTCGTCGTCGATCGGGACGCCGGCGTCGACCACCGGGGCGAGGTGACGGGCCACTCCGGCGGCCACCTCGACGGCCACGGTCTCCACGGTGACCGGGTAGAACCGCTCCCCCAGCCGCACCTGCCCGGCGCTCGCCCCCTCCACCGACTCCTCGACGGAGACGTAGGTGCGGCAGGCGGCGGGCAGCGCCGCCACGTTGGGGGCGCACCAGATCACATGGACGCCGACGTCCGGGCCGCGCTCGGCGATGCGCACCAGGCGGGCCCGGTCCACGGGGGCGTCGTCCTCGATGACGACCACCAGGTTCGGGGTCACCGGCTCCGGGGGCAGCGGGGGCTCCTCGGTGATGTCGGCGGTCACCGGGGTGCGCAGCCGGGGCGGGGCCTCGCCCGCCCGCTGCTCGATGAGCTCCTCGATCCGCGACAGCAGGGAGGTCCCCCGCCCGGGGGTGTCGGCGAGATGGTCGCCGGGCAGCGGGGAGTGCGGGCTGGAGGTGTGCGGCAGCCACTTCAGCCACTCCCAGCGCTCGCGGGTCGAGCGCGAGGTGATCGCGGCGATCGCGACCTCCGCCGGGGAGTGGAGGGCGAAGAGCTGGGTGACGATGCCGCGGGCGACCCCGTCGGCCTCGTCCCCGCCGCCGGCGATGCCCAGGCTCCCGGCCTGGCGGAGCTCGGCGACCACCGGCACGCCGGCGATCATCCGGTACTCCTCGTGCAAGTCGTCGAGCATGTCGTAGTACAGCGGGATCGCGTCGTTCTCCGCCGGCATCTCGATGCCCACCCGCGATTCGGCGATGCCCAGGCCCAGCCGGACGCTGCCGAAGGCGCTGTGCTCGGGCCGGTGCGTCCACAGCAGGCGGCCGAGGCGGAACGCCGCATCGACGGTGTCGGCCGCCGAGGGGGCCTCCACCAGGCGCACCGCGCGTTCGAGGTCCTGCGCCGCGGTGACCCGGCGCTTCAGGGAGGCCAGGCCCTCCTCGAAGTTCGCGATCTGCCGTTCGAGGATCTTCTTCTGCTGGTACTTGCGGTTGAGGTATCCCGCCGTCGCCATCATCGGCATCATGAACACGAAGATCAGCGCGAAGGGGCTGCCGGTCAGCGCGAACATGAAGCCGCCCATGAGCAGCGGGGCGAACATCATGAAGACCGGGAAGAACTGCGGGCTGGGCTCCTTCGGCGGCGTCGGCGCCTTCAGCGGCCGGTACGGGAACCGCGGCACCACCCGCGGGGAGCGGTTGAACTCCACCACCGGCGAGCTCGGTGCGGTGCCCCCCAGCCGGTGCAGCGTGATCACCGAGAAGGTGGTCTGCCCGATGAGCACGGTGTCGGCGGGGCCGACGACGGCGCGCTGGACCTGCTCGCCCCCGATCACCACCCCGTTGGAGGAGTGCAGGTCCACGATCTCGATCGAGTCGCCGACGTTGATCCGGGCATGGCGCTTGGAGAGCATCGGGTCGGCGATGCGGATGTCGAGGTCCCCCTCACGGCCGATCACGCTCGAGCCGCTGGGCAGGGGGAACTCCCGGCCGGCCTCGGGACCGGAGAGCACCCGCAGCAGCGCGACGGCGGCGCCGCGCGACTCGGAGCGGGTGGCGTACTCGGTCGAGGAGCGGGCGATGGAGACCACGCTGCCCGAGCGCAGACCCGCCTGGATCAGGTCGATCCCGCGGTCCAGGGAGCGGACCCCGTTCGCACCGGGACCGGCACCGGGGTCCTGCACCTGCAGGGTCAGACCCTCCGGCGCCTCGACCTCACCGCGCAGCGGGTCGGCGACGTAGAGCGCAGTGGCGACGTCGGCGACCGTCGCGGTCGCGTCGGCCGTCACCTCGAGATCCGTCAGCCGATCCTCGGGCCGGCGCAGAGTCAGCTTGATGCGCATCGCGGTTCCTCCCCCTGGCGGGCCCCTCGCCCGCCCTCCGGTGCGCCCCGGGCGGGGCGCACCGTCCTGTCCGTGCTCGAGCGCGTGCCGTGCCTGCGCGCGCCGTCACCGGCCCTGCGGGGCCGGCGGTCGCCTCAGTCCTCGTCCGCGTCGTGCACCTGGTCCAGCAGCGGCAGGTCCTCGGTGGTCACCAGGCGGGAGAAGACCGCATGCTCGACCAGTCGGGCGCGACGGTTGCTCGCGAGCTTCCCGGGGCCGCCGCGCAGTCCGCGCACCCCGAGCCGGTCGAGCTTGTCGCAGACGTTGTCGAGCTTGCGGTTGAACTTCGTCAGCGGCCAGCCCAGCCGTGTGGAGGCCTGGGCCGAGGTCGGCACCGAGCTCATCCCGGAGCCCTCGCGGCTCAGCATCGGCTCGGCGAGGGCGAGGATCAGCAGCTTCTGGCTGGCGGTCAGCTGCACGGAGCCCACCGTGGTCTCCCCCACCGGGTCGTCCGGTCCCGCGATCCGCGCGAACTCCGGCGAGTCCGCGTGGACGGACAGATCGTAGGTGGTCGGTCCGGCGGTGAAGACCACCCGAGTGATGTCGAAGACCAGCGGGATGCGGGCGCCCGGCGCGAGCCAGGCCTGCAGCGAACCGGTGCCGTCGGTGATCGTGGCCGAGAGCCGGGAGCCGATGTTCACCAGCCACCACATCGCATCGACCTGCACGATGGTCAGGAACCGGCGGTGCAGGAAGGGGTTGTCCTCATCGATGGTGAGGTCGGCCTCGCGGCCGATGGTGAGTTCCTGCCCCTCCCCGACGCGGAACCACTCCCCGCAGAACTCGACCGAAATCGTCGACGCCATCCTCAGTCGTCCCCTCGTCGTCGTGGACCATCCGTCACTGCGGAAACCGTACCCGTCGGCTGCTCTAGAGGCATTTCTCCTCCGACGCGCTCGCCAGACCGTCGGGCGTGACGGTCTTGACCTCGACGCAGCGCTCGGGCAGCTTCGGCGGGATCTCCAGGACGTGCGAGTTGCGGCCGTGGACCTCGTGCTGGGCGGCGTAGCGCTCATAGTTGCCCGGGAGGTCCTTCCAGGTGACGATGAAGTAGTCCTCGTCGGTGGCGTCGGCCGGCGGTTCCCAGGAGACCTGGACCCGGCCGGTCCTGCCCCCTCCCTCCTCCGCGGCGATCACCTGCAGGGTGAGGTCCGTCGGCGGACCGGGGGCCTGCTTCGCGTCGGTGACCAGGTTGATCTCCGAGGTCGCGATCGGCGCCGGTTCGGGGACCACGAAGTGGCGCACCGCGAGGGTGGCTCCGACGCCGAGCACGATGACCAGGATCGCGGCCAGGGTCACGAAGGGCCAGACCGGGGTCTTCGACGGTGCGGTGCCCGCCGCCGCGGAGCCCGGCGCGGGCAGCGGCGAGGGGGCCGAGGCGGACGTCAGCGGGGCCCCGGCCGGGCGCAGCACGGTGGACTCCACCAGCGCGTCGGACGCCGCCGCTGCCGGGGAGGCGAAGCCCGCCGGCGTCGGCGAGGTGGGGCCCGGTGCCGCCGGAGCGCCGACCGCCGGCGCGACGCCGGCATAGGGGTCGAGCCGCCGCCTGGTCCCCGGGCCGGTGGTCGCGCCCGCATCGGGGTCGACGGTCGCGACCTTCCGGATCCGGGTGTGCATGTCCAGCTCGTCGTCCTCGGCGCTGTGGGCCGTGGGGGCGACCCGGTCGTCGAGCACGTCCATCTGGGTGACCGGCAGCGAGAGCGAGAGCTCGACCTGCTGCAGTCCGCGGCCGAAGGCGAGAGCGGTGTCGTAGCGGCCGGCGGGGTCCTTGGCCATCGCGATCGACAGCACCCGGTTCAGCTCGGGCGGCACATCGGGGCGGTTCAGCGGGGGCAGCGGCTCGGAGGTGATCCGGTGGATCAGGTCGGAGGCCGTGTTGCGCTGTCCGCGCCGTTCGAAGGGGGTCTGCCCGGCGAGCAGCGAGTACACGGTCGCGGCCAGGGAGAACACGTCGCTGCGCACATCGGCGCGCGGGGGTCGGCGAAGAACTCCGGGGGCGACCACGGGATCGACATGCCCTGGGAGTCCTCGACGTCATGCCCCTGCCCGGTGGCGATGGAGATGCCGAAGTCCGTCAGCGCCGGCCGGTTGTAGTCGGTGACCAGCACGTTCGCGGGCTTGATGTCGCGGTGCAGGATGCCGACGCGGTGCGCCGTCTCCACGGCGCCGGCGATCTGCACCCCGACCCGCAGCGCCTCCGCCACGGTGATCCGCTCCCGCCGGAAGCGCACCCCGTAGTTCGGCTTGGAGCAGTACTCCATGACCAGGTACGGCCGGTGGTCGTCGGAGACCTCGGCCTGGTGGATGGTCACGATCGAGGGGTGGCTCGACATCTGCGCCATCACGTTGGCCTCGGCGTCGAACTGCCGACGCACGGAGTCGTCGAGCACGGTCGACAGCAGCACCTTGATCGCCACCCGCCGCTGCGGGCGGAACTGGCGGTACAGGAACACGTCGGCGAAGCCGCCGGAGCCCAGCAGCTGCTCGTACTCGTACCCGGGCAGCCGCGGCGGCGGGGAGGGCGGTCGCGGGCTCATACCCTCTCCCTGAACGTCAGGTGCACGTCATCCCCCAGATCCAGGTGGTCCCCATCGTGCAGGACCATCCCTTCGCGCGGTCGCAGTCGGACCGGTTCGTACCCCACCCGGTGCAGGGTGGTGCCGTTGGTGGCGCCGAGATCGATGGCGACCACGTGCCAGCCCTCGAGCCGCAGCTCGAGATGCGAGCGCGAGATGTCCTGCTGCGGGCTCGGCACCGTGATCAGCTGCGGCACGTCCTGGCCGCTCACCCGCGAGGCGCGGGGCCGACGGCCGATGACCGCCGAGCGGTCCAGCACGAAGCGCTGACCGCTGGAGACCTCGACGGCGCCCAGCGGGGGCCGGGCCACGGTGCGGGTCTCCCCCTGCAGAGGGGCCCGGCAGCTGCGGCAGGCCTGCCGCTCCGGCGGGTTCGCGTGACCGTTCGGGCACACCACGCCGGGCAGCGTGATCGCTCCGCCGACCACCGGGCGGGGCCGGCCGCCGGCCGGGTCCGGCCGGGGCGCGGACGGTGGGCCCGCCGGGGCGACCGGGTGCGGGGCGCTCGCCTGGCGGTCGGGGACGGGGGCGCGGTCGTGCTGCGGCGCCGGGGCAGGCAGGCGACCGGCGCGCCCCGTCGACCCCGGGCCGGGCTGCGGGCCGGCCTGCCCGGGCTGATGGACCTGCGGGTAGGCAGGCGCGGGAGGGCTGACGGACTCGGCGCGGCGCGCGGCGGTCCGGGCGATCTCCGGGGCGGCGCGGCCGACGCCGGGCACCCAGTCGATGAAGTCGTCGCGGCCGGGTGCGGCGGCCGGTTCGGGTTCGGCCGGCTCGGGCCCGGCGGCCGCCCGGGGGTCGGGCGCGGAGGCCGGCGCCGCCGGAGCCGGGTCCGCCGCCGGGTGCTCCTCGCCCTCGGCGTCCTCCGGCGGGCGCACGGCCGCGTCCTCGATGCGGCGGAAGACGGTCTTGCCGAACAGGTCGTCGTAGGCGCCGGTGCTCTCGAGGTCGCCGAGCACCGGGGTCGCTGCGGCGGCAGGCGCGGGCGGCGCCTCCCGGCGCGGTGCGGCGGACTCCGCCGGACCGTCGTCGATCGGCGTGATCAGGGTGGGCGGCGAGGCGAGCTCGTCGTCGATCGGGGCGATCAGGGTGGGCGGCGAGGAGAACCCGTCGTCGCGCGGGTCCGCGGGGGTGGCCGGCGGCGCGACGGTCGGCGACGCGACCGGGTCGGTCGCCGGCTGCTGCCCTGCCCCGGGGCGGCGCGGCCGGTCGAACAGCGAGGTGCTGACCAGTCGGCGCTTCCCGGCGGACGGCGTCCCCGCGGGAGCAGCCGGCGCCGGGGGCGCCGCGGTGGTGGTGGGAGGGGTCGCCGGCGACGGAGCAGCGGCCGGGGGGACGACAGCCGGCGGCGCCGCAGCCGGGGGCACGGGGCCCGGCGCGGCGGTCCGCTCCGGGGCGGCCGGTGCGGGCGGTGTCGGGGCCGCACCGGAGAAAAGGCCCTCGAAGAGGTTCGGCCCGGCCGGGGCGGGGGCGGCGGGGCCGGCGGGCGCTGCTCCCCGCGCCAGGGACGGCGGCATCTCGCCGGAGGCGCGGGTGACCAGCGACGGCTTCCGCCGCGGTGCGGCGCTCGGGGCGGGCGCCGGCCGGGGGCGGGCCGTTCGGTGCGCCGCGTCGCCGCCGCGGGGTCCTCGATGGAGCGCCCGTCCTTCTCGACCTGTGCGGCGAGCGCGGCCCGCTCCGCCGCCGCGAGCGTGGCGGGGTCGACGGTGGTGTGCACGAAGCCGCGCACCGGGACGATGCCGGCCGCCACCCGCGGGGCGCCGATCGGATCCTCCGCGGGGAGGTCGCCGAAGGCGGTGCGTCGGACCCCCTCGACGGTGCGCAGGACGAAGGGCTCCTCCTCGGTGCCGGCGATCCGCTGGGCGCCCTGCGCGGTGTAGACGGCGAGGGGTGTGGTGCCCTTGACCCCGAAGGTCGCGGTGGTGCCGTCGTAGAAGGCGAACAGGAGCGCGGTCAGGGCGTCGGCGCCGGCCAGCTCCCCTGCCTCGACCAGCTGGTCCAGGAACTCCTCGGGGGCCGGGCGCCGGCCCAGCACCTCCCAGGCCGCCTCGGTGACGTGCTTGCGCAGGCCGGGCACCAGCACCACCCAGGCGCCCTCCCGCAGCACCAGCGTGGCCGGTCCCTGCCGGGTCCAGGTGCCCAGGCCGAGCAGGGGCCCGCTCCCGGCGTCCGTCGCCTCGTTCACCGCGGCCCGCCCCCGGCGATCGGTCGCGGCAGGGTGTCCTCGTCGATCTCGAAGGGGTCCTGCGCGGCGCGGCCGGAGCCTGCGGTGTTCTCCGTCGCGAGCGACCGGCCCACCACCTCCACCGCCTCGACCACCACCACGCTGACGTTGTCGTGGCCGCCGCCGTCCAGGGCCAGACCCACCAGGTCCGCGCTGATGGTGCGGACGTCCGCAGGGCTGCGCAGGACCCGCTCGATGGCGGCGTCGGTGACCTCGCCGGTCAGTCCGTCGGAGCAGACCAGCATCCGGTCGCCGGCCTCGGCGGGGATCAGCCAGTAGTCGGGATCGGACTCGGGGCCGGCGCCGAGCGCCCGGGTGACCATGTGGCGGTAGGGGTGGACCCGGGCCTGCTCGGGGGTCAGCTCACCGGCATCCATCAGCTCCTGGACCACCGAATGATCGACGCTGACCTGCTCGAAGATCTCCCCGGAGAGTCGGTAGACGCGGGAGTCGCCCAGGTTCAGCACCACCCAGTAGCCGACGCCGTCGAGCACCATGGTCGCGACCACCGCGACGGTGGTGCCGGCACCTGCGGTCGACTCGCCGACGAGCTCCCCGATCCGCCGCGCCGCGGAGCGCAGCGCCTCCCCCAGCTGTTCGACGGTGACGTTCTCCTGGATGGTGAGCTTCTCGAACTCCTCGACCGCGATGGCGCTGGCGACCTCCCCGGCGTTGTGGCCGCCCATGCCGTCGGCGACCAGGTACACCGGGGAGGCCTCGAGGAGGCTGTCCTCGTTGGTGGCGCGCACGTGCCCCACGTGGGTGGCCGAGGCGGAGACGACGCGGATCGTGCCGGGCAGGTCGGGATCCGACAGGGAGCGGTCGATCACTGCTCCCGCTCCACGGTCAGCGTCCGATCCCCGAGCGTCACCTGTGCCCCGGAGGGGAGGACGGTCGGGGTGCTCGGCACCAGGTGGTCCCGGGAGCCGTCCTGGTGCAGGATCGTCGAGCCGTTGGTCGAGCCCAGATCGGTGACGAGCACCTCGTCGCCGGTGCCGTCGATGAGCAGATGGGTCTTGGAGACCGACCGGGTCTCGTCCTTCAGCACGAACACCAGCTCGTCGCCGGGGGCCGCGGGGTTGCGTCCGACGACGACCGCCCGCTCCACGACGCGCTCGGCGCCGTCGTCGGTGACCAGGCGCAGCGTCCTGACCGCCGGCAGCCGGAGCGGGGAGATGCGGGTCTGCTCGAGATCGGCCGCAGGGTCCTCCGGCAGCGACATCCGGGTCTGCTCGTCGATGCCGGCGGAGTCCGGCCACGCGTCCTCGGTGAGGTCGCTCGGTGCACCGGACGGCTCGGGGACGCTGCGGGGGGCCGGCTCCGGGCGCGCGGGCTGGTGCGGGGCGGGCTGGTCCCAGGACTGCGGCGGCGCGACGGGCTGGTCGAAGGAGAGCGGCTGCGACGGAGCGGGCTGGTCCCAGGGCTGCGTGTGCGCGGCGGGCCGGTCCCATCCCGGCTGCGGGACGCTCTGGTCCCTCGCGGGCTGCGAGGGGCTCTGCCCCCAGGCGGGCTGCGGCGCCGGCACCGGGTCCACGGCGGGCGGCGCCCAGGGATCGGCCGCCTCCGCCGGGGCCGCGTCGTGCGCCGGGGCGACCGGCGGCGCGTAGGCGCCGGCGGCGCTCTGCTGATCGCCGCCCCAGGCACCGGAGGTGGGCGGCTGCGCCGAAGCGGGCTCGCTCCTCCAGGCCGCCCCGGGCTCGGCGAGCAGGTTCTCGTGGGCGGACACCGCGACGGAGGACCGGCCGAGGTAGTGCTCGGGATCGGCGCGCTCGAAGTCATCGGTGCGCGGGACCAGGGGGTTGCGTCCGACGTTGACGTCCACCACCACCGAGCCGATCGCGCGGTCGTGGAAGCCCCGCAGGCGCTTCTTCGGGTCGATGAAGATCGACAGCGCCATCACCAGCGGGATCAGTCCGTAGATCAGCCAGCGTCCCAGCGAGCGCAGGAAGCCGAGCCGGCCGCCCTTGGCCGTGTCCGCGACCCGCAGGCCGAGGATGAGCTTGCCGAGGGAGAAGCCCTTGGCGCCGACCAGCCAGATGATCAGCAGGACGTACGCGACGGGCAGCGCGGTGCCCACGCCGATCAGGATCAGCGGCAGCGGGCCGACCGTCTCCGCGGTCAGCACCAGGGCCAGGCCGATCGCCAGCGGCACCGTCACCAGGGTGCCGATCACCGCGTCGATCACCGCGGCGAGGAAGCGCTTGAGCGGTGCCGCGGGAGTGCAGCCGTCCAGCGGCTGCTCCATCGGGGCTCCCGCCGCGGGGGCCTGGGGGGCAAGGGCGGAGGCCGGGGACCCGGGGCCGCTCATCATCCCCGGCGCGGAGCCGGGACCGGACTGCTGCATCGGTGGCGGGGTGACCATCCGCTGATCGTACTGGTGCGCGGTCCGTAGTGCCGTCGCCCCCGGGGGCGGCGTCCGCAGCGATTCCCGGGAGATGATCTCGATGCCGTCGTCCTCAGCGGCCTCCTCCTCCGCAGCGCCGCGGTCCCGCCGGCGCGGCGTGGGCGCCTGCGACCATGCGCCCGGGGCGTCCGTGGCCCGGCGCTCGTACGGGGAGGCCTGGTAGCGCGCACCGCACTCCCCGCAGATCGCCGCCCCCTCGCTCAGCAGGCTGCCGCAGGTGCTGCAGTACCGCGTCCCGCTCATCTGGTTCGACCCTTCCTCGGTGACGACGACGCCCTGGACCCGCTGCGCAGCCAGGAGCGACGGCGGCCCGCCTGCTCCGCGCGCCGCAGCGCCTTCTCCCGGGCCCGGGTCGTGGCCCGTCGGCGCCGGCTCTCGGCGCGGCGGTCCTGCGCCCGTCGTCGGAAGGAGCGCAGGGAGATCGCGGCGCGCAGCCGCCGGTGCCACGGCATGGCAGCGGTCATGCTACGCCGCGCCGCCATGACCTGCGTCCAGTACTCCTGGACCGCGTTCTCCGGGAGGTCGTCGGGGCCGAAGACGGCGCGGTCCGCGCGGGCGGCGAGGACCGCGGCGCCCAGGGCCGGGAGCTCGGCCTCGAGCCGGGCGGCGGTCTCCGCCCGGGTCAGCATCGCATCCGGCGGCCGGCCCAGATCGGTGAGCAGGTCGAGGACCTCCTGCCAGCCGCCGTCGATGCGCACCGGCCGTGGGCCCCGGCTGCGACGGCGGTCGCGTCGCACCCGCTTGGCGATCACGATCCCCAGGCCGGCGAGCAGCGCCAGCACGACCGGGATCAGGCCGAGTCCGAGACGGACCACCCAGGAGGCGGTCTCCTCGAGGTCCTCGTCGTCCTTCTCGGTGTCCTCGCTCATCGCGCCCGGGGGCGGGCTGGGCGGCTCGGCGGGCGGCGGGGGCGGCTGGGCGACCTGCGGGAGCGGCTTGTCGACCTCCTTGGGCTGCGGCTGGGTCGGGTCCTCGTCCTCGTCGGGGGCCGGATCGAAGCGCACCCATCCGATGTCGGTGAAGGCCACCTCGACCCAGGCGGTGACGTCGTCCCCGGTGATGGGGACGGTGCCCTCCTGGCCCTCGGGCACCTCGAAGCCCATCACCACGCGGGCCGGGATGCCGATGGACCGGGCCATCGCCGCGGTGAGCGCGGCGTACTGCTCCTCGTCGCCGATCCTGCCCAGCGGCTGGGCGTCGGGACGCTCCTCGTCGAAGCTGACCTCCTCGAGCATCGCGAGCAGGCGGCTCGCGCCGTGCCCGGAGAGGGAGGCGGTGTCGTCGTCGAGCCCGTGGGAGTAGTAGGCGTCGGCCTTGATCGAGCGGGAGAGGTTCTGGAACCGCTCGTAGTCCGAGTCCGAGGAGCCGGCCCATTCCTCGGCGATCGGCGCCAGCTGCTCCATCGGCGCGTTCTCGGGCAGGCTGATCTCGGCGAAGGACGCGCTGCGCTGCTGCTCGGCGGTGGGCTCGGCATAGGGCTCGTAGCGCAGCTCGTAGGTGTCACCCGAGCGCACGCCCAGGGCGTTCACCGCGGTCTGCGCCTGCTGGTTCAGGAACAGGTTCTCCGCCGTGGCGCCGGAGCGGTCCGCGGGCATGCCGCCGATGTCGATGCGGTTGGTGCGGGCGCCGACGGTGGGCAGCCAGACCCCGCTGTACGCGCCGACGGTCACGGACGAGGTCCGCTCCCGGGCGCTGCCCTCGTGGAGGTCGACCCCGGGCGCGGTGCGCAGGAACGCCCCGGAGGGGTCGTCCTGGTCGGTGCTGCTGGCGACGTTGTAGACCTGCAGGTCGTAGCAGTCCATGGTCGCCAGCCGGATCTTCTCGCCGCTGCTGACGCCGGAGACCCGGAACAGCTCCTCTTGACGCTGGTCCTTGAGGTAGCCGCGGAACTCGGTCAGCGGGGAGACGTACTGGCGCGGGTCGAAGGGCGGGGAGATCTCGTCGCGCACGGCGTAGCGGATCGTGCCCGGCGGGGGATCCAGCAGCGACTGGGCCCCGAGCGCTCCCCCGCCCGCGATCGCCATGATCACGGCCCCGCCGATCACCCGTCGGCGCAGCACCGGGTTCTTCCAGGAGCCCGGCCGCACCGTGTCGGAGATGATGGTGGACTGGGCACCGGCCAGCCGGGCCCCCTCGAAGCGCCAGGTCAGCCAGGCCATCGAGACGATCGCGTAGAGCACGCCGCGCACCACCGGCCAGGGCGCCTGGTCGGTGCCGACCACGACCGTGAGCAGGACCAGGGCCAGCGGGAACAGCCAGGCCAGCACGTACAGCCGGGTGCGCAGCACGGTTGCCGCCGCCAGCAGGCTCAGCAGCAGCACGCTGATCCACACCACCGCCAGCACGCCCTGCGCGGCGCCGACCGGAGGCGCGACCGTGAGGACGGACTTCCAGCTGGTCACCGGGGCGCGCAGCAGCTCCCACAGCGAGCCGGGGGTGGGGATGAGGCCGAAGAGCGCCCGGGTCGGGGCCGCGACCATGGAGCCGAGCAGGAAGTACGCGCCCAGCAGCAGCGCGCTGGTGCGCAGCGCCCCCCAGCGCCAGCGGGCGCCGACCAGGGCGATCAGGATGCCCAGCACCAGGGCCATGATCCCGGTCAGCAGGTACTGGATCCCGCCGTAGACGCGGTCGAACCCGAGGATCGCGAGCAGGAAGAGGGAGCCGAGGACGAGCAGGTCCACCGTCCGTCGGCCGTTGCCGACGGTGGAGAAGTAGGAGGTGGGGCGCGCGGCGCCGGTGGCGGTCATCGTCCCACCGCCCGCAGCGCCCGGGCCAGGGTGTCGAGGGACCCGAGCGTGACCACGTCGAGTCGGCCGATCGCCGAGCGCTGCACGGCCGCGTCGGCCACGCAGCGGATCGCCACGGCGATCACCCCGATCGGCAGCTGGTTGGCGGCGGAGTTCAGCTCCTTGGCGGTGGTGTGGGAGCCGACCACCATCATCACGGCGGAGGCGTTCGGGGCGAGGTCGGCGGCCTTCTGACCGAGCTCATGGAAGGGGATCCGCTCCTTGAGCTGGCCGACCACCGTGTAGTCGTCCATCATCTGGCGGAAGTTGGCGGCGTTCTGCCGCGCCTCGAAGGTGAAGGGCGTCAGCTCCTTCTCCTCCCGGACGGTCTGGGTCGAGATGGAGGCCGCCACCGAGACCGCGAGCTCGAACTCGTCGTCGTCGGCGTAGTGCTCGGCGAGGTTGTCCAGGGCCACCACCACGTGGGAGCGCCGGGTCTCCTCGAACTGGCGGACCATCAGCCGGCCGGTGCGGGCGGTGGTGCGCCAGTGGACGTGGCGGCGGTCGTCGCCGGGGGCGTAGTCGCGCAGGGCGTGGAAGGCGATGTCGGAGCTGGACAGCGCGGAGGAGGGGGTGCCCTCGAGGTCCCGCAGGAAGCCGCTGGCGGCCTCGTCGAGCCGCACCGTGCGGGGGTGCACGAACAGCTCCTGCTCCTTCGCCCACGTCACCTGGCGGCGCATCAGCGACAGCGGGTCGTCGCGCACGGAGCGGACCGGGCCGACGACCAGCACGGCGCGGCGCCGGGTGGGCACGGCGAACAGCTCCTCGTGCGCGGCGTCGGCCGGCAGCCGCGGCACCAGGAACTGGGCGGTGGCGGAGCCGACGGCCAGTTCGATGCGCGAGGGCAGGATCATCCGCTGGGTGGGGTTGGCGACCTCGATCCGGCCGACGGCCCGGGTGCCGACCACCACGCGGTGGGTCTGCAGGTCCAGCGTGACCCGGTAGGACGCCTTGCCCAGGACGAACAGCGCGGCGATCGCCAGCGGCACGGTCAGCGCGAGGGCGATCACGTTCAGCTCGGTGATGTGGAGGCTCAGGCCCACGCTCCAGCAGAACACCGCCACCGCGAGCACCGCCCAGCCGATCGGGGAGATGACGTCGAGCACCGGGTGCAGGCGGCGCAGCCAGAGCTCGACGAGGCGGTCGCGCAGGGCGGCCGGACCGGTGCGCGCGGTGCCGGCGGCCGTCCCGGGCTCCTCGGTGCTGCTCGCTGCGGTGCCGGTCGTGGCGCCGCGGGCGGCGGCGCGGGCGTCCAGGCGCTGCCGACGGGACGCCGCCCGGGCCGAGGCTCGGGCGGCGCCGCGGCGCTTCTTCGCCAGCGCCTTGGCGGCTCTCGCGTCGGCCGTGTCGGCAGGCAGGGAGGTCTCGGGGCTCATGCCGACTGCTGCCGCGCCTGGGGCGGCGCCACCTCGCTGAGGATCCTGGTCATCACGCTCTTGGCGGTGGTGCCGGCGAACTCGGCCTCGGGGTCGAGCACGAAGCGGTGCAGCCAGACGGGGGCGACGAGGTGCTTGACGTCGTCGGGGATGACGTAGTGGCGACCGTTGACCGCCGCCCACACCTTGACCGCGCGCATCAGCGCCAGCGCGCCGCGGATGGACACGCCCACGCGCACCTCTGGGGCGAGCCGGGTCTCCTCCATCAGGCGCGAGACGTACTCGAGGACCGCCGGGTCCACGTGCACGGTGGAGGCCAGTGCGGTCATGTCGTAGACGGCCTGGAGGGAGATGCGCGGGGAGAGCTGCTGGCTGCGGTCGCGCAGGGCCGAGCCCTGCAGGATCTGCACGCTCGAGGCGTGATCGGGGTACCCGATGGAGGTCTTCATCAGGAAGCGGTCCAGCTGGGCCTCGGGCAGCCGGTACGTGCCGGCCTGCTCGATCGGGTTCTGGGTGGCGATCACCAGGAACGGTTCGCCGACCTCGTGGGTGACGCCGTCGACGGTCACCCGTCCCTCCTCCATCACCTCGAGCAGCGCCGACTGGGTCTTCGGGGAGGCGCGGTTGATCTCGTCGGCGAGCACGATGTTCGCGAACACCGGTCCCTTGTGGAACTCGAAGGCCTTGGTGTTCTGGTCGTAGATCGTCACGCCGGTGACGTCCGAGGGCAGCAGGTCGGGGGTGAACTGGATGCGGGTGCTCGCCCCCTGCACGGTGGCCGCGATCGAGCGGGCCAGCGAGGTCTTGCCGGTGCCCGGGGCGTCCTCGAGCAGCACATGGCCGGGAGCCATCATCGCGGTCAGCACCAGGCGGACCACCTCGTTCTTGCCGAGGACGGCCTGGCCGACGCTCTGGACGAGCTTGTCGAAGGTCTCGGCGAACCAGCGGGCCTGTTCGGGGGTCATGCTCACGGTGGGGGGTCTGCTTTCACTCGGAGTCAGCGGGTCATCGGGGGGTGAAGGGTCAGCCCGGGTGCGAATAGGTGCCGAGCAGCCGCTCGTTGCCGCCGTTCGCATCGGAGAGGTAGACCTCGAAGTCGTTCTCGGGCCACCCGTAGAGGTAGCGCAGGCCGCCGTCGCTGTAGGTGCCCCAGGCGCCGTCGGCGGGCGCCGTGAAGTGCGGGTTCTCGTTCCAGTGCCCGCCTCCTTGGACG
This sequence comes from Brachybacterium sp. UNK5269, assembly GCF_049266655.1. Lineage (GTDB taxonomy): Bacteria > Actinomycetota > Actinomycetes > Actinomycetales > Dermabacteraceae > Brachybacterium. Next base: position 2,527,598 of record NZ_CP184883.1, read on the forward strand.
CTGCTGGGCTTCGTGTAGAACCGCATCTGGTACTTCTTGCCCGGTTCCAGGTTCGTGGCCTGGATGTCGACGAGATAGCAGTACTGGGACTGGCAGTTGTCGTTGTTGGCCCGACCGTGCCAGGACACCCTGCCCCTCGGCACCGGAGGGGTGTAGGTCTGCGCCGTCACGGACTTCTCCGCGACCCCGGAGTGCAGGCCCTTCGCGTTCACGACGCGGGCCTCGATCCGGCGAGTGCCGCCGGACTTCGTGGCGAGCTCCTTGCTGTAGGAGGTGCCGGAATCCTGCCAGCTGCCCCCGTCGATGCGGACCTGGAGCGTCTTGCCGCCCGCACCGCCGTCGCCGCCCCCGGCGGAGGCCTTGAGCGTGACCGGGCAGCTGTTCGCATCGGAGCACTTGGCGGCCGACGTGGAGAGCGTGGGCGCGGCCGGCGTCGTGTACGGGGTCACCGAGTTCGAGGCCTGCGACCGGTCGCTGATCCCGCCCTGGCCGTCGAAGCGGTTCCTCGCCTCGACGGTGAAGGTGTAGGCGGTGCCGTTCCGCAGGCCCGTGATGGTCCTGCTGGTCTCGGATGCGGGGGCGGTGGTCTGGCCGCCGTTCCAATAGATCACGTACTCCGTGATCGTCGTGCCGTTGCCGCCGGCGGCCTGCCAGCTCACGGTGGCGCGCCCGTCAGGCCCCTTGCCCTCGCCCTCGCTGGTCAGCGACGCCGTGACCCCGCTCGGGGCCGACGGCTTCGCCCAGGGCACCACCGCGTTGGACGCCGCGGAGGCCCCGGCCCCCGTGCCCACCGAGTTCACCCCGGTGTAGGTGAAGGAGTGCTCGATGTTCGCGTCGAGACCCTCGAAGGTATGGGAGGTCTTGGAGGCCGCGACCGTCTGGGAGACCCCCGAGGAGGACGTGACGATGTAGCTCGTGATCGGCTCGCCGTTCGCCTCAGCCTTCGTCATCGTGGGCCAGGTGACGGTGATGCCGCCGCCGATCGCGGTGTTGACCCGCTCGGCCGTCGGGGTCCCGGCGGGCACCTTGGGCTTGCCCGCGGGATGCTCGAGCCGCGACCAGTCGGACCAGTCCGAGGGCTCGTCGGCGAGGTTCTCGGCCTGCACGCGGAACTGGTAGTCGACGCCGTTGGTCAGGCCCGGCCAGACGATCTGCGTGGTGGTGCCGTCGACCTCCTGGCTGCGCAGCTCGGACTGGTTCGACGGGTTCCGCAGCTGCACCGTGTACTGCTGGATCGCGGACCCGCGGTTGACGGGCGCGGCCCAGGACACCGTCAGCTGACCGTCGCCCCGCTCGACGGAGGGGGCGCCGGGCTGCTCGGGCCGCACGTCGGGACGGGCCACCGCCGACGGCGCCGAGGGCTCGGAGTCCCCGACCTCGTTGGTGGCGATGACCTGGAACGTGTACTCGGTGTCGTTCGAGAGTCCCGTGAGGGTGCACGAGGTCGAGGCGCAGTCCTGGGAGAGAGCCGGGCCGCTCGCGGTGGAGACCTTGTACCCGGTGATGGGGGCGCCGTTGTCGGGACCGGCGGAGAAGTTCAGCTCGACGAAGCCGTCCCCGATGTCCCCGATGCGGGGCGCGGACGGCGCCACGGGCAGACCGCGCACGATGATGCGGATCTGGCCCGTCACCTGTCGCTCCGGGTCGCCCGTGTCGTCCATGACGGTGTACCGGGCCGAGAGGATGCCGTGGTACTGCGCATCCGGCGTGATCGTCACGCTGTTGCCGTCCTTGACGACGGCTCCCTCGCCGGAGATCAGGCCCACGTCCACGATCTCCCGCTCGCCGCCGGGGAACGGGTTCGAGTCGTTCGCCAGGACGTCGATCGTCTCGGTGCGTCCGGCGTCGATGGTGTCCTCGTCGAGCACCGCCGAGATCATCGGCCGCTGCGATCCGCCGACGGTGACCTGCACCGTCGCGGTGACCGGCGGGTTGGTCCCGTCGCTCACCGTCAACGGCACGTCGATGATGGTGCCCTTGGCGGCCTTCGCCGTCGCCTGGGCGGTGAGCGAGGAGCCCTCCAGACCGATCGTCACCCCCGGGGTCGACGGGACGCTACCGAGGCCGAAGACCAGCTCGTCCTGCTCGGGGTCCTCGGCGCCGACCGCGAGGTCGATGCTCGACAGCGGGCCTCCCTGCTCGACCTCGAACACCGCGCCCTGCAGCGTGGGCGGCAGGTTCGCGTCCCCCGGGGCCACCTCGACCGGGATCGCGAGGGTCGCGGTCGCGGCGGCCGCGTCCCCGATCTCACCGTCGGTGACCTCGACGGTGATGGTGTCGTCGCCGAAGAAGTCCGCGGCCGGCCGGTAGCGCAGCGTCGACTCGTCCTGGACCAGCTCGCTGCCGTCGCTGTGGCCGGCGCTGACCAGGCCGGGGTCGGTGATCCTGGCGGGCTGGCCGCCGGGGCGCACCCGGATGTTCCCCGGATCCGCGAGGTCGACGGTCGCCTCCGCGCCGCTCTGGACCTGGACGGTCGGCCCGACCCACACCGGGGCCTGCTTCGCCGTGCCCGGCACCCACACGTAGCCGGCGGACTGCAGCCCGTCGACGTCCGTGATGAGGTAGCGCAGGCGCTGCTGCTCCGGCTGCGGCGTGATCCGCAGGATCCCGGTGTCCTCGCGCAGCTCGACCCCCGCGGCGGCGCCGTCGAGCTCGAGCTCGAGGTCGTTGGTGCTGCCGTCGGGGTCGGAGTCGTTGGCCAGCACGTCGATGTCGACGTGGTCGGCCTCGGGGTCCAGCACCTCGTCGACCGGGACGAAGTCGTCGACGGCGACCGGTGCGCGCAGCGGCGCGTCGGCGGCGACCTTGAGGGTCGCGGTCGCCGAGCTCTTCAGCTGACCGTCGGTGGCGGAGTACATCACGGTATGGGTGCCGGGCGCGGACGGCGTGGTCACCGTGATGCGGTGGTCCCCCGCCCCGTCCTCGGGCGCGACGTACGCGATCTCGGACAGCGGCTCGACGTCGTCCCGCACCACCGCGAGCGCATCACCCTCGGGGTCGGTGTCGTTGTCGAGCACCGGGATCTGCACCTCGCGGTCCGGACGCACCTCGACGGTGTCGTCGACCGCGTAGGGGGCCTGGTTGCGCTCGTTCGGCGCCGCCACCCCGACCAGCACCTCGGCGGTGCCGATCGCGCCGTGGCGATCCATCACCTGGTACCGGAAGCGATCAGTGCCCTGGGAGTCCTCGTAGGGGCGGTACTCGATCCAGGGGCCGTTCGCGCTGACGATCTCGCCCAGGGCGGGCATGGGGCTGGTGATGCCCATCAGCATGACGGAGTCGCCGTCGGGGTCGATGCCGGTGGTCCGCACCGGGATCCGCACCGTCGTGCCGGCCACCGTGCGGGCCGTGATGTTCTCCGGCTCGGGCGGAGTGTTGTCGGCGTCCCTCGGGATGATCGTCAGGTGCACCAGGGCGGAGCCGACGCGGCCCGTCTCGTCGACCACCTCGTACTGGATGACCGCCTCGCCGGACGCGTCGTCGTCGGCGCGGAAGCGCACCCGGTCCTGATGGGGCTCCGTGTGGCCCTTGGCGTCGGCGCGGGCGGTGTCCAGGATCCGGCCGAGGTGGAGGTCGGAGTCCGTCGGCGAGATGTCGTTGGCGGTGACGTCGATCTCGACCATGTCCCCGGCGCGGACCACCTCGCGGTCGGGCACCGCCTGGGGGTTCGCGAACTGGGTGTCGGTGCCGGCGACCATCACCCGGATGGTGCCGGTGGTCGAGCCCGCGGAGTTGGCGACCTCGTACGTCACCGGGACGGGTTCGGCGCTGACCGCGGCGCCGGGCTCCGCCTCCACCCGCACCAGGTGGTGGTTCACGACGGTGGCCTTCAGACCGCTGCCGTCGGGGACCTCGAGGGCGTTGACCACCAGGACGCCGCCGGTGGGATCGACGTCGTTCTCCAACGGGTCGATGAGGGTGTCGGTGCCGGTGCTGACGGTTCCCATGTCGTCCACGGCGACCGGGACCAGCTCCTCGGACTCGGGCGCGACGACGTCGATGCGGATCAGTCCGAGCGATGCGGTGCTCGCGCCTCTGGCCGCCACGGTGTACTCGAGGTAGTAGGTCCCCGGCGCGCTGCCGGTGACGTCGAGGGTGCCGGCGTCCATCACGGGCTCCACCTCGAGCCCGTCCACCTCCCCGACGCTGAGCAGCTCGAGACCCCCGCCGTTGGGGTTCAGATCGTTGGCCAGGGGCTTGATGGTCGTGCTCCGCCCGGCGACGATGCTCGCATGGTCGGCCGTGGTGATCGGTGCGAGGTCGCTGTCGGTCACCGACTCGATCTCGACGACGCCCTCGCCGCTCTGGCCGTGCTCGTCCCGGAACGTCAGCTGGACCTGCTTGGTGCCGGGAGCGAGTCCCGCGTCGTTGAAGGTGACCAGACCATCGGGCCGGAAGGTGACCAGATCCTCCGGGGGCACGGTGGCGTTGGTGAGGTAGAAGGCATCGCCGTCGGGATCCTCCCAGTACGGCAGCAGGTTGACGCTGATCTCCTCGCCGGAGCGGACCTGCACCTTGGTGATGGTGTCCTCGGCGGCGCGGGGACCGGAGTTCTCCTCCGGGGCGCGCACCTCGAGGTTCACGGTGGCGGTGTCGGTGCCGCCGCGACCGTCCTGGGCCTCGTACGTGAAGGAGGCGGTGCCGGAGGCGTCCTCGGCGACCTCGATCTGGAGCTGGGTGCCGCCGCGGATGGGGGTGACGGTGCCGAGCGCGGGCTGCTGCCCCTCCACGGTCACGGAGAGGATGTCGCCGTCGGGGTCCGTGTCGTTGCGGGTGACCGGGAGCACCACGCTCGCACCGGGACGCACGCCGAACTGGTCGTCGTTCGCGGTCGGGGGCCGGTTCTCCTCGTCCCGCTCGGCGGCGATGTTCGTGATCGTGGTGGTGAGGGTCTCCTTCTCCTTCTCCTGGGAGTCGCTGGTCTGGATCTCCTGGTTGATCACCCAGTTGTCCACCAGCTGCATGCTGTCCATGATCTCCCAGGACAGCCCGAACCTCTGGTCGTTGAGGACCACCAGGTCCTGGTTGACGCGCAGGGTGAGGTCCGCGGCGCCGTCCGCCTCGGGAATGGTGTCGTCGACCGGCTCCTCGCCCTCGCAGGCCCGGACGTAGCGCAGGGATCCGGCCCAGGCGCCGTAGGCGCAGTCCCGGACCTGGGCGGGACGGACCACCTCGGTGCCGGTGCCGCCGGCGGAGATCTGCCGGGGGTCCCCACCGCGGAATGGGATCACGAACAGGGCGTCCTCGGTGGCCAGGACGAAGCTGTCCGAGGCGGGGCCCGGCTGCTGGAGCTGGGCGGCGTCGAGGGAGGAGACCCCGTGGTCGTCCAGGCGGTAGTCCTTCGCCTCCGTGCCGACGCGCAGCAGACGGTTCTCGCGGTCCAGGATCACCGGCTGCTCCCCCACCGCGGTCAGCTGGAGCTGCTCGGGGGCGGTGGCGACATTGCTGACGATGATCGGCGCCTCGGCCTCCGTCTCACGGGTGTCGGCGGCGCGCGGGAACGTCAGCAGCTCATCACCGTCCAGCACGAACACCGTGCCCTCGGTGGAGACGGCCATGGGCGGTGCACCGCTGCCGGTCTCGAGCACCGGCTCCACCGAGCCGGGGCTGAAGGCCGCGGCCTCCTGCGGCGAGAGGATCCAGACCCGACCGTCGGGAGCGCCGATGGCGACCCGGTCACCACCGAGCATCACCGTGGATCCGGGCGGGAGCTCGACGAGACCGTTGCGGGCCACCGAGGCGGTGTTGAGGGGGGTCATCCCCCGCGGTCCCGTCTCGAACACGGTGTACCCGGACTGGAGGATGTCGAGGTCCTGGCCCGTGGCGGAGATGCGCGCATCGAGCTCTCCGGCGTCGACGTTCAAACGACCCATCAGGCCCATCTCCTCGTTGAGCACCCAGACCCCGCCGTTGGAGACCTCGACCTCGGAGGAGGACAGGCCGGGATAGCGCAGCGCGAAGCCGGTCAGCACCAGGGCGATCACCGTCAGGACGGCCGTCGAGATGACCGTCGTGCGCCGTCCGCGGCGCCGCTTCGGGCCAGCGGTGACAGACATGGTGGAACCCCCAGGACGCGATCGGACTCTCAGCGCCGGCGCCAGTGACCCCGCTGCATCCCGCCAGGAGATGGCCCCCTGAGGTCAGCCCTGTCGCACGACCGTCCCAGGGTACGCGGTGCCAGGACTCCCGGGGACGCCCGTGGATCACGAACGGATGAAGAACCCGGCGGGCCGAGTGAGCACGCTCAGGTGTTCATGCACCGTTCACCGGCGCCGTTCGACCAGCGTCCGGGTGAAGGCGATCAGCGCGTCCCGGACCGCGCCCGCGGGGAGCTCCTCGAGGATCCCCACGGCGTCGTCCGCGGTGCGCTGGGCCAGGACCCGGGTCTCCTCCAGAGCCGGGTCCGCGCGCAGCATCGCCACCAGCTCGCCCAAGGACTCATCGGAGCCGAGGTCCCCGTCCAGCCGCTTCACGATCTCCAGGGTCCGCGCATCGGAAGCGGACAGCGCCCGGCGCCGCACCAGCAGCGTGGGCATGGTCGGCACCCCCTCGCGCAGATCGATGCCCGGAGTCTTGCCGCTGGTCGCCGCGTCGCTCTCGAGGTCCAGGACGTCATCGGCGAGCTGGAAGGCGACGCCCACCTTCTCGCCGTAACGGCGCATCACGTCGGCGCTGCCGGCCGGAGCCCCGGACAGGCTCGCGCCGAGCTCCCCGGCCAGGGCGAGCAGCGAGGCCGTCTTGTCCGAGAGCACGGAGATGTAGTGCTCGAAGGGGTCGTCCGCATCGCGCGGGCCGACGGTCTCGTGCAGCTGGCCGAGGCAGAGCCGTTCGAAGGTCGCCGAGTGCAGACGCACCGCCTCGGTGCTGATCCGGGCGCTGAGACCACTGGCCCGGGCGAACAGGAAGTCCCCGGTGAGGATCGCGACGTTGTTGCCCCACAGGGCGTGCGCGCTGTCGGTTCCGCGACGGGTGGGGGCCGAGTCCATGACGTCGTCGTGGTACAGGCTGGCCAGGTGGGTGAGCTCCACCAGGACCGCGGCATCGAGCACCCCGTCGGCGTCGACGTCCCCCAGCGAGGCGGCCAGCAGCACCAGCATCGGACGCACCCGCTTGCCGCCGGCGTCCATGAGGTGGCGGGCGGTCCAGCGCGCCATCTCGTCCGAGGTGGATACGGACTCGCGAAGCCGCTCCTCGATGGCCCCGAGGCGTTCGACGATGCTCGACCCGAGCTGCTCATCGATGTCGGGAACGCCCGGCAACGTGGACGGCATGACTCTCCTGGGACTCGGCGGGGACACGGCACGCGGCCTGATCCCGGCAATGACGACCTTCGACCGCTGCGGTGGGTCCGCACCGGAGGCGCGCTGCCGGTGCGGGACCGGCGGCGGTTGTACGACGGCCAAGTCTACCCGGGCGCCCTCCACGCCCACTCCTGCGCGGGCCGGAGCGTGTGCGGGGGAACAGCCGTTCCCCGTGGGGCTCCTGGACCGGGCCCGACCTCGCCGTCGTCGCGCCGCGCGAAGGGGGCGATCAGAGGGACGGGGTCGATCAGTCGGGTGCGGTGCGGTGCGGCGCGATGCGGACTGAGGCCCTCACGTCAGCGCCGTGGGACGGAGAACAGCGTGCCCGGCTCGGTGGTCATGTCGACGAGGCGGGGGTGCTTCCGAAACCAGTTGTACATCTTGTACATCTTGGTGCCGTCGTATCCCGGGGCGTCGGTTCGCGCAGTCGGCGACCGGTCCGATTCAGCCAGCTCTGACCGCCGCGCCTCTGCAGGACATGAGGCCGACCGCTGGCTCCCGGCGAGGGTCCCCCGGCGCGCTCCGGTCGCCGGCTGCCCGAGCGCGCTCCGCGGACGGCGGTGCTCCCGCACCCGCTGCGCCGGTGCTCGCCGCGCTGCGGTGTTCGGGCACGAAAAAAAGGGAGTGGAGGAAGCGAACCCACCCATAAAAAAGGGGGCTCAAGCATTCCTCCACTCCCAGTGAAGATGTCCGGCGGCGACCTACTCTCCCACACCCTCCCGAGTGCAGTACCATCGGCGCGATCGAGCTTAGCTTCCGGGTTCGGAATGGAACCGGGCGTTTCCTCGACGCTATGACCGCCGTAACACAACGAGACCCACCAGCCCCACCAAACACCACACCCCACACAAGGGGCGTAGTGTTCCCGGAGTTGTTCCTCGAGAACCACACAGTGGACGCAAACACTCGCAAACAAGAAAAACGTGTTGTAGTAAGTCATCGGCCATTAGTACCAGTCAGCTCCACACATTGCTGTGCTTCCACATCTGGCCTATCAACCCAGTCATCTACTGGGGGCCTCCCACACCCGAAGGTGTACGGATATCTCATCTCGAAGCAGGCTTCCCGCTTAGATGCTTTCAGCGGTTATCCCTTCCCGACGTAGCCAACCAGCCATGCTCTTGGCAGAACAACTGGCACACCAGAGGTCAGTCCATCCCGGTCCTCTCGTACTAGGGACAGGACTTCTCAAATATCCAACGCGCGCAGCGGATAGGGACCGAACTGTCTCACGACGTTCTAAACCCAGCTCGCGTACCGCTTTAATGGGCGAACAGCCCAACCCTTGGGACCAACTCCAGCCCCAGGATGCGACGAGCCGACATCGAGGTGCCAAACCATGCCGTCGATATGAGCTCTTGGGCAAGATCAGCCTGTTATCCCCGGGGTACCTTTTATCCGTTGAGCGACACCCATTCCACAATGAGGTGCCGGATCACTAGTTCCTGCTTTCGCACCTGCCCGACATGTCTGTCTCGCAGTCAAGCTCCCTTGTGCACTTACACTCAACACCTGATTGCCAACCAGGCTGAGGGAACCTTTGAGCGCCTCCGTTACTCTTTAGGAGGCAACCGCCCCAGTTAAACTACCCATCAGACACTGTCCCTGATCCGGATCACGGACCGAGGTTAGGAATCCAGAACGACCAGAGTGGTATTTCAACAATGACTCCACACTCACTGGCGTGAATGCTTCCCAGTCTCCCACCTATCCTACACAAGCCGTCCCGAACACCAATATCAAACTATAGTAAAGGTCCCGGGGTCTTTCCGTCCTGCTGCGCGTAACGAGCATCTTTACTCGTAATGCAATTTCGCCGAGTTCGCGGTTGAGACAGTGGAGAAGTCGTTACGCCATTCGTGCAGGTCGGAACTTACCCGACAAGGAATTTCGCTACCTTAGGATGGTTATAGTTACCACCGCCGTTTACTGGGGCTTAAATTCTCAGCTTCGGACCCCGAAGGGTCCTAACCGGTCCTCTTAACCTTCCAGCACCGGGCAGGCGTCAGTCCGTATACAGCGTCTTACGACTTCGCACGGACCTGTGTTTTTAGTAAACAGTCGCTTCTCCCTGGTCTCTGCGGCCCTTGGAGCTCTCACTCCTCGGGCCCCCCTTCTCCCGAAGTTACGGGGGCATTTTGCCGAGTTCCTTAACCACGATTCTCTCGAACGCCTCGGTATTCTCTACCTGATCACCTGAGTCGGTTTAGGGTACGGGCGACCGTAATTGTCACGCCGGAACTTTTCTTGGCAGTACAGGATCACTCACCTACGCCCATACGGGATCCCCATCACGTCTGACCCTTAGTGGCCCCAGCATTACCCGGGGCCGGGCTGCACGCTTAGACGGACTATTCCATTAAGTCCGCGGAAGCTACCTCTCTGCGTCATTCCTCGCGCTGACCTACTACAACCTTGGTTCCCAGCCACACCAACCTCCACACCCCGAAGGGCATGGGGCAAGCGCAGGTGGTTAGCATCAGCTGCCTCGGTATGGGTCCTCCTACGATCGGTTCGGGAATATCAACCCGATGTCCATCGACTACGCCTGTCGGCCTCGCCTTAGGTCCCGACTAACCCAGGGCGGATAAACCTGGCCCTGGAACCCTTGATCAATCGGCGGACGGGTTTCTCACCCGTCTTTCGCTACTCATGCCTGCATTCTCACTCGTGCAGCCTCCACCACTGGGTTCCCCCGCGGCTTCGCTGGCTGCACGACGCTCCCCTACCCATCCAGGACAGAATCCTGAATGACACAGCTTCGGCGGTGTGCTTGAGCCCCGCTAAATTGTCGGCGCAGAATCACTTGACCAGTGAGCTATTACGCACTCTTTCAAGGGTGGCTGCTTCTAAGCCAACCTCCTGGTTGTCTCAGCAACTCCACATCCTTTTCCACTTAGCACACGCTTAGGGGCCTTAGCTGATGTTCTGGGCTGTTTCCCTCTCGACTATGAAGCTTATCCCCCACAGTCTCACTGCTGCGCTCTCACGTACCGGCATTCGGAGTTTGGCTAAGGTCAGTAACCCGGTGGGGCCCATCGCCTATCCAGTGCTCTACCTCCGGCACGAAACACGCAACGCTGCACCTAAATGCATTTCGGGGAGAACCAGCTATCACGAAGTTTGATTGGCCTTTCACCCCTATCCACAGGTCATCCCCTCCATTTTCAACTGAAGTGGGTTCGCGCCTCCACGCGGTCTTACCCGCGCTTCACACTGCCCATGGATAGATCACTTCGCTTCGGGTCTAGAGCCGGCGACTGAACGCCCCGTTCAGACTCGCTTTCGCTACGGCTACCCCACACGGGTTAACCTCGCCACCGACCACTAACTCGCAGGCTCATTCTTCAAAAGGCACGCCGTCACCCCTAAAGGCTCCGACGGATTGTAAGCACACGGTTTCAGGTACTATTTCACTCCCCTCCCGGGGTGCTTTTCACCTTTCCCTCACGGTACTTGTCCGCTATCGGTCAAGAGGTAGTATTCAGGCTTACCAGGTGGTCCTGGCAGATTCACACCGGATTTCACGGGCCCGGTGCTACTCGGGAACAGCGTCACGCCGCACAGCAGTTTCGTCTACGGGGGTCACACCCTCTACGCCGTCGCACTCACCACGACTTCGACTACCACTGCACGTCCACGTCGATGAGCCGGCAGACCCATCCGACACGTCCCACAACCCCCAACCTGCAACCCCTGCCGGGTATCACACAGACCAGGTTTAGCCTCTTCCGCTTTCGCTCGCCACTACTCACGGAATCACTGTTGTTTTCTCTTCCTGCGGGTACTGAGATGTTTCACTTCCCCGCGTTCCCTCCACACCACCTATACATTCAGTGGCGGGTACCGCGACATGACTCGCGGTGGGTTTCCCCATTCGGACATCCTCGGATCACAGCTCTGTTGTCAACTCCCCGAGGCTTTTCGCAGACTCACACGTCCTTCGTCGGCTCCTCTTGCCAAGGCATCCACCGTGTGCCCTTTAAAACTTACGGCAACACACAAAAACGCTCAAAGCGCTCTTCAAAATTGCTTACAAGATGCTCGCGTCCACTATGTAGTTCTCAAGAAACAACCCCACACCCACCCCGCAGCACCACACGGCGCCCACGAAGAAGGGGAGGAACCAGCCACACACCCCACACCCCACCCCCATCGCAATGACAGGAACAGGGTCATGGGGCTGCGTGCAGCCTCACAACCCAATAGCGTGTCTCCACCTCAAACCAGAACGACCCTGAACCTTTCCGCACCCCAAAGGGTTGTACTCGATCGCCGGCCGGCTGATGAAGTGCCGATTCGTTGATGTTCCACCCGTGAGCAACCACCCCCACCACACGCGGGTGAGCAGATGGCCACCAAAATGGTGATGCTCCTTAGAAAGGAGGTGATCCAGCCGCACCTTCCGGTACGGCTACCTTGTTACGACTTAGTCCCAATCACCGATCCCACCTTAGACAGCTCCCTCACGAGGATGGGCCACTGGCTTCGGGTGTTACCGACTTTCGTGACTTGACGGGCGGTGTGTACAAGGCCCGGGAACGTATTCACCGCAGCGTTGCTGATCTGCGATTACTAGCGACTCCGACTTCATGGGGTCGAGTTGCAGACCCCAATCCGAACTGAGGCCGGCTTTTTGGGATTCGCTCCACCTCACAGTTTCGCAACCCATTGTACCGACCATTGTAGCATGCTTGAAGCCCAAGACATAAGGGGCATGATGATTTGACGTCGTCCCCACCTTCCTCCGAGTTGACCCCGGCAGTCTCCTATGAGTCCCCACCATGACGTGCTGGCAACATAGAACGAGGGTTGCGCTCGTTGCGGGACTTAACCCAACATCTCACGACACGAGCTGACGACAACCATGCACCACCTGTGCACCAGTCCGAAGAAAGCCACATCTCTGCGACCGTCCGGTGCATGTCAAGCCTTGGTAAGGTTCTTCGCGTTGCATCGAATTAATCAGCATGCTCCGCCGCTTGTGCGGGCCCCCGTCAATTCCTTTGAGTTTTAGCCTTGCGGCCGTACTCCCCAGGCGGGGCACTTAATGCGTTAGCTACGGCGCGGAAAACGTGGAATGTCCCCCACACCTAGTGCCCAACGTTTACGGCATGGACTACCAGGGTATCTAATCCTGTTCGCTACCCATGCTTTCGCTTCTCAGTGTCAGTAATGGCCCAGAGACCTGCCTTCGCCATCGGTGTTCTTCCTGATATCTGCGCATTTCACCGCTACACCAGGAGTTCCAGTCTCCCCTACCACACTCTAGCCTGCCCGTACCCACCGCACGCCCGAGGTTGAGCCTCGGGTTTTCACGGCAGACGCGACAAGCCACCTACAAGCTCTTTACGCCCAATAATTCCGGACAACGCTTGCGCCCTACGTATTACCGCGGCTGCTGGCACGTAGTTAGCCGGCGCTTCTTCTGCAGGTACCGTCACTCTCGCTTCTTCCCTACTGAAAGGGGTTTACAACCCGAAGGCCGTCATCCCCCACGCGGCGTCGCTGCATCAGGCTTTCGCCCATTGTGCAATATTCCCCACTGCTGCCTCCCGTAGGAGTCTGGGCCGTGTCTCAGTCCCAGTGTGGCCGGTCGCCCTCTCAGGCCGGCTACCCGTCATCGCCTTGGTGAGCCATTACCTCACCAACAAACTGATAGGCCGCGAGTCCATCCCCCACCGATAAATCTTTCCAACCACCACCATGCGGCAGTAGCTCGTATCCGGTATTAGCCACGATTTCCCGAGGTTATTCCGAAGTGAGGGGCAGGTTACTCACGTGTTACTCACCCGTTCGCCACTAATCAGGCAGTGCAAGCACCACCCTCATCGTTCGACTTGCATGTGTTAAGCACGCCGCCAGCGTTCGTCCTGAGCCAGGATCAAACTCTCCATGAAAAAACATGAAAAACTATAAACCTGACAAAAAAACAAACAACCAGCAAATTAAACTGCTGTATCATCCGTTAAAATTTTGCCATTCAAAATAATGGCATCAACAAACAGACACGCTATTGAGATATCAAGCAACACGCGCACATCGTTCTCTTCCTGCTGCTGCAGGTCGAGTCGGAGGCTCGGAGCGCCGGCGGAGAGTCCGTCAGACGACTTCTTGTGCTTCGTCGTCCCGGCGCGAGTCGCAATTCTAGCACTTCTTCGCGGCCGGGTCCAACTCCGCTTCGTGTGTTCTGGGTCTCGGCCCGATCGCGAGGCGATCGATCCTGTGACCAGGTCACGGCCACCTTCCCGGTCTCCCGGTCGAGTGGGCCAGCATCTCGTCCGCCGCACTCCGTCCCGTCGGCTCCCCGGGGGGATGCTCTCGGTCCTTCGTGTCCGCGGCCTCGCTGCTGACAAGAGAAGACATTACGGGGCTCCCGGAGGCCCGTCAAACCGTCCGGTTCAGCCTCCATTCACCGCCCGTCTGCTTCATTATCGCAGGTCAAACGCGGTTTTCTCGCAGTCGGAAAGCGCTCATCCGCCCGGATGTGACCTGCGCGTGAGAGGGTCCTCACCGGCCTTCTCGTCAGGTTGACATCCGTCGTTCCAGGGCGCTAACCCCGGGATGCACAGCGCCCCGGGTCTCCATGAGGAGACCCGGGGCGCGAGGTGCGGAGCGGTTCAGCCGGCCACGTGCACCATGGCGGCGTTCTTGCGTCCGCGGCGCAGCAGCAGGTGCCCGCCGGGCAGGGCGGTGATCTCGCCGATCTCCCGTGCGAGGTCGTCGGCGCTGAGCTTCTCCCCGTTGACCGAGAGTCCGCCGCCCTCGGCATCCCGGCGTGCGGCGCCCTTGGACTGCGCGATGCCGGCGGCGACGAACGCCTCCACGAGCGCCGTGGTCGGCGAGACCGTCGCTCCCGGCAGCTCCCGCGAGATCGCGACCAGGGTCGGTTCGTCGAGCTCCCGCACATCCCCCCGGCCGAACAGCACCGCCGCGGCGGCCTTGGCCTGACTCGTCGCCTGGTCGCCGTGGACCATCGTGGTGAGGTCGTCGGCCAGCGCCTTCTGCGCGGCGCGCTGATGGCTAGCCTCCACGGTCGCCTGCTCGAGCTCCTGGATCTCGTCCCGGGAGCGGAAGGTGAAGTACTTCAGGTAGTTCACGACATCCGCGTCCGCGGCGTTGAGCCAGAACTGGTGGAAGGCGTAGGGGCTGGTGAGCTCCGCGTCGAGCCAAACGGCGCCTCCCTCGCTTTTGCCGAACTTGGTGCCGTCCGCCTTGGTGACCAGGGGCGTGGTCAGGGCGTGGACGTCATGGCCCTCCACCTTGTGGATCAGGTCGACGCCGGAGAGCAGGTTGCCCCACTGGTCGTTGCCCCCGTACTGGAGGGTGACCCCGTGCCGGCGATGCAGCTCGAGGTAGTCGATGCCCTGCAGCACCTGGTAGCTGAACTCGGTGTAGCTGATCCCCTCGTCGCTCTGGAGCCGGCGGGCCACGGTGTCCTTGGCGAGCATCGTGCCCATCCGGAAGTGCTTGCCCATGTCCCGCAGGAACTCCAGGGCGCTCATCTGCCCGATCCAGTCGAGGTTGTTCACCATGGTCACGGCGAACTCACCCTCGAGGTCGAGGAACCGCGAGATCTGACCGCGCAGGCTGTCCACCCAGGTCGAGACGATCTCGGCGTCGTTGAGCACCCGCTCCCCCGACATCCGCGGGTCACCGATGAGGCCGGTCGCCCCGCCGACCAGGGCGTAGGGGTGGTGGCCGGCCAGCTGCAGGCGGCGCATAGTCAGCACCTGGGTGAGGTGGCCGACGTGCAGCGACGCCGCGGTGGGATCGAAGCCGCAATAGAGGCTGATCGGCCCGTCCGCCAGAGCGCTGCCGAGCGCCTCGCGCCCGGTGGTCTGCACGACGAGGCCTCGCCAGGCGAGCTCGTCCAGGACGGAATGCATCGATCGGTTCCTCTCGACGGGGCACGGGCCCCGGGTTCTCCGGCCGCAGCGGCCGGGGTGTCGGATCGGGTCACGGCCGACGGGGCGCTGCCCCGGACCATGATCCGCGGGACGCCGCAGCGGCGACCCCGCGCCATTGTCCCAGATCCCCGGCCTGCCGCGGGTCCCGCCCCGGGGTGCGGAGCGGGACGCGCGGAGCGGCCGGGAGATGCGGCGGTGGTGGGCCCCGCGGACGGGACCCTCACGGCACCAGCGTGGGCCCCGCGGACGGGACCCTCACGGCACCAGCGTGGGCCCCGCGGACGGGACCCTCACGGCATCAGCGGGCGCTGGTGAAGCGCCGCAGGGCGGCGCTCGCTTCCGCTGCGGCGTCCTCCTGCTCGGCGACGCGCTCCGGGGCGGTGCCGCCCTTGGCGTCGCGGGAGGCGATGGAGCCCTCGACCGAGAGCACCGAGCGGACCGAGCCGTCCAGGTGCTCGGAGATCGCGCCCAGCTCCTGGTCGGTGAGATCCCACAGCTCCTTGCCCTGGGACTCCGCCACCTTCACGCAGGCGCCGGAGATCTCGTGGGCGCTGCGGAAGGGGACCCCGCGGCGCACCAGGTGATCGGCGATGTCGGTCGCGAGGGAGAAGCCCTGCGGCGCCAGCTCCGCCATGCGGTCGGTGTGGAACGTGAGCGTGGCCATCATCCCGGTGAAGGCCGGCAGCACCAGGTCCAGGGAGTCGACCTGGTCGAACACCGGCTCCTTGTCCTCCTGCAGGTCGCGGTTGTACGCGAGCGGCAGGGCCTTGAGGGTGGTCAGCAGCCCCACCAGGTCCCCGACGATGCGACCGGCCTTGCCGCGGGCCAGCTCGGCGATGTCCGGGTTCTTCTTCTGCGGCATGATCGAGGAGCCCGTGGAGAAGGCGTCGTCCAGGGTGATGAACGAGAACTCCTTCGTGTTCCACAGGATGATCTCCTCCGCCAGGCGCGACAGATCGATGCCGATCATCGCCAGCACGAAGGCGAACTCGGCGGTCAGGTCCCGCGAGGCGGTCCCGTCGATCGAGTTCCACACCGAGTCGGTGAAGCCGAGCTCGGCGGCCACCGCCTGCGGGTCCAGCCCGAGGCTGGAGCCCGCCAGGGCGCCGGAGCCGTAGGGCGAGCTGTCGGTACGCACGTCCAGGTCGCGCAGCCGCTCCACGTCCCGCAGCAGCGGCCAGGCATGGGCCAGCAGGTGGTGGCTCAGCAGCAGCGGCTGCGCGTGCTGCAGGTGGGTGCGTCCGGGCATGGCAGCGCCGTGGACCTCACGGGCCCGCGCCACCAGCACGTCGACCAGGTCGAGCACCTGGTCGCCGACCGCGCGGGCCTGGTCACGGATGAACAGCCGGATCAGGGTGGCGATCTGGTCGTTGCGGGAGCGGCCCGCGCGCAGCTTGCCGCCCAGCTCGCCGCCGGCCCGCTCGATGAGCCCGCGCTCCAGCGCCGTGTGCACGTCCTCGTCCTCGGGCGCGGCGGCGAAGTCGCCGGAGGCGACGTCGGCCATCAGCTGGTCCAGCGCCGCCTGCATCCGCGTCAGCTCGTCGTCGTCCAGCAGGCCCGCGGCATGCAGCACGTTGGCGTGGGCCTTGGAGCCGCGCAGGTCGTACTGGGCCAGGCGCCAATCGAAGTGCGTGGAGACCGAGAGCGCGGCCAGCGCCGCCGCCGGGCCGGAGCCGAAGCGTCCGCCCCACAGGGAGGCGTTGTGCTCCGCGGCCGACGGATCGCCCGCCGCCGGGGCGGTGCCCCGGCCCGTGGCGTTCGGCTCCTGGCTCATGCGTCCCCCTCGGCGGGGGCGCCGAGGTCCTCGCCGTTGCCGAAGGCGACGTCGCGGGCGGCGGCCTGCTTGGCGGCCAGGCCGTAGATGTCGATGAAGCCGCGGGCGCTGCCCTGGTCGAAGGTGTCGCCCTCGTCGTAGGTGGCGAGGTTGAAGTCGTACAGCCCGGTCTCGGAGCGGCGCCCGGTGACGGTGGCGCGGCCGCCGTGCAGGATCATGCGGATGTCGCCGCTGACGTAGCGCTGGGTGTCCTCGATGAAGGCGTCCAGGGACTTCTTGAGCGGGGAGAACCACTGGCCGTCGTAGACCAGCTCGGTCCAGCGGTCGCCCACGCTGCGCTTGAAGCGGGCCTGCTCGCGCTCGAGGGTGACGCGCTCGAGCTCCTGATGTGCGGTGATCAGGGTCATCGCCCCCGGCGCCTCGTAGACCTCGCGGGACTTGATGCCCACCAGGCGGTCCTCGACGATGTCGATGCGGCCGATGCCCTGGGCGCCGGCGCGGCGGTTGAGCTCCTGGATGGCCTCGAGCGGGGTGACCGGGCGACCGTCGATCGCGACCGGGACGCCCTGCGCGAAGGAGATCACGACCTCGTCGGCGACCGGCGGGAAGGCGGGGTCGTCGGTGTAGCTGAAGATGTCCTTGGTGGGCTCGTTCCAGATGTCCTCGAGGAAGCCGGTCTCGATGGCGCGGCCCCACACGTTCTGGTCGATCGAGAACGGGTTGTGCTTGGTGGTCTCGATCGGCAGGCCCTTGCGCTCGGCGTACTGGATCGCCTTGTCGCGGGTCAGGGCGAGGTCGCGCACCGGGGCGATGCACTTGAGCTCGGGGGCGAGCGAGGTGATGGAGACCTCGAAGCGGACCTGGTCGTTGCCCTTGCCGGTGCAGCCGTGGGCGACCGTGGTGGCGCCGTACTTCTTGGCGGCCTTGACCAGGTGCTTGGTGATCACCGGGCGGGAGATCGCCGAGACGTTCGGGTAGGCGTCCATGTACAGCGCGTTCGCCTTGAGCGCCGGCATGCAGTACTCCTCGGCGAACTCGTCGCGGGCGTCGGCCACGTAGGCCTCCACGGCGCCGCAGTCCAGGGCGCGCTGGCGGATGACCTCGAGGTCCTCGCCGCCCTGGCCGACGTCCACCGCGCAGGCGATGACGTCGGCGCCGGTGGCGTCGTGGATCCAGCCGATGGCCACGGAGGTGTCGAGGCCGCCGGAGTAGGCGAGGACGATGCGTTCGGTCACGGAGTTGCTCCTAGTCGAGGAATCTTCGGGGGTGTCGGACGGGCACGGCGGGGCCGCGGCCCGGGTCAGTGGGTCAGGCGCCGCGGGCGGCGCGGGGGGCCGAGGGATCGGCCGGGCCGGGTCGCGCGGCGGGCGGGTCGGTCGAGTCCCGTCGGCCCTCGGCGAGGTCGAGCAGGCGTTCGGCGAGGCGATCACCGCCGGCGGGGTCGCGGGCGACCAGCAGCACGGTGTCGTCCCCCGCGATCGTACCGAGGACATCGGGCATCACGGAGCGGTCCAGCGCCGAGGCGAGATACTGCGCACCTCCGGGCGGGGTGCGCACCACCACCAGGTTGCCGCTGGCCTCCGCGGAGACCAGCAGTCCCTCGGCGAGCCGTGGCAGCCGGGCCTCGAGCAGCTCGTTCTCGGGGGCGGGGCCGGTGGGCCGCGCGGTGCCGCCCTCCGGGGGAGGCGGTAGACGAGGCTGCCCGCCGAGCCGCGGACCTTCTCGGCCTGCAGCTCGACCAGGTCCCGGGACAGGGTGGCCTGGGTGACGTCGATACCCTCGGCGGTCAGCAGCTCGGCCAGCTGCGACTGCGAGGAGACCTCCTGGTGGGTCAGCAGCTGGATGATCCGTGACTGCCGGGAGGTCTTGGTCTGCGCGAGCGCGCGTCGGGACTCCGTCATCGGCGCTGCGCCACCGGGCGCGCGTGCGGCGCGGTGCTCTCGTCGGGGTGCTCGAGCAGCCAGGTCAGCAGGGCCTTCTGGGCGTGCAGCCGGTTCTCGGCCTCGTCCCACACCACCGAGCGGGGTCCGTCGATCACGCCGGCGGTGACCTCCTTGCCGCGGTAGGCGGGCAGGCAGTGCAGGAAGAGGCCGCCGGAGAGCTCCATCAGCTCCTCCGTGACCTGGAAGGGGGCGAAGGTCTCCTGGCCGCGGCCGTCCTCGCCCTCCTGGCCCATCGAGACCCAGGTGTCGGTGAGGACCGCGGTGGCGCCGGTGACGGCCGCGCGCGGGTCGTCGGTGAGGGTGATCCGGCCGCCGGTGCGCGCGGCGATCTCCTGCGCGCGGGAGACGATCCGCGGATCCGGGCGGTGGGAGGCGGGGGCGGCGATGCGCACGTCCATGCCCGCGGTGGCCCCGCCCAGCAGGTAGGAGTGGGCCATGTTGTTGGCCCCGTCGCCGAGGTAGGCCAGCGCCCGGCCGGCCAGTGCGGCGTCGCCGTCCGCCAGTCCCCCGGTGTGCTGGGCGATGGTCAGCAGGTCGGCGAGGATCTGGCAGGGGTGGAACTCGTCGGTGAGGGCGTTGACCACCGGCACGGTGGCGTGCGCGGCCATCTCCTCGATGCGCTCCTGGCCGAAGGTGCGCCAGACGATCGCGGAGACCATCCGGGTGAGCACCTCGGTGGTGTCGGCGATCGACTCGCCGCGGCCGAGCTGGCTGGCGGCGGCCTCGATCACCAGCGGGCTGCCGCCGAGCTCGGCGACCCCGGTCGCGAAGGAGACCCGGGTGCGGGTCGAGGACTTGTCGAACACGATGGCCACCGTGCGGGGTCCCTCGAGCGGGCGCCGGGCGAAGCGGTCATCGGCCAGCTCGAGCCCGAGGGCCAGGACCTCCTTCTGCTCGCGGGGGCTCAGGTCGTCGTCGCGCAGGAAGTGGCGGGGCATGTCAGTTCTCTCCTTCGGCCACGGCGGCCTCGAGCAGGGCGGGCAGGGCGGCGCGGAACGCGTCGAGCTCGGCGGCGGTGATGATCAGCGGCGGCGCCAGGCGCACGGTGGAGGCGTCCGGGGCGTTGACGATGAAACCGGCCTCGAGCGCGCGGGCGGCGACCTGCGCGGCGATCGGCGTCGCCAGGCCGATGCCCAGCAGCAGTCCGGCCCCGCGCACCTCCTGGACCAGTGGATGCCCGAGCGCGAGCACGTCGCGGCGGAAGCCCTCACCGGTGGCGGTGACGTGCTCGAGCAGCCCGTCCTCGAGGATCGTCCCGATCACGGCGAGGCCCGCGGCGGCGGCCAGCGGGTTCCCCCCGAAGGTGGTGCCGTGCTGGCCGGGCTGCAGCAGGTCGTGGACCGCGGGACCGAAGCTGAGGACGGCGCCGATGGGGAAGCCGCCGCCGAGCCCCTTGGCGAGGGTCATCACGTCGGGCTGGAGTCCGTCGACGGCCTGGTGGGCGAACCAGTGGCCGGTGCGGCCCATGCCGGTCTGGACCTCGTCGAGCACCAGCAGGGTGCCGTGCTCGCGGGTCAGGCGGCGCAGCGCGCGCAGATATGTCGGCGTCAGGGGGCGCACGCCCGCCTCGCCCTGGATCGGCTCGGCGAACACGGCGGCGACATCGCCGGGGGCCAGGGCCGCGGCGAGCGCCTGCTCGTCGCCGGCGGGGAGGAACTCCACGCCGCCGGGCAGGGGCTCGAAGGGGGCCCGGTAGGCCTCCTTCCAGGTCAGGGCCAGCGCGCCCATGGTGCGACCATGGAAGGAGTTGTGCAGGGCGATGATCCGCGGGCGCCCCGTGCGGCGGGCGATC
This sequence comes from Brachybacterium sp. UNK5269, assembly GCF_049266655.1. GTDB lineage: Bacteria > Actinomycetota > Actinomycetes > Actinomycetales > Dermabacteraceae > Brachybacterium. Next base: position 2,548,318 of record NZ_CP184883.1, read on the forward strand.
TTGAAGGCCGCTTCATTGGCCTCGGTGCCCGAGTTCGCGAAGAACACCCCGGAGCCGGCCGGTGCGTCGGCGAGGGTCAGCAGCTTCTCGGCGAGCTCGATCTGCGGGGCGGAGGCGAAGAAGTTCGAGACGTGCCCGAGGGTCTGGGCCTGCTTGGTGATCGCCGACAGCAGCGCCGGATGCGCGTGGCCGAGCGCGTTGACGGCGATGCCGGCCAGCAGGTCCAGGTACTGCTTCCCGTCGGTGTCCCAGACGTGGACGCCCTCGCCGCGGGCGAGGACCTTCTGCGGCGCGCCGAAGACGGGCAGCAGGGCTTCGCGGTAGCGGCGCTCGAGGTCCTGGTGGTGCTGCGCGGCGCCGGTCGGCGCCGTCTGCTTGTGGTGCTCAGACATAGTCGTCCCTCCTGACCATCGTGCCCACGCCCTTGGTGGTGAAGACCTCCAGCAGCACCGCGTGCTCGATGCGACCGTCGATCATGGCGGCGGTGCGCACGCCCGCGTCGACGGCGCCCAGCAGCGCCTCCGCCTTCGGGATCATCCCGGCGGTGAGGCCGGGCAGCATCTCGCGCAGCTCGGAGGCGGAGATCTCGGGGATCAGCGAACTGCGGTCCGGCCAGTCGCGGTACAGGCCCTCGACGTCGGTGAGCATGACGAGCTTCTCCGCGTCCAGGCCCTCGGCGAGCGCGGCGGCGGCGAGGTCGGCGTTGATGTTGAGCACCTCGCCGGTGGGGTGGCCGGCGGCGTCGACCTCGGGGGCGATCGAGGAGACCACCGGGATCCGTCCGCTGGCGAGCAGGTCGCTGACCGCGTCGACGTCGACGCCGTTCACGGCGCCGACGTGGCCGAGGTCGACCTCCTCGCCGTCCACCACGGTGCCGCGGCGCCTCGCGGTGAACAGGCGGGCGTCCTCGCCGGACATGCCGATCGCGAAGGGGCCGTGATGGTTGATCAGGCCCACCAGCTGGCGGCCCACCTGGCCCACCAGCACCATCCGGGCGATGTCCATGGTCTCGGCGTCGGTGACGCGCAGGCCGCCGCGGAAGACGGACTCCTTGCCCACCCGCGAGAGCATCGCGTTGATCTGGGGGCCGCCGCCGTGGACGACGACCACGTGGATGCCGGCCAGACGCATGAAGACGACGTCGGCCGCGAAGCCGCGCCGCAGCTCCTCGTCGACCATGGCGTTGCCGCCGTACTTGACCACGACGATCTTGCCGCGGAAGCGCTGCATCCAGGGCATCGCCTCGATGAGCACCTCGGACTTCTCGCGCGCCTCGGTGCGGGCGGCGTCGAGCTGGGCAAGGGGGTTCTTGCCGACCAGTGGTGCGTCGGCAGCGGCGCTGTCCGCAGCCGGCGCGGAGGGTCCCGGGGTCTGGTTCATGAGGAGTAGGCGCTGTTCTCTTCGACGTAGTCGTGGGTGAGGTCGTTGGTCCAGATGTCGCCGGAGGCGCCGCCCGCCCCGAGGTCGACCTCGATGAGGGTCTCGCGCGGGGTCATGTCGACCTCGGAGCGGTCGCGGTGGGCGCCGCCGGCGCGGCACACCTCCACCCCGTTGACGCGGACCGAGAGGTCCTCGACGGCGAAGGGAGCGACCTGCTCGCTCACGCAGCCGGCCGCCGCGACGATCCGGCCCCAGTTGGGGTCGTTGCCGAAGATCGCGGCCTTGACCAGGTTGGAGCGGGCGATCTCGCGGGCCACCGCGAGGGCGGCGTCCTCGGTGGTCGCCGAGCACACGACGACGTGGACGTCATGGCTGGCGCCCTCGGCGTCGGCCACCAGCTGGCGGGCGAGGTCGGCGCTGACCGCGCGCACCGCCTCGGTGAGCTCCTCGGCGCCGACGGTGACGCCGCTGGCCCCGGAGGCCAGCAGGATCACGGTGTCGTTGGTGGACATGCAGGCGTCGGAGTCGACCCGGTCGAAGGTGGTGCGGGTGGCCTCGCGCAGCGCCGCCTGGGCGGTGGCGGCGTCGACGTCGGCATCGGTGGTCAGCACCACCAGCATGGTCGCGAGCTGCGGCGCGAGCATCCCGGCGCCCTTCGCGATGCCGCCGACGATCGCGCCGGAGGCCAGGGTGACCTCGGCGGTCTTCGGCACCGAGTCGGTGGTCATGATCGCGCGGGAGGCGGCGGCGTCGGCCTCGGCGCCGGCGGCGAGCTGCGCGGTGGCGGCGGCGACCCCGTGCAGCAGGGGGTCCATCGGCAGGCGCTCACCGATCAGTCCGGTCGAGCAGACCAGCACGTCCTGGGCGGAGATGTCGAGCAGTTCGGCCAGGTGCTCGGCGGTGCGGTGGGTGTCGGCGAAGCCGTCGGGCCCGGTGCAGGCGTTGGCGCCGCCGGAGTTCAGCACCACCGCGCGGGCGCGGCCGTCCGCGACGGCCTGGCGGGACCAGAGCACGGGCGCGGCCTGCACGCGGTTGGCGGTGAAGACGGCCGCGGCGGTGTCGCGCGGGCCGTCGTTGACCAGCACGGCGAGGTCCGCGGCGCCGGAGGCCTTGAGGCCGGCGGCGAGGCCGGTGGCGCGGAAGCCGCGGGGACGGGTGATCGACACGGTGGTCTCCTCGTAAGGGGTGGAGCGAGGGCGGTGGGGCGCCGCGGGACGGACGGGGCGGGCGGCGTCAGGGGACGAGCGCGGTGCGGGTGAGGCCGGTGGCCTCGGGCAGGCCGAGCGCGAGGTTCATCGACTGGATCGCGGCGCCGGCGGTGCCCTTGACCAGGTTGTCGATCGCGGCGATGACGGTGGCCTGGCCGCTGTGGCGGTCCACGGCGGCGCCGAGGCGGATCACGTTCGCGCCGCTGACCTCCCCGGTGGTGGGGAAGAAACCCTCGCCCAGGACGGTGACGAAGTGCTCGCCGGCGTAGTCGGCGCGCAGGGCCGCCAGCAGGTCGGCGGTGGCGTTGCCCTCGGTCACCGGCGCGTTGATCACGGCGAGGATGCCGCGGACGATCGGCACCAGCACCGGGGTGAAGGTGAGGCGGAGCGCCTCGCGACCGGAGGCGCGGCGCAGGTTCTGCAGCACCTCGGGCACATGGCGGTGGCTGCCGCCGACGGCGTAGGGCGCGACGGTGCCCGCGGCCTCGCTGAACAGCAGGTGCTGCTTGGCGGTGCGGCCGGCCCCCGAGTACCCCACCGGGAGCACGGCGCTGAGCTGGCCGGGGTCGACGAGCCCGGCCCGCACCAGGGGCGCCAGTGCCAGGGTGACGGCGGTGGCGTTGCAGCCGGGCACGGCGATCTCCCGCGCGCCCACCAGCAGCTCGCGCTGGCGGGAGCCGTCGGCCAGCGGCAGCTCGGGCATGCCGTAGGTCCAGGTGCCCGAGTGCTCGCTGCGGTAGTACTCGGCCCAGTCCTCGGCGCTCTCGAGCCGGTGGTCGGCGCCGAGGTCGAGCACCAGCACCTCCGGGTCCTCGGCGCGCAGGGCGGCGGCGATCTGGCCCGACTGGCCGTGCGGCAGGGCGAGGACCACCACGTCGTGCCCGGCGAGGATCTCGGAGGTGGTCTCCTGCAGCACCGGATCATGGCCGAGGTCCAGGTGGGGGGCGACCTCGCTGAGTCGCTTGCCGGCGCTCGAGTGGCCGGTGAGGGTCGCGACCTCGACCCCCGGGTGCCCGGCGAGCAGGCGCAGGGTCTCGCCTCCGGCATAGCCGGAGGCGCCGGCGATCGCGACCCGCGGACGGCGCGCGGAGCCCGGGGACAGCGGCGCGGAGGCGGGGGCAGGGGCGGCGGGGTCACCGGTCATCGAAGCCATGCCGGAAGTATATACAGTCCACTGCATGGTCAACCGAATGATGAGACGGAGCCGACCCGGTGCGGCGAGCGGCCCCTAGGAGGGGCTCATGCCCGCAGCACGCCCCCGACCGCGGACTCCACCGCCGCGATGCAGCGCCGGCGGGCCTCGCCGATCTGCTCCGCGCTGAGCGTTCCCTCGGTCGAGCGCAGGCGCACCGAGAAGGCCAGCGACTTCCGGCCCTCGCCGATCTGCTCGCCGGTGAAGACGTCGAAGAGGTGGACCCGCTCGGCGAGGTCGCCGATGCCCACCACGATCGCGGCCTCGACGGCGCTCGCGGGCACGGACTGCTCGACCACGAAGGCGAAGTCCTCCTTGGCGGGCGGGTAGGTGGGCACCGGCGCGGCGCGCACCACCTCCCGGGCCGAGGCGATCAGCGCCACCAGGTCCAGCTCGAGGGCGCTGGTGCGGGCCGGGAGCGCGAACGCCGTGATCACCGCAGGATGCAGCTCGCCGGCGTGCCCGATCACGGTGCTGTGCCCGTCGGCGTCCTGGATGCGCAGCTCGCCGGCGCGGCCGGGGTGGAAGGGCGCGTGCTCGACCTGGCGCACCTCGAGCTCGGCGCCGACGGCGGCGGCGGTGCGACGGGCCAGCTCGAAGGCGTCGGCCCAGCCCCAGGGGGCGGGGTCGCCCTGCCAGGAGTCGGGGCCGGAGGCGCCGCCGAGCACCGCGGCGAGGGCGCCGGTCTCGGCGGGCAGGGCCTGCAGCACCTCCTCGAGCTCGGCCGCCGAGGGACGCTGCGCCGCCGAGGGGATCGGCGAGCGGGCGTCCTGGGCGCGGGCGAGGGAGGTGGTGCCGAGCTGGAAGATCGCCACCGCCTCCTCCCCGCGGCCGAGGTTGCGACGGGCGACCGGCAGCAGCGTCTGCAGCAGGGAGGTCCGCATCAGCGGCTCGTCGTCGGCCAGGGGGTTCAGCAGACGCACCGCGCTGCGGCGCTCGTCGTCCGCGGCGTAGCGCAGGGTCTCGAAGACGCCCTCGCCGATGAACGGCGAGGAGGTCACCTCGACCAGACCGGCCTCGGCCAGGGCCCGGCCGGCGTCGCGCCGCCCCCGCTGGAGGCGGGTGAGCCCGCGGCCGCCGGGAGCCTTCGGCAGGTGGGAGGGGATCCGGTCGTAGCCGACCAGGCGGGCGATCTCCTCGACCAGGTCCTCGCGGATGGTCAGGTCCGGCCGCCAGCTCGGCGGGGTGACGACCAGCGTCTCCCCTGCGCCGGGCTCCACGGTGCAGCCGATCGCCTCGAGGCTGCCGCGCACCTGCTCGGGGGTGTAGGCGACGCCGACCACGCGCTCGGCGTCGCCCTGCGGGAAGCTGATCGGGGCGGGCTCGCCGACGCTGCCCTCGTCGGTGACCTGCGGGGCGATCTCACCGCCGCCGAACTCGACGATCAGCTGGGCGGCGCGGTGGGCGGCCACCAGCGGCAGCTGCGGGTCCACGCCGCGCTCGAAGCGCTTGGAGGCCTCGGAGGGCAGGCGGTGGCGGCGCGCGGTGCGGGCCACGGTGATGTCCTGGAAGGTCGCCGCCTCCAGCACGATGTCCCTCGTGGTCGCGGAGACCTCGGTGGACTCCCCGCCCATCACGCCGGCCAGTCCCAGCACGCGGTCGCCGGAGGGCCCGCCGCCGTCGGTGATCAGCAGGTCCTCGGGATGCAGGGTGCGCTCGACGTCGTCGAGGGTGGTGAGCTTCTCCCCGGAACGGGCGCGGCGCACGATGATCGGCGCGACCAGCTTCTCGGCGTCGTAGGCGTGCAGGGGCTGACCGAGGTCGAGCATCACATAGTTGGTGACGTCGACGATCAGGGAGATCGGCCGCATCCCGGCCTGGGTGAGGCGGCGGGCCATCCAGCGCGGGGTCTGGGCGCTCGGGTCCACGCCGCGCACCTCCAGCGCCACGAAGCGGGTGCAGCCCGCTCCCCCGCGCAGCGGCGTCTCGTCGCGCAGCTGCACCTCGAGACCGCCGCCGGTGGCCTCGGGGAGGCTCACGGCGGTGACCGGGTCGGTGAAGTCGGCACCGGTGGCGTGGGAGTACTCGCGGGCGACGCCGCGCATCGAGAAGCAGTACCCGCGGTCCGGGGTCACGTTGATCTCGACGGTCTCGTCGGCCAGGCCCAGCAGGGCGATCGCGTCGTCGCCGGGCTCGGCGCTCAGTCCCGCGCCGTGCCCGCGGCCCAGCACGATGATGCCGTCCTCGCCGTCGGGGTCCGGGCCCAGGCCCAGCTCCTCGCCGGAGCAGATCATGCCGTCGGAGGTGTGCCCGTAGGTGCGGCGGGCGGCGATGGCGAAGTCGCCGGGCAGCACGGTGCCCGGCAGGGAGACGACGACCAGGTCGCCCTCGACGAAGTTGTGGGCGCCGCAGATGATGCCGCGGCTGGGGCGCTCGGGCCCGGGCTGCGGGTCCTTGGGGTCGTCGGCGTCCTGGTTGTGCTCGGGGCCGACGTCCACGCGCACCCAGTTGATGGTCTTGCCGTTCTTCTGCGGCTCCTTGACGAGCTCGAGCACGCGACCGACCACCAGCGGGCCGGTCACCTGGGCACCGAAGATGCCCTCCTCCTCGAGGCCGACGGACACCAGGGCCGCCGCCACGGACTCCGCGGTCGTGCCCGGGGCGAGCGTGGTGTGCTCGGCGAGCCAGGTCAGGGGAATGCGAGGCATCTCAGATCTCCGTCCCGTAGTGCTGGGAGAAGCGGACGTCGCCCTCCACCATGTCGTGCATGTCGGCCACGCCGTTGCGGAGCATGAGGATGCGCTCGATGCCCAGTCCGAAGGCGAAGCCCTGGTACTCCTCGGGGTCCACGCCGACAGCGCGCAGCACCGCCGGGTTGACCATGCCGCAGCCGCCCATCTCGATCCAGCCGGTGCCGGAGCAGACCCGGCAGGCGGGATCCGGGTCGTGGTCGCGGCCGTGCTGCGCCGGGCAGGCGAAGCAGCGGAAGTCCATCTCGGCGCTGGGCTCGGTGAAGGGGAAGTAGCTCGGGCGCAGCCGGGTGATGGGCCGGCCGCCGAACAGGGCGCGGGCCAGGGTGTCCAGGGTGCCGACGAGGTGGGCCATGGTCAGGCCCTTGTCGATGGCCAGCCCCTCGACCTGGTGGAACACCGGGGTGTGGGTGGCGTCGAGCTCGTCGGTGCGGAACACGGTGCCGGGGCAGGCGATGTACAGCGGCACGCCGCGCTCGAGCAGGGCGCGCGCCTGCACCGGGGAGGTGTGGGTGCGCAGGATCTGACCGGAGCCCTCGGGGGCGACGTAGAAGGTGTCCTGCATCTGGCGCGCGGGGTGGTCCGCGTCGAAGTTCAGGGCGTCGAAGTTGAACCACTCCGCCTCGATCTCGGGGCCCTCGGCGATCTCCCACCCCATGCCCACGAAGATGTCCTCGATGCGGTGGCGCAGGGTGGTCAGCGGGTGCGCGGCGCCGCGGGGACGCAGGTCCGTGGGCAGGGTGACGTCGACCGTCTCGGCGGCGAGCGCGGCCTCCTGCTCGGCGGCGGCCAGCGCCTGCTGGCGGGCGGCGAGCGCCTGCTGGACCCGACCCCGGCCCTGCCCGACCAGCTTGCCGGCCGCCGCCTTCTGGTCCTTGGGCAGGGACTTGATCGCGCGGTTCGCGGTCGAGAGCACGCTGGCATCGCCGACGTGCTCGATGCGCACCTGCTTGAGGGCGGCGGTGTCGGGCGCCGCGGCGATCGCGGTCAGCGCGGCGTCGACGGCGGCGCCGATGCCGGCCTCGTCGATGACCGGGGCGTCGGGGGTCGAGGATGACTCGGACACGGGGATCGCTTTCGTCCGGGAGCAGGGGCGTGCCCCGCCGAGGCGCGGGCACCGCGGACCATTCTAGGAGGCCCGCGCGCCGGCCCCGGACCGGACCCGGGTGACCACCCCCGCCAGGGCCCCGCGATGCCCCGCGCCGGTCCCGGATAGGCTGGCCGGAGAACCGCCGAGACCGAGGAGGACTTCGTGAGCTGGACCGTGAAGGGCGTCGTCGCCCGGGCCGAGCAGCAGCCGGCCGAACTGATCGACATCGTGATCCCCGACCCCGGACCGAACGACGTGGTCGTCGACATCCAGGCCACCGGCGTCTGCCACACCGATCTGTCCTACCGCGACGGGGGGATCAACGACGAGTTCCCGTTCCTGCTGGGCCATGAGTCCGCGGGCCGCGTCGCCGCGATCGGCGATCGGGTGACCCATGTGGAGGTGGGCGACTACGTGGTGCTGAACTGGCGGGCCGTCTGCGGCGAGTGCCGCGCCTGCACCAAGGGCGTGCCGCAGTACTGCTTCGCCACCCACAACGCCTCGAGGCCGATGACCCTCACCGACGGCACCGAGCTGACCGCCGCCCTGGGCATCGGCTCCTTCGCCGAGAAGACCCTGGTCCACGAGGGCCAGTGCACCAAGGTCTCCGAGGACGCCCCGCCGGAGGTCGCCGGACTGCTGGGCTGCGGGGTGATGGCGGGCCTGGGCGCCGCGCTGAACACCGGCGCCACCCAGCGCGGCGAGTCCGTGGCCGTGATCGGGCTGGGCGGGGTGGGCTGCGCCGCGATCGCGGGTGCGAAGCTCGCCGGGGCCACCACCATCATCGGCCTCGACCTCGACGAGCAGAAGCTCGGGGCGGCCGAGGAGCTGGGCGCGACCCACACCCTGGCCACCAAGGGCCTGTCCCCGCAGCAGGTCGCCGAGAAGGTCCGCGAGCTCACCGGCGGCTTCGGCGCCGACGTGGTGGTCGACGCCGTCGGCATCCCGCAGACCTACGAGACCGCCTTCTACGCCCGCGACCTCGCCGGCCGCGTGGTGCTGGTCGGGGTCCCCCACCCCGAGGCGGAGCTGACGCTGCCGCTGGCCGACGTCTTCGGACGCGGCGGCGCCCTGAAGTCCTCCTGGTACGGCGACTGCCTGCCCGAGCGGGACTTCCCCTACCTCATCGACCTCTTCCTGCAGGGCCGGCTCCCCCTGGACCGCTTCGTGACCGGCAGGACCGACCTCGCCGGCGTGGATACGGCGCTGAACTCGCTCCACGAGGGCGGGACCCTGCGCACCGTGGCGGAGGTGGCCCGATGACCGCGCGACTGGCCCATGCCGTCACCTCCGGCACCTTCAGCCTGGACGGCGAGACCCATGAGGTCGACAACAACGTCTGGGTGCTCGGCGACGACGAGCAGTGCGTGGTGTTCGACGCCCCGCACGACCTGCAGACCGTGATCGACCTGGTCGGCGGGCGGGAGTGCGTGGGCATCCTGCTCACCCACGCCCACGACGACCATGTGCGGCTGGCCCCGGAGCTGTCCGAGGCGCTCGAAGCGCCGATCCTGCTGAACCCCGCCGACCGCGAGGTCTGGCAGCTCACCCACGGGGACCTGCCCTGGGACGACACGGTCAGCGACGGCGACCTGTTCACCATCGCGGGCGTCGACCTCGAGGCGCTGCACACCCCGGGTCACTCCCCCGGCTCCACCTGCTACTACTCCGAGCAGCTGGGGGCGGTGTTCACCGGTGACACCCTCTTCCAGGGCGGGCCCGGTGCCACCGGCCGCTCCTTCTCCTCACGGGAGACGATCGAGCAGTCGATCCGGGAGCGCCTGTTCGTGCTGCCCGAGGACACGGTGGTCCACACCGGCCACGGACCGGACACCACCATCGGCACCGAGAAGCGGGCCGCGCAGGGCGACTGGCTCTGAGCACGCGCCGACGGGCGGTGGTCGCGGGCATCGCGACCACCGCCCGTCCTCGTCGGCGCCCTCAGCCCCGCCGCGCCGGGTCCTCCGCGTCCTTCGCACCCCCGGCCTGCTCGCCGGTGCCGCGCAGGCCGGCCAGGTAGGCGTTGTAGGCGGCGAGCTCGGCGCCCCCGTCGCGCTCGGCCTTGCGGTCGAACTGCCGCGACCGGCGGTCCTCCGACTGCATCCACTGCACCGCGACCATCAGCGCGTAGCCCACGGTGGGGATCTCCGAGATGGCCCACATGATGGTGCCGCCGCGGACCTGGATCAGCTCCAGCCGCTCCAGGGAGTACATGCCGAGCTCGCGGTACCAGTCCTCCGCGATCAGCCAGGTCGCCGAGGTCAGGGCGATCCCGAAGAAGGCGTGGAAGGCGAGGGTCACCAGCAGCGTGATCAGCTTCAGGACCGGGTTGATGGGCCGGGTGGTGGGGTCGATGCCGATCAGCACCCAGGCGAACAGGTACCCCGAGGCCAGGAAGTGCACGGTCATCAGCACATGGCCGACGTGCGTGTACATCGCCGCCTCGAACAGCGGGGTGAAGTAGAAGACGACCAGCGAACCGGCGAAGATCAGCCCCGCCAGCGGGGGCGAGGACACGATGCGCGCGTAGCCGGAGTTCAGGGCGGCCAGCACCCATTCCCGGATCCCCCGGGAGCCGTCGGTGCGCGGCGCGACCGCCCGCGACAGCAGCGTCACCGGGGCGCCGAGCACCCACAGCGGCGGCGCGATCATCATCATGGCCATGTGCTGGACCATGTGCGCGTCGAAGCGGAACTTGCCCCAGGCGGCCGCTCCCCCGCTCATCACCCAGGCGAAGGCCACGCAGCCCAGGACGAAGCAGAGCGTGCGGACCCACGGCCACCGGTCCCCGCGCCGACGCAGCCGCGCCACCCCGGCGCAGTAGAGGCCGGCCAGGGCCGCCGCGATCCCGAGCGCCGCCCAGTCGGGCTGGAACAGCGTGAACAGGGAGAGAGGTCCGAACTCCCGCTCGGGCGGCAGGAAGCCGACCAGGGAGAGGGTCGTCAGGTCGGCGACGGCGGGCACCTCCTGCGGCACCGGCGGCGCGGAGCGGCCCAGCGCGATCGAGGCGCCGATGACGGCGGCCATCAGCACGCCCTCGGTCAGGGCCAGGTGGCGGAACCGGATCCGGTCGCCGAGGCGGCGGCGCTGCAGCGCCCCGAGGACCGCCAGCAGGGTCAGCCCGAGCGTCTTGGCCAGCACCACCTGGCCGTAGCCGGTGGTCACCAGGTCCGACCAGCTCGAGAGCCGGATCACCGCGCTGAGCAGGCCGCTGAGGGCGAGCACGACGACGGCGGCCAGCGCCCACGGGGAGAAGCGCCGGATGGTGGTGGCCGCGGCGGCGTCGTCGAGCCGGGGTGCGATCAGGGCGAGGGCCAGCAGCCCGCCGGCCCAGACCGAGACCGCCAGCAGGTGCCAGGCGACGCCGTTGACGGCGTTGATGTGGTCGAGGCTGGCGCCGGCGTGCCCGGACAGTCCCAGTCCGAGGGCGCCGATCCCGGCCAGCGCCAGCCCCCAGCACGCGAGCACCGTGGAGCGGGCCAGCGCGTAGGCGAGGGCCGAGAGGCCGGCGAGAATCGCGATGGTCAGCTGGATGCGCCCCAGCTCCCCGTCGAGGGCGAGGTCGAACAGGTTCAGGTCGGTGCCGGCGCCCGCGGCCTCGAGCCCGCCGAGCGGGACCTGTGTGAGCGAGGCGATCGCCCACAGCAGGGCGCCGGCGGCCGCCAGGCGCACGGCGCGGCGGCGCACCGGATCCAGGGTGGTGACCGCGCGGCGGCCGGGCCCGGGCAGCAGCAGGACGGCGGCGCCGCCGGCGCCGATCGCGAGCACCAGGCCGAGATGGTGCAGGGCGCGGACCACGGGGGCGCCCCAGGTGACCAGCGGGGAGGCGGGGACCAGCTGCGCGGGGCTCAGCGCGCCGGTGGCGGCCATGCCCACCAGCGCCGCGCCGATGGTCAGGAGCAGCAGCAGCGGGACGGCCAGCGCGGTGGCGCGGGCGGCGGGCGGGGCGGGAGTGGTGGGTGTGGCGGGGGTGGTGCGGGTGCTCATCGGCGTGCTGTCTGTCGACGTCGGAGGGTCTCGAACAGGCAGACCGTCGCGGCGGTGTGGACGTTGAGGGATTCGGCGTGGCCGGCCAGCGGGATCCGCACGGCCAGGGGGGCGGCGTCCAGGGTGCGCTCGTCCAGGCCGTGGGCCTCGTTGCCCAGGATCCAGGCGAGGCGTGCGGGCAGCTCGGCGGCGAACACGTCGGTCTCGGCGCGGCCGCTGGTGGCCGCCGCGGTGATGTCGGCGGCGTCGAGGCGCTCCAGCACGTCGGCGATCTCGGCGCCGGTGACCACGGGGAGGTGGAAGAGGCTGCCGGCGGCGGCCCGGACCGCCTTCGGGGAGTAGGGGTCGGCGCTGGTGCGGGTCAGCAGCACCAGGTCGGCGCCGGCCGCGTCGGCGGTGCGCAGCAGGGTGCCCACGTTGCCGGGATCGCGGACCTCGTGGAGCACGACGACGGTGACCGGGGAGCCGGTCGGCAGCGCGCTCAGCGCGGCCGCGACGTCGGCGGGGTCCTCGGCGGGCAGGGTCCCGACGGCGAGCACGCCCTGCGGGCTCACCAGCGCTCCCGGGGTCGCGGCGGCCGCGGTCCCCGGGTCCGCGCCGCTGTCGCGGACCAGGGCCCGCAGGACTGAGTCGTCGACCTCGCGGACGGGGATCCCGGCGGCGGCGGCGAGCTCGCTCAGCTCCGGATGGTCGGTGCGGGCGCGGGGGGTGCTGAAGACCTCGTGCGCCAGCTCGGGCCGGTGGGTCAGCAGCGAGCGGACCGCCTGCGGGCCCTCGGCCCGGAACCGGCCCTGCTTGCGACGCGCGGAGCGCCCGGTCAGTGCCGCCACCTTCCGCACCCGCTCGGAGCGGGGGAGGTGATCGGCGACTGATCCGGGCGCTCGGTCATCGCGTGATGCGGCGCGATGTCAGGCTGCCGGGGCGTTGACGTCCTCGGGGAGGGCGCCCTTGGCGACCTCGACCAGGGCGGCGAACGCCGGGGCGTCGTGGACGGCGAGCTCGGCGAGCATGCGACGGTCGACCTCGACACCCGCGAGGCCGAGGCCCTGGATGAGGCGGTTGTAGGTCAGGCCGTTCGCGCGCGAGGCCGCGTTGATGCGCTGGATCCAGAGCCGACGGAAGTCGCCCTTGCGCTTCTTGCGGTCGCGGAAGTTGTAGGTCTGCGAGTGGAGGACCTGCTCCTTCGCCTTGCGGTACAGACGGGAGCGCTGGCCGCTGTAGCCGCTGGCCTGGTCCAGGATTTCCCGACGCTTCTTATGGGCGTTGACGGCCCTTTTCACGCGTGCCACGTGATACTCCTTCGATCGTTACGTTCAGGGCGCGGGAGCCGGGCTCCCGCGTGGCCGATCAGCGGCCGAGCAGCTTCTTCACGCGCTTGGCGTCGGACTTGGCGACCGAGGTGTCGCTGCCCAGTCGGCGCTTGCGGGTGGAGGACTTGTGCTCCAGCAGGTGGCGGGCGCCCGCCTTCTCGCGCATGAGCTTGCCCGAGCCGGTGACGCGGACGCGCTTCTTGGTACCCGAGTGGGTCTTGTTCTTCGGCATCTGCCAATTCTCCTTGTGACGTTTCTCAGGACTCGGAGCCGGGATCGGCTTCGGCCTGGGGCGTGGACGGCTGCTCCTGCTGCCGGGCGGCGGCCTTCTCGGCGTCGGTCTTGCGCTGGCGCGCCTCGGCCATGGCCTGGGCCTTCTTCTTGTGCGGCCCGAAGACCATCACCATGTTGCGGCCGTCCTGGCGCGGGTGGGACTCGACGAAGCCGTACTCGGCGACGTCCTCGGCCATGCGGTTGAGGAGCTTCACCCCCCGCTCGGGACGGGACTGCTCACGGCCGCGGAAGCGGATGATGACCTTGACCTTGTCGCCGCCGTCGAGGAACTTCTCGACATTGCGACGCTTGGTCTCGTAGTCATGGGTGTCGATCTTCAGGCCCATCCGGATCTCCTTCTGGACCGTGTTCGCCTGGTTCTTGCGCGACTCACGGGCCTTCAGGTTGGCTTCGTACTTGAACTTGCCGTAGTCCATGAGGCGTGCGACCGGCGGGTTCGCGCCGGGTGCGACCTCGACGAGGTCGAGGTCTGCTTCCTGGGCGAGACGCAGGGCGTCCTCGACACGGACCTCGCCGACCTGCTCGCCGGCGGGCCCGACCAGGAGGACCTTGGGGACCCTGATCTGACCGTTGATGCGCTGTTCGCTGATGTTGGCTCCTCACCTTGATTCGAGTCGGAAGACGACGAAAGGCCCCCGCACGTCATGCGGAGGCCCCAAGGTGCACGCGCCACAGCGCCGGTCGGGCACTGCTGCCCGCTCGCCGCGCACGGAGGCGCGGCTGCGATACTGACCCGGCGGCTGGTGGCCGTGAACCACTGGATTCACGGGCTGATCGCCACGAGGTGGGAAGGGACTCCACTTGCGGAACTGATGACGAGGGTCTCGACCTGTTCCAGTCATCTATCCTAGCAGGAGACCGGCCGTCGTCCAGGTGATGTGCATCGCGCCCCTGACCTGCGCTCAGAGGCGGCCTGCGAGCAGTGAGGAGCAGGGGTGGAGACCGACCGCGAGATGCCCGGGGAGCCCGATCGGGCCGCCGGTCCCGCCCCGCAGCCCCGCCCCGAGTCCTCCGGCCGCGACTACGACTACGGCGACATCCCGCTCGAGCCCGCCGGCGTCGGCGGTCCGTCCGCGGCCGACGGCGGCGCCGCCGCGGGCGACGGGCCCGATCCGGCACCCGGCACGGGCGCCGTCCCGGCCCTCGGCGTGCCGACGGCCACCACCCCGCGCGCGGTGCTGCGCCCGATCCCCGAGGGCTTCCCGACCCCTCCCCCGCGCCCCGCCCGCCGCCACCGCCGGCCCGCGCCCGCGCCCGGGCCGGCGCCGTCGTCCTCCCGCCCCCGCGGACTCGTGCTCGCCGGGATCCTGGCGGCGGTGGCGCTGCTGCTGGTGGTCGCCGTCGGCGGCGGCGTCCTCGCCCTGCGGGGCCTGTCCCCGTCGGCGCCCGCGGCCTCCGACCCGGCGGCCTCCGACCCGGTGGCGGCCTCCGATCCGGCCGCGCCGGCCGGCACGGCGCGGATCGGTGAGGTCACCGTGGAGGAGGTCAGCACCGAGGTCGGGGTGCGAGCGGTCGGCGCCGGCGGCTCGGCGCTCGAGCCCGAGGGCGAGTTCGTGATCATCACCCTCACCGTGCGCAACCCCACCGACCAGGTGCTCACGGTGAGCGACAATATGACCCTGGAGACCGCCGACGGCGCGGGCCACGCGGCCGACCCGGGCGCCGGGGCGGCCCATGTCGCCCAGAGCAGGCCGTACGGGCTGGTCACCGTCGGCGGCGAGTCGACCTTCCATGCGGTGTTCGATGTGCCGATCGGCGCCGAGCCCACCGCTGTGCACCTGGACTTCGGCAGCAATGCCGACGCCGGGGAGGGCACCCTGCCGCTGGGCGGCTGACACCTCCGCGGCACCACCGATCACCCGTGCGGCCCCGTCCGGGGCCGCCCCACCACGAAGGATCCCCATGGATGAGAACCAGCAGCACGACGCCGACCACGACGCCGCCGCGGAGCACGCCCGGGCCCAGGGGCAGGGCGATGACCTGGCCGCCGAGGCGCTGCGCGACATCTCCGAGGTCGCGGCGGTCGAGATCATCACCTCCTCCTGCGTCCACCTGATGAGCGCCGCCGCGGTGAAGGTCGGACTGGCCGAGGACGAGGGGACCGGCCGCTACCAGGACCTCGCGGAGGCCCGGAAGCTGATCACCGCCCTGGCCGGACTGGTCACGGCCGCGGCGCCGGAGATCGGCAACGAGCACGCCCGCTCCCTGCGCGACGGCCTGCGCTCCCTGCAGCTCGCCTTCGCCGAGGCGCTGCCGTTCCCGGACGCCCCGGGCGAGGCCCCGGGCGAGAAGTTCACCGGCCGGGTCTCCTGAGCGCGCGGGCGGCGCTCAGGACCCCAGCACCAGCCGCAGCGAGCTGATCCGCTCGGCGACGAGCTGCTCGGCCCCGAGCCGGGCCGAGACCGCCTCGACCACGGCGCGGACCTCGGGCGCGGTCAGGCCGGGGCGCAGCTGCAGGTGCAGATCCACCTCGGCCCGCTCCCCGGCCCGGGCGTCCAGCCCGGTCACCTGGTCGGAGGCCTCGGCGCCGACGCGGCGGAGCACGGCGGCGAGCTCCGCATCCAGGTGCGGCGGGATCCACTCCCGCCCCTGGGCCAGCGCCCAGAGCACGGAGCGCGGCAGCAGCAGCGGCCCGCCCTCCGCCGCCGGGGTCGCGGCGTCCACCAGCAGCGAGGTGCACCCCTCCTGCACCGCGGCCTGCGCCGCCTGCGGGGCGACGACGGGCACCGGCCGGGCGTCGCTGCGCCAGGCGGACAGCGCCGCGACCGAGGTGAAGATCGGCAGCACCCGGGCCCCGTCGGGGCCGGTGATCGAGACCATCGCCATGTCGGCCCCGTTGTCGCCGGTCAGGCCGTGCGCCGTGGTCCCGGTCTCGGTGGCGATCGCCATGATCGGCACCAGCACCCGGGCCCCGGCCAGCGCCGCCACCAGCTGCCGGCGGTGCGGGTCCCGCCCGCTGCGGTGGGCGGCCAGGGCGGCGGCCACGGGCGCGGGCATCGAGCCGTCGTCACCGGGGAACGGGCTGAGGGTGTAGTCGCGCCCTTCCCACGGCACGCCCGCGGTGTCGGTCAGCGGGGACTTCTCCTGGAAGTGGGCGGGCAGGGCCCGATGGGCCCGGGCCGCGCGCGCGGCGTCGGCCTCCTCGGGGCGGCCCGGGCCCGAGGTCACGGGCGCCCCGCGACGTCCAGCGCCTCGACCATCGTGAACGCGCCCGCGTACAGGGCCTTGCCCACGATGGCGCCCTCGATACCCGCGGGCACCAGCTCGCGCAGGGCGCGCAGGTCTTCGAGGGAGGAGACGCCGCCGGAGGCGACCACCGCGGCGTCGGTGCGGGAGCACACCTCGCGCAGCAGTTCGAGGTTGGGGCCGCGCAGGGTGCCGTCCTTGGTGACGTCGGTGACGACGTAGCGCTGGCAGCCGGCCTCGTCGAGCCGCTCGAGGGTCTCCCAGAGGTCGCCGCCCTCGCGGGTCCAGCCGCGGGCGGCCAGGGTGGTCCCGCGCACGTCGAGGCCGACGGCGATGCGGTCGCCGTGCTCGGCGATGATCTCCGCGGTCCACTCGGGGTGCTCGAGGGCCGCGGTGCCGAGGTTGACGCGGCGGCAGCCGGTGCCCAGGGCCGCGGCGAGCGACTGGTCGTCGCGGATCCCGCCGGAGAGCTCGACGTTCATGTCCACCGCGGCGATCACCTCGGCGAGCTGGGCCGCGTTGGAGCCGCGACCGAAGGCGGCGTCGAGGTCGACCAGGTGCAGCCAGTGCGCGCCGCCCTCCTGGAAGGCGAGGGCGGCGTCCAGCGGGGCGCCGTAGGCGGTCTCGGAGCCGGCGGCGCCCTGGACGAGTCGGACGGCCTGGCCATCCTGCACATCGACGGCGGGCAGCAGCTCGAGCACGGGAGCGGTCATGGGGGTGCCTCCTGGAAGCGGGGGGTACGAGGGCCGAGGCCCGGACGGGCTCGGAACGGGACGGGGGCACGGGGCAGGCGGCGCGGAGCCGTCGGCCCCGGGCCGGGTGCGGGCG
Source organism: Brachybacterium sp. UNK5269 (assembly GCF_049266655.1). Taxonomy (GTDB): domain Bacteria; phylum Actinomycetota; class Actinomycetes; order Actinomycetales; family Dermabacteraceae; genus Brachybacterium. Next base: position 2,565,483 of record NZ_CP184883.1, read on the forward strand.
CGCGACGTCAGCCGGTCTGGATCCTCCAGATCGACACGCCGAAGCAGAGCAGGCCCAGCAGCGCCAGGCCCACGATCGACCACCAGGGCTTCTTCGAGCGGAAGAAGGACCAGGCGCCGCCGACGAACATGCCGCCGGCGAACAGCAGCGCGAAGGCGAGGATCACGAGGTCGCCTCGCTGCGGCGCGCAGGCAGCGTGCGCAGCCAGTTGGCCAGGAGCGCGGCGCCCGCATCGCCCGACTTCTCGGGGTGGAACTGGGTGGCGGTCAGCGCCCCGTTCTCGACGGCGGCGATGAACCGGTCCCCGCCGTGCTCCGCCCAGGTCACCAGCGGCGCTTCGAGGGAGCCGATCTGCTCCATCTCCCAGCGGCGGGCGGCGTAGGAGTGCACGAAGTAGAAGCGCTCCTCGGCGAGGCCGTCGAACAGTCGCGTGCCCGGCGCGGGCTCGACGGTGTTCCAGCCCATGTGGGGCACGACATCGGCCTGCAGGCGGGTCACCTCGCCGGGCCACTGACCCAGGCCCTGGGCGCGCTCGCCGTGCTCGTCGCCGGCGTCGAACATGATCTGCAGTCCCACGCAGATGCCGAGGACGGGCCGGCCGCCGGCGAGACGGCGCTCGATGATGCGGTCCCCGCCGACGCCGAGGATCTGCTCGACGGTGGCGGCGAAGGCGCCGACCCCGGGCACGACCAGCCCGTCGGCCGCGAGCGCGCGCTCGCGGTCGGCGGTCAGCTCGACCTCGGCCCCGGCGGCCTCGAGGGCGCGGACCACGGAGCGGACGTTGCCTGAGCCGTGGTCGAGGACCACCACCTTGGGGGCGGTGGGCGCGGGCGTCGCGGGGGCGAGGTGCGAGGCGGGGGTCGCGGTCATGGGCGCTTCTTCCCCGAGGCGATCCACTTCAGGGCCTCGGCGCGGGTGAGGGAGGCGGGGTCGAGGCCCTCGCCCAGTTCGGTCAGGTCGGTGGCGCCCAGCAGCAGCTCCTCGACGAGGTCGTCGACCGCGCCGAGCACGATCGCGGGCGAGATGTCCTCGCCGCGCTCGCCGTTCTTGTAGCGGGTGGCGGTCATGCGGTCCCCGCGCCGCCAGAACAGCACGATCCCGTTGCGCTGCAGGGCGGTGGAGGTGATCGCCGCGAGGTCGTGGGCCGCGGCCTCGGCGAGCGGACCGGCCGCGATGGCGCCGGTGCGGGTGTCCAGGGCGCGGGTGCCGACGGGGATGTCGATCCCGTCGGTGCGGGCCTCGCGGCCCAGGCGGATCACGCCGGCCAGCGCCCGCGCGGAGGCCACCGAGGTGGCGACCACCGCGAGGGTGGGGACCTCGTCCTCGGCGGGGACGTCGGTGAGGACGTCCTCGACGGTCAGCGGGGCGTCGTCGAGGGAGAGCCCCTGGGTGAGGCGGGCGAACTCGGCGTCGATGTCGTCGCCGGGTCCGCCGCCGGGCTGGGCCTCCGGCTGCTCCGGGCGGGGGTCTTCGGGGTCGACGGTGCTCACAGGGCTCCCTTGGTGGAGGGGACGTCGAGGACGCGGTCATCGTAGGCGCAGGCCGCCCGCAGCGCACGGGCCAGGGCCTTGAACTGGGCCTCGACGATGTGGTGGGGGTCGCGGCCGTCGATCAGCCGGATGTGCAGGCAGATCGCGGCGTGGTGGGCCAGGGACTCGAAGACGTGACGGGTCAGGGAGCCGGTGAAGTGACCGCCGATGAGGTGCAGGGCCTGGCCCTCGCTCTCGCCGGTGTGGACGCAGTAGGGGCGGCCGGAGAGGTCGACGACGGCCTGGGCGAGGGCCTCGTCGAGGGGGACCAGGGCGTCGCCGAAGCGGGCGATGCCCTGCTTGTCCCCGAGCGCCTCGCGCAGCGCCTGTCCGAGCACTATCGCGGTGTCCTCGACGGTGTGGTGGGCGTCGATGTCGGTGTCGCCGCTGGCCCGGACGGTGAGGTCGAAGCGGGCGTGGGTGCCGAGCGCGGTGAGCATGTGGTCGAAGAACGGCACGGTGGTCGAGACGTCGACCTGGCCGGTGCCGTCCAGGTCCAGGGTGACCTCGACGCTGGACTCGCGGGTGCTGCGGCTGATGGTCGCGGTCCGGGACGGGCGGGGTGCGGAAGGGGTGGTCATCGGGGGTCGGCCTCCTCGAGGGCGGTGCGGAATGCGACGTTGTCCTGCGGCGTGCCGACGGACACGCGCAGCCAGCCGGTGGGGCCGACCGCGCGCACCAGCACGCTGCGCTCCAGGAGCGCCTCGAACACGCGGTCACGGTCGGTGAAGGTGCGGAACAGGATGAAGTTCGCGTCGGACGGCGCGACCTGGTGGCCGCGCGCGGTCAGGTGGACGGCGAGCGCGTCGCGCTCACCGCGCAGCAGCGCCACCGTGCCCAGCAGCTCCTCGCGATGGGACAGCGCGGTGCGGGCGACGGCCTGGGTGACGGCCGAGAGGTGGTAGGGCAGGCGCACGATGCGCACCGTGTCGACGATCGCGGGATGGGCGACCAGGTAGCCCAGGCGCGCCCCGGCGAGGGCGAAGGCCTTGGACATGGTGCGGGTGACGACGAGGTTCGGGTGCTGCTCGAGGACGGTCAGGGAGCTGGGCACGCCGTCCCGGCGGAACTCGCCGTACGCCTCGTCGACCACCAGCAGGCCGCGGGTCTCGGCCAGCGCGACGGCCGCGGCCTCGACGACCTCGAGCTCCAGCGCCGTCCCGGTGGGGTTGTTCGGGCTGGTGAGGACCACGATGTGCGGGCGGTGCGCGGCGATCGCGGCGGTGACGGCCTGCGCGGTGAGGGCGAACTCCGGGGCAGGGCCGCGCTCGGCGGCCACCCAGCGGGTGAACGTGTCGCGCGCGTACTCGGGGTACATCGAGTAGTGCGGCAGGAAGCCGAGCGCGCTGCGGCCGGGGCCGCCGTAGGCGAGCATCAGCTGGTGCATGATCTCGTTCGAGCCGTTCGCGGCCCACACCGCCTCCGCGGCGGGCGCCGGGATGCCGGACTCCGCAGCGAGGTAGGTGCCGAGGTCGGCCCGCAGCGCGAGCGCGTCGCGGTCCGGGTAGCGGTTCAGGCCGCGGGCCGCCTCCGCGACGGCGCGACCGATGTGCTCGGCGAGCTGCGGCGAGGGCCCGTAGGGGTTCTCGTTGACGTTGAGCGCATGCTCCACCTCGAGCTGGGGGGCGCCGTACGGCGCGGCGTCCGCGATGTCGTCGCGCGGGACGGGCAGCACGGAGCCGTCGAGGGTCGGAGCGGAGTTCGCAGGCATGGTCTCCATGGTAGTTCGGGAGGGTGGGCGGCGACCTGGGCGTCCGCTCGGTGGGGCCGCCCGGGCGCCGCTGCCGGCTGGTTCGTGGCGACCTTCACAGCGGCCGCTGGGCCGCGAGCCCCGTCGCCGACCGCCAGTACCCTGGGGCGATGTTCCGTTCCCTGGGTGCCCTGGTCGGCGACCTGCTGGTCGTCCTCCTCTTCATCGCGATCGGCATCGTGCAGCATGGCACGCCGCTGACCTCGCAGAACATCGTGCTGGTGGGCTGGCCCTTCGCGGCCGGCGTGCTGCTGGGCCATCTCGCGATCCGCGCCTGGCACGCGCCCTTCCGGCTCTGGCCGCACGGGGTGTTCGTGTGGGCGATCACGCTGGCCACCGGTATGACCGTGCGCACGCTGCTGGGAGGGGGCACCGAGGTGTTCTTCGTCATCGTCGCCGCGCTGGTGACCGCAGTGGGCATGCTGGGCTGGCGCGCCGCGGCGCTGTTCCTGACCCGCGGCGAGCGGGTCGCCCGGAGCTGATCGACGGGAGTGCGAGCCGCCGCGGTCGCTCGCGGTGAGGATCGCGTGATTCCGTTCCAAAGAAGAACCGATCTGGAACGGAATCAAGCATTCTCCGCGAGGGTGGCCGGGAGCCGCGGGAGTCGTCCTGCTCGAGCGGCTGCCCGCCGTCCCGTCGGACGGCGGGCCGCCCCTGGGGCACCGGCCGTGGGGCAGCGACCACCGCTCCCGGGGCGTCAGTCCGCGAAGCGGACGTCGATCGCGGCGCCGTGCGCGGGCAGCCCCTCGGCGGCGGCGAGGGTGGTCGCGGCCCGGCGGGCCCCGGCGAGCGCATCGCGGTCGTAGGCGATCACGTGGATGCCGCGCAGGAACGTCTGCACCCCGAGGCCTCCGGTGAAGCGCGACGTGCCGCCGGTGGGGAGCACGTGGTTGGAGCCGGCCGCGTAGTCCCCGAGGCTGACCGGGCTGTGGGGGCCCACGAAGATCGCGCCGGCGTTGGTGACGCGGGCGGCGACCGCCGCGGCGTCGGCCGTGAGGATCTCCAGGTGCTCGGCGCCGTAGGCGTCCACCACCGCGAGTCCCTGGGCGAGGTCCTCGACCAGCACCGCGCCGCTCTGCGGACCGCGCAGGGCCTGCTCGATGCGCTCGCGGTGGTGCGCCGCCTGCACCTGGGCGGCGAGCTCGGCCTCGACCGCGTCGACGAGCTGCGGCGCGTCGGTGACCAGCACGCTCGCGGCCAGCGGATCGTGCTCGGCCTGGGAGATGAGGTCGGCGGCGACGAAGGCCGGATCGGCGGTCGCGTCGGCGAGGATCGCGATCTCGGTGGGGCCCGCCTCGGCGTCGATCCCCACGGTGCCGCGCACGAGGCGCTTGGCCGCGGCGACGTAGACGTTGCCGGGTCCGGTGACCAGGTCGACGCCCGCCAGCCCGGCGCCGTCGCCGAGGTCGTCGGCCCCGTAGGCGAGCAGGGCGATGCCCTGGGCGCCGCCGGCGGCGATCACCTCGGTGACCCCCAGCAGCGCGCAGGCGGCGAGGATGGTGGGGTGCGGCAGGCCGCCGAACTCCGCCTGCGGCGGGGAGGCCAGCACGATCTGCTCGACGCCGGCGATCTGGGCGGGCACCACGTTCATCACCACGGAGCTCGGCAGCACCGCCCGGCCGCCGGGCACGTAGAGCCCCACCCGGCGCACCGGCACCCAGCGCTGGGTGACGGTGCCGCCGGGGACGACCTGGACGGTCTCCTCCGGGCGCACCTGCGCGGAGTCGACGCGGCGCACCCGCGCCGCGGCCTCCTCGAGGGCGGAGCGGATCGCCGGGTCCAGCTCCGCCAGGGCGCGGTCCAGGGCCGCCTGCGGCACCCGCAGGTGCTCGGGCCGGATCCCGTCGAAGCGCTCGGAGGCGTCCAGCACGGCGGCGGCCCCGCGGGCCGCGACGTCCTCGACCACCGGGCGCACTGCCACGGCGGCCGCCTCGACGTCGAGCGCGGCGCGCGGCAGCGCCGCACTGAGCTCGGCGGCGGTGAGGGTGCGCGAACGCAGGTCGGTCGTGGCGAGGAACGCGGCGGGAGCGGGCATGGCGCCAGTCTAGGAGGGGCGCGCCGTGCCCGCCGTCCCCCGCCGGACGGTGGGCACGGCCGAGCGCCGGGACCGTTTACAGTCGTCCCCGTGCTCGTCGCCTTCCTCCTCACCCTCGTCGCCGGCGGTGCCACCAGCATCGGAGCGGCGCTCGGCGTGCTCGGCCGGGGCACCAGCCCGAAGGCCCTCGCGGGCGGTCTGGGCCTGTCGGCGGGCGTGATGCTCTACGTCTCCTTCGTCGAGCTGCTGCCCGAGGGGGCCCGGGTCCTCTCCGGCGGCGAGACCACCGGACGTGGCACGGCCGTCGCGGTGGGCTCGTTCTTCCTCGGCGTCGTGCTGATCGGGGTGCTGGACCGGCTGGTCCCCACCTCCGTGAGCCCGCACGAGTTCTCCGGGCGCATGAGCGGCAGCGGCGGGCGCCCCGAGGTGCGCGAGCCCGACGAGCAGGCCGCCGATCGGGCGCTGCGGGCCCGGCTGCTGCGCACCGGCACCGTCACCGCCCTGGCGCTCGCCCTCCACAACGTCCCCGAGGGCTTCGCGACGTTCGTCGCCGCGATGCAGTCGCCGGAGATCGCGATCCCGGTGGTCGCCGCGATCGCCCTGCACAACATCCCGGAGGGGCTTGCGGTCGCGGTGCCGGTGCGCCGCGCCACCGGCTCCCGCGCGAAGGCGTTCTGGCTGGCGACGATGACCGGACTGGCCGAGCCGGTCGGCGCCGTCCTGGGGTTCCTGCTGCTCGCTCCCCTGCTCAGCGGCGACGCGATGGGTGCGGTGCTGGCGGGCGTGGCCGGGGTGATGGTGTTCGTCTCGCTCGACGAGCTGCTGCCGGCCGCGGAGGAGACCGGCGAGCACCACACGGTCATCTACTCGCTGATCGCGGGCATGGCGCTGATGGCCGTCACCCTGCTGGTGCTGTGACCGCACCGGAGCGCCGGCAGCACTCCCCGCAGCGGTGATCGCGCCGACGGAGCGCGAGGTGGGGAAGACTGGAGGCATCCGGCGAGGAGGGGGACGCGATGGAGCCGAGCAGGGGCGCGGCGCCGCCAGGGCCGGTGCCCGCGAAGCGGCGCGGGCGGCGCGGGCGGCGCGGGCGGCGCGGGCTGCTCGGCGCGCTCACCGCCGGAGCGCTGCTGCTCGCCCTCGGCGCCTGCGATGCGGTGCCCGACCTCCCGGGCCGGGGCCCCGCGCCCGCGGCGACCTCGGCCGCTCCGGTCGATCCCGCGCAGGTGGCCGGCGCCGACATGGTCCCGGTCGACCCCTCCTGGCTGTGCGACCCGGGCGCGGGCGATCCCCCGTTCTCCTCGACCGGGCCGGGGGTGCTCACCCCGGGGACCGTGGCCGTGGACGGCAACGACGTGCTGGTCACCGGCGCCTTCACGCTGGATGACGAGCACGCCTACGGCGGCTTCGTGCCCGAGGGCATGATGCTGCCCGCCTCCGCCGAGAACCGCGGCCTGCCGGCGGAGGGCTTCGCGGGCGAGCTCGGGGTCGAGGGCGCCCCTATCCCGCCGATGGTGGTCCGGGAGCGGGTCGAGCTGCCCGGGGCGGGCTCGCCGCCGACCGCTGTCGCCGCCCGGCTGCGGCTGGGCACCTGCGACGACGCTCCGCTGCCGGACGGCCAGTACCTGCTGCGCCTGCGCGGCGGCGGCATCGACGGTCCCGGACGGGGCGGCGAGGACGCCGGCTGGAGCGCGAGCGGGGACGTGCTGCTCGACGTCGTCGACGGCGCCCTGCACGCGGTGCCGGGTGCCGTGACCGCGCCGAGCGGGGAGATCCCGGCGGACCTCTCGGCCCTGGCCTGCCGCGCCCCGCTCGCGGCCGTCGGGGACGGCGACGGCCTGCGCGTCACCGTCGGCGATCCCGCCTCCCGCGTGCCCGCCACCGCCGGCGCGGACGAGACCGGCGCCGGCATCACCGCGCAGGTGACCGTGACCGCGAGCACGCCCGGCACCCGGGCCCTGCTGCAGGGGATCGTGGTCGCGGACCCCGCCACCGGTTCCGTGGTGGCCGGCGCCCGCAGCAGCACCGAGATCGGCCTGCAATGGGTCGACCAGGAGGGCGTCAGCCGCGCCGAGACCGCCTGGACCACCCACGGCGGATGCTTCACCTCGGCCCTGCCCCCCGGCCCCTACCGGGCCCACGGCTTCGCGGTGACGGTCGATGCCGACGGCGCGACCCACGTGGTGCTCTCGGAGCCCTGGGACGTCGAGGTCGCCGCCGAGACGCCTGCCGACTGAGCCGCACCCGCCGCCCGGCTCCTCCGCTCACGTACGGTGGGAGCACCGGATCGATCGCGCGGGCCGGCCCGCGCCGTCGATTAGTCTTGACGTCAAGACAATGCCGCACCGACCCGAGGGAGCCCCGCGACACATGGCGCGCATCATCTACACCCACACCGACGAAGCCCCGATGCTGGCCACGGCATCGTTCCTGCCGATCCTCGATGCCTTCTCGAGCACCGCCGGGATCGACGTCACCACCCGTGACATCTCCCTGGCCGGCCGCATCGTCGCGGCCTTCTCCGACCTGCTGCCCGAGGACCAGCGCGAGGCCGACGCCCTCGCCGAGCTCGGGGAGCTGGCCAAGACCCCCGAGGCCAACATCATCAAGCTGCCCAACATCTCCGCCTCGGTGCCGCAGCTGGTGGCCGCCGTCAAGGAGCTGCAGGGCCAGGGCATCGCCCTGCCCGACTACCCCGAGTCCCCCTCCACCGACGAGGAGCGCGACATCCGCGCCCGCTACGACGCGGTCAAGGGCTCCGCGGTGAACCCGGTCCTGCGCGAGGGCAACTCCGACCGCCGCGCCCCCGCCGCGGTGAAGAACTTCGCCAAGAAGCACCCGCACCGGATGGGCGAGTGGAGCGCGGACTCGAAGACCTCCGTGGCGACCATGGGAGCCGACGACTTCCGCTCCAACGAGCAGTCGGTGATCCTCGAGCGCGAGGACACCCTCTCGATCGTGCACGTCGCCGCCGACGGCACCGAGACGGTGCTCAAGGCCTCGCTGCCCGTGCTCGCCGGCGAGGTCGTCGACTCCACGGTGATGCGGGCCGCCGCGCTGGACGCCTTCCTGCGCGAGCAGATCGCCGCCGCCAAGGAGCAGGGAGTGCTGTTCTCCCTGCACCTGAAGGCCACCATGATGAAGGTCTCCGACCCGATCCTGTTCGGGCACGCCGTGCGCGCCTTCTTCCCCACCCTGTTCGGCCGCTTCGGCGACCAGCTCGCCGCCGCGGGCCTCTCGGCCAACAACGGCCTGGGCGGCATCCTGGCCGGGGTCGAGGCCCTCGATCCCGAGGTGCGCGAGGGGATCACCGCCGCCATCGAGCAGGACCTCGCCGACGGCCCGGACCTGGCGATGGTCAACTCCGCCAAGGGCATCACCAACCTCCACGTCCCCTCCGACGTCATCGTCGACGCCTCGATGCCGGCGATGATCCGCACCGCGGGCCACATGTGGAACAAGGACGACCAGGAGCAGGACACCCTCGCGGTGATCCCCGACTCCTCCTACGCCGGCGTGTACGCCGTGACCGTCCAGGACTGCCAGGAGCACGGCGCCTTCGACCCGACCACCATGGGCACCGTCCCCAACGTCGGCCTGATGGCGCAGAAGGCCGAGGAGTACGGCTCCCACGACAAGACCTTCGAGATCGCCGCCGACGGCCGGGTGGAGGTGCGCGACGCCTCCGGCAGCGCGCTGATGAGCCATGAGGTCGCCGCCGGGGACATCTTCCGCGCCTGCCAGGCCAAGGACGCCCCGATCCGCGACTGGGTGCAGCTGGCCGTGCGCCGCTCCCGCGAATCCGGGATGCCGGCGGTGTTCTGGCTGGACGAGTCCCGCGCCCACGACCGCAACATCATCGCCAAGGTCGAGAAGTACCTGGCGGAGGAGGACACCGACGGTCTGGACCTGCGGATCATGAACCCCGTCGACGCCACCCGGCACACCCTGGCACGGGTCCGCGCCGGCGAGGACACCATCTCGGTGACCGGCAACGTGCTGCGCGACTACCTCACCGACCTGTTCCCGATCATGGAGCTGGGCACCAGCGCCAAGATGCTCTCGGTGGTGCCGCTGATGAACGGCGGCGGCCTGTTCGAGACCGGCGCCGGCGGTTCGGCCCCCAAGCACGTCCAGCAGCTGGTGGAGGAGAACTACCTGCGCTGGGACTCGCTCGGGGAGTTCCTGGCCCTGGCGGAGTCGCTGCGGCACCTCGCCCGCACCGCGGACAACGACCGCGCCCGGGTGCTGGCCGATGCGCTGGACCGGGCGACCGAGACCCTGCTGAACGAGGGCAGGTCCCCGCAGCGCAGGCTCGGCAGCATCGACAACCGCGGCAGCCACTTCTACCTGGCCCTGTACTGGGCGCAGGAGCTGGCCCAGCAGAGCGAGGACGCGGAGCTCGCCACCGCCTTCGGTCCGATCGCGAAGGAGCTGGTCGAGGGTGAGGAGACCATCGCCGCGGAGCTGCTCGCGGTGCAGGGCTCCCCGGTCGACATCGGCGGCTACTACCGCCCGGACCTGGAGAAGACCGCCGCGGTGATGCGCCCCTCGGCGACCTTCAACCGGATCCTCGAGGAGATCTCGGCGGCCCTGTGACCACCCGGGGCGCCGAGGCGACCTCGGCGCCCCGGGCGTCACCGACACCGGAGGAGTGGGGGTGCACGAGATGGCGAACGGGCCCGATGTCGCGGGGCTGCAGGTCGTCGGCGCAGCCTGCGCGCTCCACGGCCTGGGGCTCGTGCTCCGGGCGCTCGGCCTCGCGCTGAGCCCGGACGAGGTGCTGGTCTGCGTGAGCGAGCCCTGCCCGCAGCCCTCGACCGACCGGGGCCTGGTCGCCGGCACGCTCGTCGGCGGCCTCGCCCTGCTGCTGCCGGCGGCGTCGGCCGCTGCGCTCGCACAGGCGGCGCCGCGCCGCTCGCGGGCGCTGAGCGCGGTCGCACTGCTGGTCGCCCTGGTGCTCTCCGGCCTGGCCACGGTGCCGCAGCTGCAGGCGATCGGGGCGACCTGGCGCGCCGGGGAGCCCGCCGAGGGCGGGTTCCCCGTGCTGGTGGGGCCCGGCCTGACCGGTGCGGGCGCTGCCCTCGCCCTCGCCCTGGCCCCTCGCCCTGCTGCAGAGCGGGTCTCGCGCACCGGGTCGTCTCCCCCCGACCCGCCGCGCTGATGGCCGCTCAGGTGATCGTCCTGCTGATCGCGGTCTCCTGGTTCGCGACCGCGGCGGCGCATGCGCTCTCGGCGCTCCGGTTCGGGCGGATCGACCGTGATCTCGCCCGGATGAGCGATCCGCCGACGATCGTGGCGCAATGGGTGCCGGAGGCGAGTGCCGCCGGACTGTTCCTGGTGCTGACCGCCTTCGCCGCAGCAGCCCTCGCGGCGCTGGAGACCGCGCGCCGGATCGGCCGACCCGGCGCGATCGCGATCGCGGCGCTCGGCCTGCTCACCCTGGCGGGCCTCACGGTCGCGGCCGGATTCGGGGTGGCGGATCTGCCGGGCTGGACCGCCCTGGACGCGGCCCCGGCAGGGCCGCTGTCGCAGGGCGTGCTGGGGCTCCCTGCTCGCCGCCGTCCTGACCGGGCTCGCGCTGCTCGCGGCCCGCCGCTGATCCGGACACGGACCCGTGCCCGTCATCCCCTCTCCCGTCGACGGCATCGACCTGCGCTACGACGTCACCGGGAGCGGACCCGCCCTGGTGCTGCTGCACGGCGCGGTCCTCACGCGGGCGATCTGGCGCGGGCTCGGCCACCTCGAGCCGCTCGCCGCGCAGCACACCGTGATCCGGATGGACCTGCGTGGCCACGGCCGCTCCGGGGCGCCGCACGATCCCGCCCACTACACGCCGGAGCGCTTCGTCGGCGACCTCTGGGGCGTGCTCGAGGCGGAGGGCCTGGAGCGGGCCGCGCTGATGGGCTACTCGCTCGGCGCGCGCATCGCCCTTGCCGCGGCCCTCGAGCACCCGGGGCGGATCACCCGCCTGGTCAGCCTCGGCGGCACCGCCTCGGCGCAGCGCGGGCAGGTCGACGCCGTGTTCTTCCCCGGCGTGATCGATGCGGTGCGCGAGGGCGGGATGGAGGCGTTCTGCGCCGGTCAGGGCCTCGGCCCGGACGTCGACTCCCGGCGCGGTCGCGCGACCCGCGCCGCGTTCCTCGCCGCCGACCCGCGGGCGGTCACCGCGCTGCTGACCGCCACGGACGCCACCCCCGGGGTGCCCGATGACGTCCTCGCCGCCTGCCCGGTGCCCGCGCTGTGGATGGCGGGCACCGAGGACCATCCCCGGTTCGAGGAGTCCCGGCGCGCGGCTCGCCTGATGCCGGATGCGGACTTCGTGCCGCTGCCGGGCCGTGACCACGGCGGCACGCTCTTCCCGCCGGGGGCGATCCTCGAGCACGCGCTGTCCTTCCTGCGCTGAGCTCCGCCCGACGCGGCACGGGATCACACGAACTGGCGGACCAGCGCGAACAGTGCGACGGCGACGATGACCCCGCGCAGCAGCCACTCCGGCATCCGCTTGGCCAGATGCGCCCCGAAGTAGCCGCCCAGCAGCGCGCCGATCGCGATCGCCGCGGTCGCGATCCAGACGATCTCGGCGCCGATCACCACGTAGGCGAGGACGTAGACGAGGGCGGCGGCGAGGTTCACCACCAGGCTCAGCAGGTTCTTGACGCTGTTGACCGAGCCCATCGTCCGGCCCGTGAGCGCCCCCAGGACGCCCAGGTAGAGGATCCCCTGGGCGGCGGTGAAGTAACCGCCGTAGACGGAGGCCGCGCCCATGGCGCCGATCAGCGCAGGTGAGCGATACGGGCTGCGCTCCCGGGTGGTGCCCGCCCCGTCGGCCTCGGCACGGCGGGCGGCCCGCCGGTCCTGCCGGCGCCGGATGGCCGCGGTGAGCGGCTTCTGGAAGACGACCATGGCCAGCGCCACCACGATGAGGGCGGGGACGAGGACGTCCAGCGCCGCGGGCGGGGACACCAGCAACAGCAGCGAGCCGAGGGTCGCGCAGCCCATCGTCACCAGGACCAGCGGCCCCAGGTGCTGCTGCTCGCGGGCGATCTCCCGGCGGTAGCCGAGGGTGGAGCCGATGGTCGAGAAGAGGATGCCGACGGTGTTGGTGCGCACGGCGACACCCGGAGGGATGCCGAGGGCGAGCAGCACCGGCAGGGTGAGCAGCGACCCCGACCCGACCGCCGCGTTGATCGCGCCGGCGGCGGTGCCCATCACGAGCAGGACGGCGAGGTTGAGAGGCTCCACGGCCGAGGACCCTACTGGTCCCGGGGCCCCGGGGCCGGGACGTCCACGCGGCCGGGGCGTCGTGGGAGTGGTCCGGCCCTCACGGCGCCCCGCCGTGCCCGCTCAGCAGCCCGGCAGCAGCCAGTCGTTCGGGGAGAACAGCTCGAAGTGGACCCGCTCGTCGCCCGCGCCGGCGCGGCGCAGCTGCTCCCTCGCACTCTGCAGGAAGGTGCTCGAGCCGCACAGGTACATCTCCGCCCCGTCGGGCAGGTGCTCGGCGGTGATCTCCATGCGTCCGCCGCTGACCCGGCAGCAGGCGTGGCCGGGCGTCACGGGCGCACCGTCGACCGAGCCGGAGAACCACAGGTCGAGCCGGGACGGACCGTCCTTCGGCAGGGAGGCGACGGTCTCGGCGAGCTCGTGCACCAGGGCGGCGTCGGCGGCGTGGGCATCGGCGTGGAGCACCCGCACCTCGCGCTCGGGCTGCGTGGCGGCGAGGTGGCGCAGCATCCCCAGCATCGGGGTCACGCCGATGCCGGCCGAGATGAGCACCACCGGATCGGTGGAGGCGGTGTCGAGGGTGAGGTCGCCGGCCGGGAGGGTGACCTGCAGCCGGTCCCCCTCGTGCAGGGTCGCGTGGAGCCAGTTCGAGACCTCGCCCTGCGGTGCGCCGTCGACGCCGTCCTCCCGGCACACGGTGATCCGCCAGCGCCCCCACCGGGGGCGTCGGAGAGCGAGTACTGCCGCAGCTGGCGCGCCCCGTCCGGCAGGACCGCGCCGACGGAGATGTACTGGCCGGGCAGGAACCCGCGCAGCGGCTCGACGCCCTCCGGGGCGGCCAGGTCGAAGCTCACCACGCGGGAGCTCTCCTCGGTGCGGCGCACCACGACGGCCTCGCGGAAGACGTCGCCGTCCGCGACGCCCGCGTCTGCGTACATCTCCTTCTCGAAGGAGATCAGCGTGCGGGCCATGTGCCAGTAGACGGCGTCCCATGCGCCGGCGATGTCGGCCGTGACCACGTCATCGCCGAGCACCTCGACGATCGCGGCCATCAGGTGCTCGTGGACGATGCCGTACTGGTCCTCGGTGATGCCGAGGGAGACGTGCTTGTGGCCGATGCGGGAGAGGAGGTCGCGCGGGCTCGGGGCGTCGGGGGTGACCAGCAGTGTCGCGTAGGTCGCGACGGAGGAGGCCAGCGCCTTCTGCTGGGCGCCCTGCGCCTGGTTGCCGCGGTTGAACGTGTCCCGCAGCAGCTCGGGGTGCGCGGTGAACATCCGCTGGTAGAACACCGGCGCGATCTGCTCGATGTGAGCGCCCACGAGGGGCAGGGTGTCGCGGACGATCCGCTCGTGCTCGGGAGCGAGGGGGCCCTCGAGATCGAGCTGCGAACGGCGTGCGGCGGTGAGGGCCACGGACATGGAGGAGTCCTTCCTGAGCGGGGATGAGCAGTCCCGCCGATCCCTCGGCGACCTGCTCGCCCACGCTAGGAGTGTCCCCGCTCCGCCCCGGCGACCTTGGTCCTGATCTGTGACGCGCGGAACCCTGCTCCTGCTCGCCGCGGCGGCGGGGCCCCGCGTCGGCGCTGGAGGTCCTCGAGCATCTGCTGCAGCACGAGCGCGTGGTTGTGCTCGGTGTCCTTCGCGGCGAAGAGCAGCACGATCCGCCGTGCTCCGGCCTCGCGGGCGCGCTCGAGCAGCGCCGAGGGGGCGCCACTGTCCTCGAGCTCGCGGCGGTAGAGGCGCGAGAACTCCTCGAAGCCCAGGTCGCCGCCGTGGAAGGCGGTGCGCAGGTCGGCGCTCGGGGCGACGTCCTTGTCCCAGGCGTCGTGCGCGAGGCGCTCCTTCCTCACGCCGCGCGGCCAGAGCCGGTCCACCAGCACGCGGTGCTCGCCCGGTCCGGAGCCGTCGTCGTCCAGCACGTCGTGCACGCGCTCGAGGGTGATCGTCAGCACGCTCATGGGTCTCTCCTTCCAGTGGGTGGGGCGTCGGGACCCGGCATGCCCGCGCGGGCCGGGTCCTGGCCGACGAGCTCGACGGCCGGCCGGGCGGCGCCCACGGCGGGCGGCCCGCCGGCGGTGGTCTCCTGCAGGACTTCGATCTGCTCCTGGCGCACACCGTCCGTGGTGGAGGAGCGGGTCACCGGCCGTAGCGGCGGGCGGCGCTGGAGCGCTGCGACTCCTCGAGGGCACGGAAGCGGCGCTCGACGTTCTCGGGCAGGCGCCGTCGCTCGCGCAGCACCCAGCCGGCGCCGCGGACGGCGTCCAGCACGGCCAGCAGGGTGATCCGGTCGCGGGGGGCGGTGGCGAGCACGTCGCGGCTGCGTCGCAGGGCGGCGCGCACCGGTCGGCGCAGCCAGAGGAACCACAGGGCGTTGCGCAGTCCGTGGCGGCGGCGCAGCACGGTGTCGCGCTGCGTGGACGCCTGATGGTGGACCACCACGTCCGGCAGGTGCACGAGCTCCCAGCCGGCGGTGGCGAGGTCCGCCGCGAGCAGCTCCTCCTCGCCGCCGAGCCACAGCCTTTCGCTGAACCCGCCGACGCCCGTGAAGGCGATGCGACGGACCACCGAGGCGCCGGCGAGGAAGCTGCCCAGGGTGGGCCCCGGCATCCAGTCCGGCCCCTCCACCGGGGAGTGCAGCAGCTCGGCGTTGATCGGGTCCTCGCGGCCGCCGGGCTCGACCAGGATCTTCCCCGTCACCACGCTGAGCCGGGGATGCGCGGCGAGCGCATCGGCCGCCTTCCGCAGCGCGCCGGGCTCCCACCAGGTGTCGTCGTCGCAGAAGGCCACGAAGGGGGCCTCGACGCGGTCGACCCCCACGTTGCGGCCCACCGCCCCCAGGTTCACGGGGCTGGCGACCAGCTCGACCTCAGGGAACCGCTCCCGGATCGCCGCGGCGGAGCCGTCGTCGGAACCGTTGTCGACGACCACCACATGGGGACGCTCGGGCAGGTCGCGAAGACGGGACAGCGCCAGCAGCGCCTCGTCGCGGCGGTTGTGGGTGATCATCACGACCGCCATGCGGTCATCCGGTCCCATCGGGGTGTGGGGCGCAGCGGTCATGGGGCCTCCTGGGCAGAGTGCGGGCGGGGAGCGGAGCGGAGCCGGGCGAGGGCGGCCTCGGTCGCGGAGGAGACCGGGCGTCGTCGACGCAGGGCCGCGGGCACCCGGGGCAGGGCGCCCAGCAGGCCGCGTCGGCCGCGCGCTCCTGAGCGCACCGCCGTGACCAGCTCCTGGCCGACGGCGCTCCAGGGTCGGCGCAGCAGGGCCGTGAGGAGCCGGCTGCGGACCAGCTCGACCTGCCGCCTCTCGCGGGGCTCGCGGTGAGGGGACGGGTGGTGATGGGCGCGGACCTCCGGCACGTAGCAGAGGTGCCAGCCGGCGTCGAAGAGGTCCAGGGCGACCCGCTCCTCCTCCCCGGGGAACCGGATCACGTCGTCGAAGCCGCCGACCTCCAGGAATGCGGAGCGCCGCACGATGGCTCCGCAGCCGACGAAGCCGAGCAGGAGCGGACCCGGGAGGTCGTCCCGGGTGCCCAGCGGGGAGGCGGCGAGGACGGCGTTCAGCGGATCGGGCCGCTCCTCGGGGCCCACCGCGATCGCCCCGGCGAGCAGGCCCAGGCGGGGATGCGCCGCGAAGACGTCCACCGCCCGGGCGAGCGCTCCGGGCGCCCACCAGGAGTCGTCGTCGGCGAAGGCCAGGTACGGGGTGCTCGCCAGCCGGGCGCCGACGGACCGGGCCTCGGCGCCGATGTTCTCGCTCAGGGTGACCACCCGGACGTGGGGGTGGGCGGCGCGCAGCGCGGCGGCGGTGCCGTCCGTCGAGGCGTTGTCCACCACGATCACCGGCGCCTCGTGGTGCCCGAGGTGCTCCACGAGTTCCTCGCGCCGGTTCCGGGTGGCGATGATGACGGTGATCCGCTCGGCTAGGTCGCCGCGTCCCCGCCCGGGGTCGGCGGACGCCGTGTGCTGTCTGCTCACCGAGCCTCCTCACGCAGGGCGGCGCCATGCGTCGGCGGCCCGCTCCCCCACCGTAGTGCGCGCACCGGTGGTCGTGCAGGCGGGGCGGTCTCAGTCGTCGACGCGCACCTCGCGGGTCTCCACGTCGATCTCGACCTCGACGTCGTCGCCGCCCTCGCTCTTCTCGATGTCGACCTGGTAGCGGATCCGGCCGTCGTCGGAGTCCAGCTGCCAGCCGCTGACCCGTCCCGGCGCCTCCCCGAGGGCGATCTCGATCGCCTCGGCGTACGGCAGCGGCGCGGTCACGTCCACGGCCGGCTCCTGCGGGTCGTCGTCGTCGTCCTGGTCGTGCTGGGTGACCTCGCCGGTGGTGGCGTCGATGTCGAGGTCGTGCTCGCGCCCGTCGAGCGCGACCTCGATCTCCCACTCCCAGGCGTCGTCGTCATGGTCGATCTCGACCGAGATCGGCCGGCCGCCGCCGACGGTCTGCACGGCGAGCTCGACGGCCTCCTCGGCCGGGACCGGCAGCTGCTCGGTCGCGAGGTCGGCGGAGGCCGGGAGCGCGGCGCCGGCCGGGGCGTCCGGCACGGCGGATCCGGTCTGGCCGTCGCCGCCCGCATCGCTTGCGGCGCTGTCGTCACCGCCCGCGTCGCTGGCAGCGCTGCCGCTGTTCGGGCCGGCGTCGGTGTTCTCGGCGGTCGCGCCGTCCGCCGGGCCGGCCGGCTGCTGCTCGCCCGCCCCGCAACCGGCCGCGAGTGAGATCACGAGCGCGCCGAGGGCGGCGGCACGGACGCGGGAACGAGTGATGGTGCTGGCCATGGTGGTCCTCCTCGTGGCGGGGGCGGGGCCCCGATCGTCGACTGACGCGGCCAGCCTATGGCCGGACGCACTGCCGGCGACCTTTCTGAGGACACTCTCATCGCCGCCTCATGACGGCGTCGCACCGGAGGCGATGAGGGCCCCAGGTGGGCGCCGCGACGCTGCGCAGGAGACCGCGGCGACCGCTCGTCGGCAGGGCCCGACCATCCGGTCGTGGGCGATTCCGGGGGCGGTCAGGGGCCGCTCGGCGCCGGCTGGGGCAGGGCGCCCCGGGGGTGCGTGCCCGCTCCGCCGGGGCGCTGAGCGGCCGCGCCGGGAGGTCACGTTCTGGTCACGGTGACATGGCGGCCGACCTGCGACTCTGTCCCGTCGGCGACGGTGCCGGGTGCCCGTCGCGGCGCCCGCCGACGGTCGCTCGCGGACCCCGCGGGTGACCGGATCCGCGCTCCGGACGGAGCGCCGCGGCGGCCGCCACAGCCGCTCGACGCTGAGAGGTCGCCCAGGATCCGGGCGGCACGTGCACTAGCGTCGATGTCAGTACCGGCGTGGACCGGGCGTCCCTCGGACGTCCAGCATCCGCTCCGGGACGCAGAATCCCGAACGTACGCAGAAGGAGGATCTCATGACTTTCCAAGGCACCATCGAGGACCTGCAGACCGCCGTGGTCGTGGACCGCACCGGCGACAAGCTGGGCAAGGTCGGCCAGGTCTACCTGGACAACGACACCCATCAGCCCTCCTGGGTGACGGTGAACATCGGCCTGTTCGGCACCAACGAGAGCTTCATCCCGCTCGCCGAGGCGAGCTACGCCGACGGCACCATCACGGTTCCGTACGAGAAGTCCTTCGTCAAGGACGCCCCGAACATCGCCGAGGACGGCGAGCTGGGCCGTGACCAGGAGGGCGAGCTGTTCGCCTACTACGGCGTCACCGGCGCCGCGGCCGGCACCGGCACCGGCACCGGCACCGGCACCGGCCATCGTGGCGATGCCGCCGGTCGCCGCGACGACGCCCACGTCGGCACGGGCAACCGCACCGACAGCGGGGACGTCACGCTCCACGAGGAGCGCGCTCACGTCGGCACCGAGAAGGTGGAGACCGGCAGGGTGCGCCTGCGCAAGCACGTGGTGACCGATACCAAGCAGGTCGAGGTGCCGGTGCAGCGCGAAGAGGTCGTCCTCGAGCGCGAGCCCGCCGATGGCCGTACCGGCGGCACCCTTACCGACGACGAGGTGGAGGTGACCCTCACCGAGGAGCGCCCGGTCGTGACCAAGGAGACCGTCGCGACGGAGAACGTGAGCCTCGGCAAGCGCGCCGTGACGGACACCGAGACCGTCCAGACCGACGTCGCGCGTGAAGAGGTCGAGATCGAGGACGGCACGGGCAAGCCCCGCCGCAACCGCTGACCTCACCGCACCAGCACGACCGACGGGCGCGTCACCTCTTGGGCGGCGCGCCCGTCCGCGTCCCCGGGAACACCGGTCCGCTCGGGAGCCGCCGGGCGCCGGGACCTCCGCCCTTCCCCTGCCGAGCAGAACGGCCTACGGTCGAGGTGAGGGAGCCGCCTAGAGCCCGCACCGCCCGACCCGAGGAGACCGCGTGAGCACTGCCCAGTCCTGGCCGGATCATCCGTCCGCTCCGCCCGCCGAGGAGGAGCTGAACGCCCTGCACGCCTGGTGGCGCGCGGCGAACTACCTGTCCGTCGGACAGATCTACCTCAAGGACAACCCGCTGCTGCGCCGGCCCCTGGAGCGTGAGCACGTCAAGCCCCGCCTGCTCGGGCACTGGGGCACCACGCCGGGCCTGACCTTCCTGTACGCGCACGCCAACCGGGCGATCCGCCAGCGCCGGCTGCGCGCCATGTACATCACCGGTCCCGGCCACGGCGGCCCCGGCCTGGTCGCCTCCACCTACCTCGAGGGCACCTATTCCGAGGTCTATCCCGCGGTGAGCGAGGACGAGGCCGGCCTGAAGCGACTGTTCACCCAGTTCTCCTTCCCGGGCGGCATCCCCTCCCACGTGGCGCCCGAGACCCCCGGCTCGATCCACGAGGGCGGCGAGCTCGGCTACGCGCTGTCCCACGCCTACGGCGCGATGTTCGACAACCCCGACCAGATCGCCTTCACCGTGGTCGGCGACGGCGAGGCCGAGACCGGCCCGCTGGCCACCTCCTGGCACTCCAACAAGTTCGTCAACCCCCAGCAGGACGGGGTGGTGCTGCCGATCCTGCACCTGAACGGGTACAAGATCGCCAATCCCACGGTGCTCGCCCGCATCGGCGACGACGAGCTCGCCGCCCTGATGCGCGGCTACGGGCACACCCCGCTGTTCTTCACCGGCGGCTTCGACGACGAGGACCCGCTCGAGACGCACCGACGCTTCGCCGCCGTCCTCGACCAGGCCCTGGACCAGATCGCGCAGATCAAGGCGCAGGCCCACCAGGACGCCGAGGCGGGCCGGGAGACCGAGCGTCCCGCCTGGCCGATGATCGTCTTCCGCACCCCCAAGGGCTGGACCGGCCCGAAGCAGATCGACGGGAAGCAGACCGAGGGCTCCTGGCGCTCCCACCAGGTGCCGCTGGCCAGCGCCCGCGACACCGACGAGCACCTCGCCGACCTCGACACCTGGCTGCGCTCGTACCGTCCGCAGGAGCTGTTCGACGAATCCGGGAAGCTGCGTGCGGAGATCGCCGCGGCCGCCCCGGAGGGAGAGCTGCGCATGTCGGCGAACCCGTCGACCAACGGCGGCTCGGTGCTCAGACCGCTGCGCCTGCCCGACTTCCGCGAGTACGGGGTGGAGGTCACCGAGCCCGGCGGCACCATCGCGGAGGCCACCAAGGTGCTGGGCACCTGGCTGCGCGACGTGGTGCGGGAGAACCCGCACGACTTCCGGATCTTCGGGCCGGACGAGACCGCCTCGAACCGGCTGCAGAGCGTCTACGAGGCCACCGACAAGCAGTGGAACGCGGACCTCGAGGAGCACGACCGCTCGGAGCACCTGGCCCGGGCCGGCCGGGTGATGGAGATGCTCTCGGAGCACCAGTGCCAGGGCTGGCTCGAGGGCTACCTGCTCACCGGCCGCCACGGCATGTTCTCCTCCTACGAGGCGTTCGTGCACATCGTCGACTCGATGGTCAACCAGCACGCCAAATGGCTGAAGGTGACCAACGAGATCGAGTGGCGCCGGCCCATCGCCTCGCTGAACTACCTGCTCAGCTCCCATGTCTGGCGCCAGGACCACAACGGCTTCTCGCACCAGGACCCGGGCTTCATCGATCACATGGTCAACAAGAAGGCCGAGATCGTGCGGGTCTACCTGCCGCCGGACGCGAACACGCTGCTGTCCACCTACGACCACTGCCTGCGCTCGACGCAGTACGTCAACGTGGTGGTCGCCGGCAAGCAGCCCGGACCGAGCTGGCTGAGCATGGACGAGGCAGTGGTCCACTGCACCCGTGGCCTGGGCATCTGGGACTGGGCGGGCACCGAACGGCCCGGCGAGGATCCCGACGTGGTGCTCGCCTGCGCGGGCGACATCCCCACCATCGAGGTGCTCGCGGCGGCGAAGATCCTGCGCGAGGAGATCCCGGGCCTGGCGATCCGGGTGATCAACGTGGTGGACCTGATGCGCCTGCAGGACGCCAGCGAGCATCCGCACGGCCTCACCCAGCGCGACTTCGACGGCTACTTCGGCGAGGACGTGCCGGTGGTGTTCGCCTACCACGGCTACCCCTGGCTGATCCACCGCCTGGCCTACCGCCACGACCGCGGCTCCCGCATCCACGTGCGCGGCTACAAGGAGGAGGGCACCACCACCACCCCCTTCGACATGCTGATGCTCAACGACACCGACCGCTACCACCTGGTGATGGACGTGATCGACCGGGTCGAGGGCCTGGGCACCCGCTACGCCGGTCTGCGCCAGCAGATGGTCGACACCCGGATCCGGGCCCGGGCCCACGCCTACGAGCACGGCGAGGACCCGGCGGAGATCGCCGAGTGGCAGTGGGGGGACGGCGGCGACGCCACCGCCTCCGCCGCCCCGGCCGACACCGGCGGCGACAACCAGTGACGCGCCGGCGGAGCGCTGCCCGGTGAGCCCGCCGGGCAGCGGGGGCGACCGGGAGGTCGTGCGCCGCATCGTGCGCATCCGGGGCCGGGTCCAGGGGGTCGGCTACCGGATCAGCGCCGCCGACGCCGCCGCGCGCCTCGGCATCGTCGGCACCGTGAGGAACCTGCTGGACGGCACGGTCGAGGCCGATGTGGAGGGCCCGCCCGCTGCCGTCGAGGCGATGCTCGAGGCGCTGCGGCAGGGCCCGCCCAGCGCGCAGGTCGAGACCGTCGAGACCCGCCCGGAGGCTCCGCGCGGGGCCGGATCCTTCCGCATCACCGGCTGAGCGCAAGCGGCGCAGCGGCCCGCGGGAGGGCTCGCTCAGGCCCCCGCGCGGGCCGTCCGCAGGTAGTGGGCGGCCAGCAGCGCCCCGAGGCAGACCATCACCACCGAGGTGGCGATCATCGCGGTCTGCCCCGCGGCGTCCAGGACCAGCCCGCCGACGAGGGCGCCGACGGCGATCGCGACGTTGAACGCGGCGGAGTTCAGCGCGGTGCCCTCCTCGAGGACGCCGGTCGCCTCGGACCCGATGAAGGCCTGCGTCGCCACCGAGATCGCCCCCACGAACAGCCCCCACAGCGGCATGATCAGCAGCGCCGAGCGGGATCCGTCCAGCAGCAGCAGGACTGCGAGCAGTGACAGGGCGGTGCCGGCGACCACCACCAGCACTCCCCCGGGCGGGCCGCGGTGCAGCAGCGGGGTCACCGCGAAGTTCCCGATCAGGCCCGCGATGCCGAACAGCAGCAGCATCATCCCCACGTCGGTGACCGGCACCCCGGCGCGCTCGATGAGGACGGGGCTGACGAAGCTGTAGGTGATGAACTGGCCGATGACCACCAGTGCGGTCAGGGCCAGTGCATAGCGCACGCCGCGGGTGCGGGCCGCGGCGGCCATCATCGACCCCGTCACCTTCACCGGGGAGTGCACGGGCCTGACCAGCACCAGGATCAGGGCGGCGACGATCGCCGCGAGCACGCCGACGACGGCGAAGGCCATCCGCCAGCCGACGTGGGCGCCGATCCATGCGGCCACCGGGACACCGAGCACGAGGGCGCCCCCGGCGCCGCTGAAGGCGATGGTCAGCGCCCTGGCGGCGTGCTCCCGCGGCACCTGACCGAGGGCGACGATCGCCATCACCGCCCAGTACAGACCGATCGAGATGCCGGCGAACAGGCGCGCCACCAGGAGCACCGCGAAGCTGGGGGCGACCACGCTGAGGGCGCACGAGGCCACCACGCTGACCAGGGCGAGCACCAGCACCAGGCGGCGGTCCAGTCCCCGCACGATCACCGGGGTCAGCAGCGCCACCACACCGGCGAGGATCCCGGGCACGGTGACCGCGAGGCCGGCGACGCCCTCGCTGACCCCGAGGTCCGGGGCCATCACGCTGAGCACGCCGATCGGCAGCTCCTCGATGGTGATGAGCACGAAGATCCCCACGGCCAGGGCGACCACCCCACTCCAGCGACGTGCGGCCTCCACTGCGGCTCCTCCTGGCGGTCCTGGGCGTCGGCTCTGCGGACGCGGCGTGTGCGGGCTCCCTCGCGCGATGCGCAGGGCGCGAGGAGAGCTCCCCCACGGTACGGCACCGGCTCCCGGGCCGACGCGCAACGCGGCCCCGGCATCCTGCGATGCCGGGGCCGCGCCGTGCGGGGGACGATCGGGAGCCGAGGCTCCCGGTGGGGGTCAGTCCTGCGCGTCGAGCGCGGCGGCGATCTCCGTCTCGCCGTCGTTGAAGGGCAGGGTCCTACCGGCGGTGGCGGGGTTGGCGAGGGCCGCGACGATCACGCGGGCGACGTTCCCGCGGGAGACCTCGCCGCCCTCGGCGGGGTCCAGGTCGATGCGGTCGGTGGGCTCCTCGAGGGTCAGCCCGGAGGGACCGAGGACGGTCCACTCGAGCTCGCTGGCGCGCAGGTGCTCGTCGGCGCGGGCCTTCGCCTCGGCGTAGGCGTAGAAGGAGTTGTCCTCCGGGACACCGTGATCGAGGGAGGCGCCGAAGTAGCTGACCATCACGTAGCGGGTGGCGCCGACGCGCTGGGCGGCGTCCATCGACGCGATCGCGGCGTCCTGGTCGACCGCCCGGGTGCGCTCCGGGCTGCCTCCGCCGGCCCCGGCCGACCACACCACCGCGTCCTTGCCGCGCAGCAGCTCGTCCCACCCCGCCGCGTCGAGGGTCTCGATGTCCGCCAGCGCGGCCTGCGCGCCGGTGGCCTCGACCTCGTCCGTGTGGTCGGGGTTGCGGATCACCGAGTGGACGGTGTGACCGGCCTCCACCAGCAGCGGGGCCGCGAGCAGCGCGACCTTCCCATGTCCTCCGATGAGTGCGATATCCATACCCCCACCCTGTCACCCTCCTGGCGCGGCGTCGAGGCTCGCCGGGCTGCGTTCGCTGAGGGTGGAGTCCGGACCAGCCGGTCGAGGATCCCGGCGCCCGGCCCGGGGCGGGCGGCGCGCCCCGTTATCCTGAGCCGGGTCGCTGCCGCAGCGGCCGTCCTCTCGAGGGAAGGAACCTCTCCATGGCCGGTGGACTCGCCGCTCTGCTCGACGACGTCGCCGCTCTCGCGCGCCTGGCCGCCGCGAGCGCCGACGACGTGGCCGCCGCCTCCGCGAAGGCCGGGTCCAAGGCGATCGGTGTGGTGATCGACGACGCCGCCGTGACCCCGCAGTACGTGCAGGGCATCAAGCCCAACCGCGAGCTGCCGATCATCTGGCGGATCACCAAGGGCTCGCTGCGCAACAAGCTGGTGTTCATCCTGCCGGCGCTGCTGCTGCTGAGCGTCTTCGCGCCCTGGGCGCTGACCCCCATCCTCATGCTGGGCGGCCTGTACCTGAGCTTCGAGGGCGCCGAGAAGATCTGGGAGCTGGTGCGCGGCAAGCCCAAGCAGGCGCCGGCCCTCACCAAGGGCGCCGACGCGGAGGGCGCGGTGGTCTCCAGCGCCGTGCGCACGGACCTCATCCTCTCGGCCGAGATCATGGTGATCTCCATGAACTCCATCGACACCGACAGCCTCTGGATGCGCGCCGCCGTGCTGGTGGTGGTCGCGCTCGGGATCACCGCCCTGGTGTACGGCGCGGTCGGCATCCTGGTCAAGATGGACGACGTCGGCCTGGCGATGTCCCGCGAGGGGGACTCCGCGTTCAAGCGCAAGCTGGGCGCCGGGCTGGTCGGCGCGATGCCGAAGGTCATGGACGTCATCAGCTACGTGGGCATGGTGGCGATGCTGTGGGTGGGCGGCCACATCCTGCTGGTCGGCACCCACGATCTCGGCCTCGCCCAGCCCTATGGGTTCGTCCATCACCTCGAGGGCCTGGTGGCGGGCATCGCCGGGATCGGCGGCCTGCTGGCCTGGCTGATCAACACCGCCTTCTCCTTCGTGATCGGCCTGATCGTCGGCGCCGTCGTCGCGGTGATCATCCACTTCCTGCCCTTCGGCCACCACGGCGATCAGGACGGCGGGCACGGCGCGGCAGCGGCCGACGGGGCGGCAGCGGCGGACGGAGCGGCCCCCGACGCCGCAGCGCCCGGAGCGACGGCTCCCGGCGCGACGACTCACGGCGCGACGGCGGCCGACGCCCCGGCGCCCGGAGCGACGGCGCCCGGTCCGCAGGGTCCCGACCCGCAGCACTGATCCCGGCCCGGGACGAGAACGGCGGTCACGGCGAGGAGCTCCTCGCGGTGACCGCCGTCGTCGTAGCCGACGCGGTGCGCTCAGGCGTCCGGGGACGCCGCGCTCGGCTCGACCGGCGGCTCGGCCGACCACGGGAAGACGATCCACTCGTCGGTGCGGCGCCACACGAAGTCGGGGTCGACCACCGAGGCCGACTTCGCGTAGAGCACCGCGCTGCGGGCGTCGGCACCGGTCTCGCGCAGCAGCTCGAGCACGAGGGCGAGGGTGCGTCCGGAGTCCGCGACGTCGTCGACGACCAGCAGTCGTTTGCCCTGGATCGACTCGGTGTCGAGCATCGGGGCCAGCAGCACCGGGTCCGGCAGGGTCTCGTGCACGTCGGTGTAGAACTCGACGTTGATCGCGTCGGCGAGCTTGAGGCCGAGCGCGTAGGACAGCGAGCCGGCCGGCAGCAGGCCGCCGCGGGCGATCGCGATCACGATCTCCGGGGCGAAGCCCGAGTCGGCGATGGTCTGGGCGAGCTCTCGCGAGGCGGTGCCGAAGAGCTCCCAGCTGAGGAGCTCCCTGTTCGGCAACTCGGAGGAGTCGGCGTGGTAGGCCTGGGTCATCGGTGCGGTTCTCCTCGGTGCGGGCGGCGCGAAGTGCTCCGATGGTAGCGGCCGCCGACCCGTCATCGGACGCCCGCCAGCCGTGCGGGTGCTGCGTCCCTCATCCGATCGACGGCAGTGCCTTCTGCACCCCCGGAACCCGCCGCCCCTGGCGTCGGCGCACATCCCACCGACAGGGCCAAGGATGACGGAGGCACTCGCGCAACCCACACCCATGAATATCCACACGTTCCAACTGTTGCTATGTGTTGTTTCTGGGGTTACCCTGAACCCAGGCGACACGGCGCGCCCCGTCGACCGCCCCGCCCCGCCGTCCGCCCCGCTTCGTCGAAGAAACAGGTGGATCCATGTACGCCAGAGAGCGTCAGCGCCAGATCCTGGACTCCTTGACCGGTTCCGGTCGCGTCGCGGTCGCCGCGCTCGCGGCGCAGTTCGAGGTGACCACGGAGACCATCCGCCGTGACCTCGATCAGCTCGCCGAGCGGGGGCTGCTGGACCGGGTCCACGGGGGTGCGGTTGCCCGCCGGACCACCGCGGTCGAACCGGACCTCGAGTCCCGTCGCATCACCAACATCGAGGCCAAGCGCCGCCTCGCCCTGGCCGCGGCCCGGCTGCTGCCCGCGGATCCGCACGCCGCCGTGCTGCTCGATGCCGGCAGCACCACCGGTGAGCTGCTCCCCCACCTGTCCGGGCGCCGAGGTCCCGTGATCACCAACGCTCCGGCCATCGCGCAGGGCGCGCTCGTCCACACCGACCTGGCCGTCCACGTCCTGCCCGGTCGGGTGCGCCCGGCCACCGAGGCCGCGGTCGGCTCCGCCACCGTCGACGCGATCCGCCTGCTCCACCCCGAGATCGTCTTCCTGGGCTGCAACGGCCTGGGACCCGAGGGCTTCACCACCCCGGACCCCGACGAGGCCGCGGTCAAGTCCGCGATGGCCGCATCGGCGCTGCGCCGGGTGGTGCTCGCCGACTCCTCGAAGTTCGGCGCCACCCACCTGGTGGCCTTCGCGGCCCTCGGCGACGTCGATGCGCTCGTCACGGACATGGAACCTCCCGCCGAGCTGCGGACCCTCCTCGACGAGGCCGGCGTCGAGGTGATCACCGCATGATCGTCACCTTCACCGCGAACCCCTCCCTGGACCGGACGATCGACGTCGGCGGCCCGCTCACCCCGGGCGCCGTGCACCGCATCGGCGCGGACACCACACAGCCCGGCGGCAAGGGCATCAACGTCGCCCTCGGTGTGCACCGCGCGGGCCTGCCCGTCCTCGCCGTGCTCCCCGCCGCCGCGTCGGATCCGCTGCTGGCGCTGCTGACCGCCGAGGGGCTCCCGCACCGCTCCAGCCCGGTCGCCGGCGCGGTGCGCACCAACCTCACCGTGCTCTCGGCACCGCAGGTGACCACCAAGCTCAACGAGCCCGGAGCCCGGCTCACCTCCACGGAGGTCTCCGCACTCGAACAGCTGCTGCTGGAGACCGCTGCGGCCGGCGACACCGTGATGCTCTCCGGCTCCCTGGCCCCCGGACTGCCGACCGACGCGTACGTGCACCTGGTGCGGAAGCTGCGCGCGCACGGCGCACAGGTCGGCGTCGACACCTCCGACGCACCGCTGCTGGCCCTCTCCGCCGCCCTGCCGCACGCCGCCCCGGACTTCCTCAAGCCCAATGCCGAGGAGCTCGGGCAGATCCTGGGCACCGACGGCTCCCTGCTCGAGCAGCAGGCCGCCGACGGGGACCTCGCCGGGGTCCGCGCGGCCGCTTCCGACCTGCATCGCCGCGGCGTGGGCGCGGTGCTGGTGACGCTCGGGGGCGCCGGCGGCCTGCTCGCGACCGAGGGCGCCGTCTGGTACTGCCCCTCCCCGCCCGGACCGGTGGTCTCGACCGTCGGGGCCGGGGACTCCGCCACCGCCGGCTACCTCATCGCCCGGCAGCTCGGGGAGCACCCCGCGGAGCGCCTCGCCCGCGCGCTCGCCTACGGCACGGCCGCCGTCGGCCTGCCCGGCACCACCATCCCCCGTCCCGACCAGGTCCACGTCGACCCCCGCCGCGTCATCCGCCTCTGATCGCCTCCCTCATCCCGCCGCCGCGGGTGAGTCCGTCCGAAGGAGAACCCATGTCCGCTCCGCTCATGACCCCAGAACTGGTCCGTCTCGAGGTCGATCCTCCCGGTGACAAGCACGCCGTGATCGGTCTGATGGCCGATCTGATCGCCGCCACCGGCCGCGCCGACCGCGACGGGCTCGAGGCCGGGATGCTCAAGCGCGAAGAATCCTTCGCCACCGGCATGCCGGGCGGCTTCGCGATCCCCCACTGCCGCACCGAGGCCGTCCACGAGGCCGCGCTGGGATTCCTGCGCCTGGCCGAGCCCGTGGACTTCGGCTCGGCCGACGGTCCCGCCGATCTCGTCATCGGGATCGCCGCTCCCGCCGGCACCGACAATCAGCACCTCCAGCTGCTCGCCCAGCTCTCCCGCGCCCTGATCCGCCCTGAGTTCCTGGCGGAGCTGCGCTCCGCCGCGTCGCCGCAGCAGGTCGCCGATCTCGTGATGGGAGTCCTCGAACCGGCGCCCACGGACGCCGCGCCGGCCACGGCACCGGCGGCCGCCGCCACGGCCGCGGCGAGCGGGGCGTCGCCCGCGTCCTCGGGCGCGGGCGACGCCCCTGGCGCGACCGCGTCGTCGGCGACGACCGGCCCCGGCGACGCGTCGGCCGCCGCGCCCGTCCTGCTGGCCATCACCTCATGCCCCACCGGGATCGCCCACACCTACATGGCGGCCGAGGCGCTCGAGATCGCCGCGAAGGACAAGGGCGTCCAGCTGCACGTGGAGACCCAGGGCTCCGGCGGCATCACGCGCTTCACCGACGCGCAGATCGCCGCGGCGAGCGCGCTGATCGTCGCTGCGGACGTCAACATCTCCGGACGCGAGCGCTTCGCCGGGCTTCCGCTCGTGGAGCATCCCGTCAAGCGGGCCATCTCCCACGGCCCGCAGCTGATCGACGAGGCCGTCGCCGCAGCGACGGACCCCTCCGCCCGCCGGGTGCCCGCCGGCAGCGGTGCCGCGTCGGGCGACGAGGCGAGCTCCGCGAGCCGGCAGTCGTGGCCGCGCCGCATCCAGGGCGCGGTGATGACCGGCGTGTCCTACATGATCCCGTTCGTCGCCGCGGGCGGTCTGCTGATGGCGCTGGGCTTCCTCATCGCCGGCTTCGACGTCGCCTTCGTGGCCCAGGACGTCGCGACCGGCTTCTCCCTCTCCTCGCTGCCCGGCCCGCAGGAGTACGAGGGCCCGGCCGGGGTCCTGCAGACCGAGCGGGCAGGCCTCGCCCTCTACCTCGGAGCCGTGCTGTTCGCCCTCGGCAGCCTGGGGATGAGCTTCCTGGTCGCCGCGCTGTCCGGCTACATCGCCTTCGGCCTCGCCGGCCGTCCCGGCATCGCCCCCGGCTTCATCGGCGGGGCGGTCTCCGTGGCCGTGGGCGCCGGCTTCCTCGGCGGTCTCATCACCGGACTCCTCGCGGGCCTGGTCGCCCTGTGGTTCACCACCTTGACCCCGCCGCGCTGGCTGGCCGGTCTGATGCCCGTGGTGATCATCCCGCTGCTGACCACGCTGGTCGTCGGCGGCCTGATGCTGGTGTTCCTGGGCCGCCCGCTGGCCGCGCTGATGACAGCCCTGCAGGACGGGCTGACGAGCATGTCCGGCTCCTCGGCGATCCTGCTCGGCGTGATCATCGGTCTGATGATGTGCTTCGACCTCGGCGGTCCGGTCAACAAGGCCGCGTACCTCTTCGCAACTGCGGGTCTGTCCCAGGGCACCGAGGCGTCGTTCCAGATCATGGCCGCCGTGATGGCCGCGGGCATGGTGCCGCCGCTGGCGATGGCGCTGTCCACCGTGGTGCGCCGTCGCCTCTACTCCCCGTCGAGCGGGAGAACGGCACCACGGCCTGGCTGCTCGGAGCGGCCTTCATCTCCGAGGGCGCGATCCCCTTCGCCGCCGCCGATCCGCTGCGGGTCATCCCCTCCTCGATGGTCGGCGGCGCCGTCACCGGGGCGCTGGTGATGGCCTTCGGCGTCGGCTCGCAGGCCCCGCACGGCGGGATCTTCGTCGCCTTCGCCATCTCCCCGGTCTGGGGCTTCGTCCTCGCGATCCTCGTGGGCACCGTGGTCGCGGCCGCGCTGGTGACCGCGCTGAAGGAGCTCGGGCATCGCCGCAGCGCCGTGGCCGCCTGAGCCCGTCCTGCGGCGGCGCCCGGCGACCGCTCAGGCGAGGAGCTCGACCTCGGCCAGCCGCAGCGGTCCCTCGGAGGTCAGCACCACCAGGCGGTGATGGGTGCAGGGCCGCGGGGAGGCGATCTCGAAGGGGCGGGTCTGCCGGCGCCAGCGGAAGCGCTGCCCGGCGCGCTCGTCGAGCAGGTCCCAGTGCTGCCCGTCCCTCGATCCCTCGAGCCGCCAGGCGATCGGATCACCGCCGGTCGCCGCCGAGGAGGTCAGCGTGAGGAACCGGGCCTGCAGCGCCTCCCCCAGCTCCGGCAGGTCGATCACCGCGGCCGCCGCGGGGAAGGCGCGCTCGGTGCGGGAATCGTCATCGAGCAGCGGGTCCTCGGGGTCGGCGGCGAAGAGGTCCCGCAGCGGCTGCGGCTGCTCGCCCTCGGCGGTGACCGAGGGCGGCACCTCGCCCCAGTCCCCCGGCTCGGCGGCGAGGCTGAGGTGGAGCTCCCCGCGCAGGTCGGCATGGTCGATCCAGGAGCGGCGGTGCTCACGCCCCTCCACGGTCATCGCGGTGATGCAGGCGTGCCCCGGCGCCTGGCCGTCGGTGGTGACGGTGAAGGCGGGACCGCCGAGGGGCCGCACCGCGGCTCGTTCGAACAGCGGCGCCACCAGGTGGTAGCGGCCGGTGCCGAGCTGCAGGGGGTAGAGCCCCAGCGCCGTCAGCAGCCACCAGGCGCTCATCTCGCCGTTGTCCTCGTCGCCCGGGTACCCCTGCCCGATCTGCTCGCCGACGAACAGGCGCCGATGCACCTCGCGCACGATCCGGGAGGCCTGCTCCGGGGCGCCGACGTGGTGGAAGAGGAAGGGGATGTGGTGGGAGGGCTGGTTGGAGACGCCGAACTGTCCCATCCGCACCGCGCGCGCCTCGACCATCTCGTGGATGACGCGGTCGTAGGTGCCGGGCAGGTCGGCCCGCTCGGGGGTGTCGAAGAACTGCTCGAGCCGGCCCCGCAGCATCTCGCGTCCCCCGTAGAGGGAGGCCAGGCCCTCGCCGTCGTGCGGGACGTGGAAGGCGAAGTTCCAGCCGTCGGTCTCGGTGAAGTCCCCGCCCCACACCAGCGGGTCGAACTGCTCGGGGCTCTGCGCGAAGTCGCCGTCGGCCCGCCGGCCCTGGAAGAACTCGATCGCAGCATCGAACAGCAGCGGGTAGTTCAGGGAACGGGCCCGCAGGTAGTGGGCCTCCTCGCGCAGCTGTGCCGCGTACCGGGCCTCTCCCTCCTGCTCGCTGCGCTCGGCGAGCAGCTCGGCCTGGGCGGCCAGCCCGAAGTCGTTGATGTGGGCCTCGAGCGTCCAGGAGACGGACTCCTCGGTGTCGGTGTCCACGTAGCCGGTGAACACGGCCCGCTGGTTGCCCTTGCGACCGACCTCGGTCAGCGGCGGGGCGACGGTGGCGTTCTTCAGGCCGGCCTCGTAGGCGCCGTGCGGGTCGGGCAGCGCCACGCCCTTGACCTGGGCGTCGGCGAAGGCGATGTCGCTGCTGGTGCCCGTCATGCAGTCGGCGTAGCCGGGTGAGGACCAGCGGGCGATCCAGCCGCCCTCGCGGAACTGCTGCACGAAGCCGTCGGCGAGCCGGGCCGCGAGGTCGGGGTACAGCAGCGCGTAGGCGGGCCAGGCGGTGCGGTAGGTGTCCCAGAACCCGTGGTTGACGTAGAGCTCCCCGGGCAGCACCTGCGCGTTGGTGCGGGTGTCGTTGGCCTGGCCCTTGACCGGGCGCACCGGGCTGGCGTGCACCGGCATCGGCCGGTCCTGGCTGCCCCCGTTCTCCCAGTGGGAGGAGGGGTAGAGGTTCAGCCGGTAGAGGTTGCCGTACAGGGTGCGCCGCTGCGCGGGGGTGGCGGTCGGCACCTCGATCACGGCCAGGCGCTCGGACCAGGCGGCGTGGGCCGCCTCCCGGACCTGCTCGAGGCTGCGTCCGGCGAGCTCCTGGCCGAAGGTGCGCCGGCACTGCTCGAGGCCGAGGTAGCTGGTGGCCAGGCGCACCCTCACCGTCCCGGTGCCCGGCGCGAAGGTCAGCACGCTGCCGGTGGAGCCGCCCCGGGCGGCTGCGACGGCGACCGGGGCGGGGTGCACCTCAGCCAGCACGTACATCCGGGTCGCCCCGTCGGCGCGGGCGTACCCCTGTTCGAGCGGGGCGTCCACCCAGCCGTGCAGGCGGCCGTCGAACACGGCACCGGCCGCGTCCAGCCGCGAGTGCTCGTCGATGCCCTCGACCAGCAGATGCCGGGGCTCCGTCCCGGCGGGGTACTCGATCTCGCTGATCGCGCCGTGGTCGGTGGGGGCCAGGCGCAGGGTGATGCCGCCGTCGAGGGCGACCTCGTACAGGTCCGGTCTCGCCGTCTCCGCGGCGTGGTCGAAGCCGCGGGAGCGGGCCACCGGGTCCGCGTCCGGCTCGGGGCCCAGCAGCGGCATCATGAGCAGCTGATGGCGGTCGCCCATCCACGGACTGGGCTGATGGGAGAGGGCCATCCCCTGCAGGCGCGGTCGGTTGTCCGCGCCGTTGGCGCGGTGGTACTCGTACACCCAGCGCCGGGTGCGGGCATCGGTGGCGGGGGTGAAGGCGGCGAAGCCGTTCGGCAGCGCGGTCAGCGGCAGCGTGTTGCCGCGGGAGAAGTCCTCGGAGGCGTGGGTCCCGCGCCGGGTGTCGACCCAGGCCACCGGGTCGTCCGCGGGCGGCTCCGGGGGAGCGGGCCGAGGTGGGGGCCGTCGATCCAGCCGTGCAGGGCCGCGGGCTCGGCGGCGTCGGCATCGGGAGCGTCCAGCAGGTCGTCCTCGGGCCGGTCCGGGACGTCGACGGCGAGCAGCACCTCGCCGACGGTGCGCCCGACGACCTGCTCCAGGGAGACCTGCACGTCGTTCCACTGGTCCGCGTACAGGATCCTCCCCTCGCCGAGCCCGCGGGCGGTGGCGAGGGTGCCGTACTGGTCGCGGGGCTCGAACTCGGAGAGCCTCGTGCCGTCCTCGAACACGAGGTCCACGGCGACATGGGTGGCGCCCCAGGTGTGGTCGGCGTCCAGGACCGGGTGCACGAACCAGCGCAGCACGTCCCCGGGCCGCACGACGCGCCCCCGCAGCTGCGGGTCCCCCTCCGCGGTGGGCAGCGGCGCCGCCTCGCTCTGCCCGGCCTCCAGCTCGTAGCGCAGGGCCGACGGGGCGAGGAAGCCCGCCCCGTCCTTGCTGGTCGGGAAGCCGACGGGGCCCTGGTCTGCGGTGACGATCATGCGCGTCAGCGTATCGACTCCCGCGGCCCGCTCGCGCGCGCTGCTCAGCGCGGCCCGGGGGCGTCAGGTCCGGGTGGGGCGCCCGCGCCGTCCCGGGTGCGTTCGCGCCGGGAGTACGGGATACTTCGGCGCAACCACCGCCCGCTGCTCGGGGAGATGACATGGTCCAGCCGCACGCACCGCAGGGTGCCCCGCGACCGGCCGCGCCCGGCCGGTCCCGCCGGCCGCTGTGGCACTGGCTGCTGCTCGCCGGGGTCGGGGCCCTGGGCCTGCTGGTGGTCGGGGTCCTCGGGATCGTCATCGCCTTCCAGCTGCTGACCCGCGGCGATCCGCAGTCCACCCTCGAGGACTTCTACGTCTCCCTGGAGAGCGCGGACTGCGAGCTGTTCATGGACTCCACCACCGAGGAGTACCGGGCGGCGACCGGGCTGACCTCCTGCCCGGTCTTCGAGGAGACGCTGGGCGGCGTCTCCTCCGTCGACTACCGGGTCGAGGACCGCATCAACCGGCAGGGCTACGCCATCTTCGAGGTGACCGAGACCTACGTCGACGACGGCGAGGAAGTGGAGGTGCAGCTGCGCTACTTCGTGCGGCGCATCGACGGCCAGTGGGACCTCGACGGCATCGAGCTGGTCGAGCCCGGCGGGCAGCCGATCACCTGAGCGCGGCGGCGACCGGGTGCCGGTGGCGACGGCAGCGGGCCTGGTAGGACTCGGCGCCGCCGACCTGCGCGGCGGTCGCGCGGAGCGCCTCGGAGTCGTCGGCGATCAGCCGCACGTGGAAGGCGGCCTCGGCGCCGCAGACGGTGCACACCGCGGTCAGCTTCATGACCTCTTCGGCCACGGCCATCAGTGTGGGCAGCGGCTCGAAGGGTCCGCCCTCGTAGGTGACGCAGAGCCCGGCCACCTCGACCTGGATCCCCGCCTCGAGCAGACGCGCGATCACCGGCACGATCGGCGGGCCGAAGAACTGCGCCTCGTCGATGGCGAGGATGTCCGGCCGCGGGTCCGCGAGCAGGTCGAGCAGGTCGTCGGCGACGGAGAGCATGCGCGCCGGGGTGGAGCGGCCGACGTGGGTGTGGAGGCGGTCCGCGCCGCCGCGGTCGTCCAACCGGTGCCCGACCACCTCGACCTGCAGCCCGGCCAGGCGGGCCCGGTGCACCCGCCGCAGCAGCTCCTCGGTCTTGCCGGCGAACATCGGACCCGCGATCACGTGCAGTCGTCCTGCCTCCATGGGGCGCATACCGCCAGCGTACGCGCGCAGGTCCCGCGCTAGAGTGCCGCGATGAGCAGTCGGCGCCCCTCCCCCCTGGCCGGTCGTCGGCCCACCAAGGACGATCTGGCGGCCTTCGCCGGTCCGGAGCCGGAGGCGATGGACGACCTGCTGCCCGCTCCCGAGCGCGGCGAGCAGCTGCGGCTGCTCATCGTGGGCATCAATCCCGGGCTCTGGACCGCCGCGGTCAACGCCCCCTTCGCCCGTCCCGGGAACCGCTTCTGGCCCTCCCTGCACCGCGCCGGGCTGACCGCGCGCCTGGTCGATGCCTCCCGCGGCCTGGACCCCGAGGACGAGCATGATCTGCGCACCCGCGGCATCGGCATCACGAACCTGGTGGGCCGGGCCACCGCCCGGGCCGACGAGCTTCGACGGGAGGAGCTGCGCGCCGGCGGCGCGGCACTGGTGGCCCGCCTGCCGCGGCTGCGGCCGCGCTGCGTGGCGATCTCCGGGATCACCGCCTTCCGCACCGCGTTCTCCCTCCCGAAGGCGCGACTCGGGCTGCAGGACCCGGCGCTGGTGCCGGGCTGGCCCGCGGAGGTGACGCTGTGGGTGGTGCCGCAGCCGAGCGGGCTCAACGCGCACGCGACCGTCGCCTCGCTCGCCGAGGACTGGCGCGAGGTGGCCCGCAGCGCAGGTGTCCGGTACGGGAACGAGGACTGACGCCCGCCCGACGGCAGGACGACGGATGGTCGACGGATGGTCGACGGTGCGCCCCCGAGATGCCCGGTCAGCGCCGCGTGACCTAGAGTGCGCGGCAGAGTTCCGGACCGGCCGCCCCGCCCGGGGGCGCGACGACCCGGAGTTTTCGACGAGCAGAAGGAGCCAGCGGTGAGCCGCAGCAGTGATCGTCCCGACCACCCCGATGACCACCAGCGGTTCTCCCTGAACGAGGACTGGCTGGCGACCCTGGTGGGTCTGGCGATCTTCACCGCCTGCATGGTCGGGCTCCTCACCCCGGAGCTGATCCCGTGAGCGCCACCGAGGGTGCGACCGAGGGCGCCGCGCGCGCCGGCGAGGCCGAGGTCGAGCAGGGCGCCCCCGTCCCGGCCCCGGCGCCCGCCTCCCCGCTGTGGACGGTCGCCGGGCTGGTCGTCGTGTTCGGCCTGGCGGCCCTGGTCGGCGTCCTCACCGACGCCGTGCCGGCGGCCACCGAGGGCACCGGCTTCGGGCGCGTCGCGAAGTCGATCGAGTACCCCGTCTATGCGATCGCGCTCGGCTTCGCCGGCAACGCGGTCCTCTCGCTGACCGGGGTGCGGCAGAGGATGGCCGCCGCCTTCCGCACCGAGTTCTTCATCAAGATCGGCCTGGTGCTGCTGGGCGCCACCATCAACTTCGCGGTGGTGGCCCGCGCGGCGGGGCCCGCGGTGCTGCAGGCGGTGCTGCTGATCACCATCGTCTTCCTGTTCACGTGGTGGTTCGCCGGGCTGCTCGGGCTGGACGACAAGCTGCGCGCCCTGCTCGCCTCCGCCCTGTCGATCTGCGGGTTCTCCGCGGCCGTGGCCGCCGCCGGCGCCGTGGAGGCGAAGAAGGAGCAGCTGGCCTATACCGCCACCCTGGTGATCGTCTTCGCCGTCCCCTCGATCTTCCTGCTGCCGTGGCTGGCGGACCTGATGGGGCTGTCCCCGGCGGTGACGGGCGCCTGGATCGGCGGCAACATCGACACCACCGCCGCGGTCACCGCCGCCGGCGCGGTCGCCGGGGAGCAGCCGCTGCAGATCGCCTCGATCGTCAAGGTGACCCAGAACGCGCTGCTCGGCGTGGTCGCGGTGCTGCTGACCCTGTACTTCGCGGTCAAGGTCGCCCCGGCCGGGGACCCCGCGGGGAAGGCGCCGCGGTTCGGCGACCGCCGCTCCCTGCTGATGCTCTGGGAGCGGTTCCCGAAGTTCGTGCTCGGCTTCCTGCTCGCCTCGGTCGTCGCCACCGTGCTGGCCGAGTCGCTGCCGGCCGCGGTGCTCGAGCCGCGACTGGACGCCGCCAAGGAGATCCAGGTCTGGGCGCTCACGCTGGCCTTCGTCTCGATCGGCCTGGAGTTCAACGCCCGCAGCATCAAGGAGTCCGGCTGGAAGCCGATCCTCGTCTTCGCCGTCGCCACCGTGGTGAACCTGGTGGTGGGGCTGGCTCTGGCCTCGGTGCTGTTCCGCGACTTCAGCTTCTGAGGGGCGGGCTGCCGGCCCGCTTCTCGCCGGTGGACCAGAAGTACAGCAGGTCGGCGCCGTTCAGGAGCCGGTCGCCGATCGCCCGCTCCTGATAGATCACGGGGTTGTGCGAGGCGAGGGTGCGGGCATTGCGCCAGTGGCGGTCCAGTCCGCGCCCCCGGGAGGTCGCCGAGGCGCCCCCGACCTCGAACAGCTCCGTCGTCACTGCCAGGACGTCCGCGACCGCGGTGATCTGGGCCTGGACGGTGCGCAGCTCGGCCGCGTCGGTGAGCCTCTCGTGCTCCTCCTCGCCGAGCGCCGCCTGGGCGGCGGCGAGGGCGCGCGCCGCCGCGAGCACCGCATCCTGCGCGGAGGCCACCTTCGCGGAGAGCCGTCCGATGACCTGCTGGACCAGCGGGTCGCTCGCGGCGGTCGCACCGCTGCCCTGGGAGTAGACGCGGGTGCGGCTGCGCACGAAACCGATGCCGTCCCGGAGGGCGGCGCGCCCGGTCCCCACGAGGGAGGCCAGCAGCACGAGCTGCAGGAAGGCGGTCTGCGTGGTCGCGGCGCCGTCACCGCGGCCCTCGAGCAGCCGCACCCGGTCGGCGGGGACGTGCACGTCGGTGAAGAGGGTCGAGCCGCTGCCGGTGAGGGTCTGGCCGAAGCCGTCCCAGTCATCGCGCAGCTCGACCCCCGGATCGTGCACGCCCACCGTGACCCGGGCGCGCCGGCCGTCGGGGGTGCGGGCCGAGACGTTGATCCAGTCCGCGAAGATCGACCCCGTCGAGTAGTGCTTCTCCCCGGAGAGGCGGTAGTCGGGGCCGTCCGGGGTCACGACGGTGGCCAGGTCACCGACGGTGGCCGTGCTGCGCTCATGGCTCGCGTTGCCGAGGACGGCGCCCGCGGCGATCCGGGCGAACCAGTCGTCGGGCTCCCCCTCCTCCGCCCGGATCAGGAAGTCGTTGACGAAGGCGAAGTGGGCGCGCAGCAGCTGCGGCAGGTTGGAGTCCGCCTCGCCGAGATCGATGAGCAGGCGGACGAGGGTCTCGACGTCGGCGCCGCCGCCGCCGTGACAGGTGGGCACCGTGACGGCGGTGAAGCCCGCCGCGGCGAGCGCGCGCACCTCCGCGTGCGGCAGGCACCGCTCCCGGTCGCGGTCGGCGGCTCCCTCCGCGATCTGCGCGAGGACGGGGGCGAAGCGCTCCCGCAGCCGGGGGTAGTGGGCGTATCCGGTGTCGGGGGCCAGGGCGGTGTCGGTCATGCGATCTCCTCGAGGGCGGGGCGGGGCAGGGCTGCGATCAGCTGCCGGGTGTAGTCGTGCTGCGGGGTGAAGAACACGTCGTCGGCGGTGCCGGATTCGACGATGCGGCCACCCTGCATCACCAGGACGCGGTCGCTGACGTGGTGGATGACGCCGAGGTCATGGGAGATGAAAAGATGCGCCGTGCCGAGCGCCTGCTGCAGGTCGGCCAGCAGGTCGAGCACCTGCGCCTGGATCGAGACGTCCAGGGCCGAGACGGGCTCGTCGAGCACCAGCACCTCGGGGTCGGTGGCGAGGGCCCGGGCGATGGCCACGCGCTGGCGCTGACCGCCGGAGAGGGACAGCGGGGCGCGCGCGGCGAGGTCCGCGCCGAGTCCGACGGAGGCGAGCAGCTCGGCGACTCGGCGGATCCGCTCGGGGCGGGTCAGGTCCGCTCCGAGCGCATCGGCGATGGTCCGGCCGACGTCCCAGCGGGGGTCGAAGGAGCCGAGCGGATCCTGGTGCACGACGGCGATCCTCCGTCGGCGCCGACGGCGGCGCCGCTCCGGGAGCTCGGACCAGGGCTCGCCGTCCAGGAGCACCCGTCCGCTGCTGGGGGCGGTCAGCGCCAGGGACATCCACGCGGTGGTGGACTTGCCGGAGCCCGACTCCCCCACGATGCCCAGCGTCTCGCCCGGATGGAGCTCGAAGGAGACGTCGTCGACCACGGTGCGCTCGCGCCCGTCGGGGCCGCGGTATCGCTTGGAGACGTGCTCCAGGGTCAGCACGGGTCCGGTCGGCGCCGCTCGCCGCCGGGGCGCCGCCGGGATCTGCGGGGGCGGTGCGTCGGAGAGCCGGGTCCCCCGCGAGTGCGCCGACGGCACGGCGGAGAGCAGCCGCTTGGTGTACGGGTGCTGGGGGCGCCTGAGGACCTCGCGGGTGGGGCCCTGCTCGACCACCCGGCCCTCCTTCATCACCAGCACCTGGTCGGCCATCCGCTCCACCACTGCCAGATCATGGCTGATCAGGATGATGCCGCGGCCGGCGGCGAGGCTGTGCTCGAGCAGGGCCAGGATCTGGGCCTGCACGGTGACGTCGAGCGCGGTGGTCGGCTCGTCGGCGATGAGGATCTCCGGGTCCAGGGCGAGGGCCGCCGCGATCAGGGCGCGCTGGCGCAGACCGCCGGACAGCTCACCGGGCAGCTGCCGCGCGCGCAGCTCGGGCTCGGGGACCCCAGCGGCCGCGAGCAGCTCGAGCACCCGCGCCGGCCGCTGGGCGCGCGGCAGGCCGTGCACCCGCAGCGGCTCCGCGATCTCGGCGCCGACGGTGCGCAGCGGGTCGAGGGAGACCAGGGCGTCCTGCAGGACGTAGCCGATCCGGCTGCCGCGCAGGGCGCGGAACTGGTCCTCGCCGAAGGACAGCAGATCGCCGCCGGCCTCGAGCGTGCTCGCCCGGACGGTGGCCCGCTCCCCGTTCAGACCCAGCAGGGCGCGGGCGGTCACGGATTTGCCCGATCCGGATTCCCCGACGATGCCGAGGCAGCTGCCGGCGCGCAGAGTGAAGGAGACGTCGTGCACGACCGGCTCGCCGTCGAAGGCCACCGAGAGGTTCTGGGCGGTGATCAGTGTGGTCATCGTGCGGCTCCTGCATCGGTCGAGCGCTGGAGGTGGCGGCCGATCACCGTGAGCGAGAGGGTGAACAGGACGATCGTGATGCCGGGGAAGAAGTCCATCCACCAGGCCGTCTGGAGATAGTTCCGCCCCGCGTTGAGCATCGCTCCCCATTCGGCGGCGGGGGGTTGGACCCCCATGCCGAGGAATCCGAGCGCCGCCGCCCAGACGATCGCCTGGCCGATGCCCAGGGTGACCAGGACCGTCAGGGGCCGGAAGGCGTTCGGCAGGAGGGTGCGCAGCAGGATCCGCAGGGGCGGGTGGCCGAGGGCGCGGGCGGCCTCGACGTACAGCGAGGTCTTCACCGACAGCACCTGACCGCGCACCATGCGGGCGTATCCGGGCATCGCCGCCACGGCCACCGCGACCATCTGGGTCGTGGCGCTGTTGCCGTAGACGGCGATGAGGATCAGGGCGAGCAGGATGCCGGGGAAGGCGTACAGCACCTCGATGACGCGGGTGACGCCCGCGTCGGCCCACCGGCCGCCGAGGCCGCCCAGCAGTCCCAGGGCGAGCGCGCCGGCCAGTCCGATCGCGGTGGCGCCCGCGCCGATCGCCAACGAGCGGCCGGCACCGTGGATGACGCGGCTGAACACGTCGCGCCCGGACTGGTCGGTCCCGAAGAGATGCTCGGCGCTGGGTGCTCGGAAGCTCTCCGAGAGGCTGATCTCCAGCGGGTCCTGGGGGGCGATCAGGGCGGGGAACAGCGCGGCGAGGACCACCAGCGAGACGGTCGCCCCGGCGAGGAGGACGCCGAGGCGGCGCCGCGGGGCGCGAGGGGCGGTGCGGCGCGCCGGGGGTGGGCTCGTCGCGTCGGTGAGGGGATCGGCGGTGGGGGCCAGGGTCGTCATGAGGCATGTCCGATCGTGTGGCGCAGACGCGGGTCGAGGGTCACGTAGGCGAGGTCGGTGAGGAGGTTGGCGAGCACGTAGACGAGGGCGACCATGAAGGTGACCCCGATGACCAGGGGGAGGTCCTGGGAGGTCACGGCCGAGACCAGGACCTGGCCGATGCCCTGGCGGGAGAAGATGACCTCCACGACGACCGCGCCCGAGATCAGGGAGCCCAGCCCCCACCCCGACAGGGCGACGCCCGGCAGAGCCGCATGGCGCAGCACGTGCCGCCATCGCACGTCGCCGAGGCGGGCGCCCCGGGAGCGGGCGGAGAGCACGAAGGGCTGGCGCAGCGCCGCGTCGAACTCGTCGCGGGTGACCTGGGCGAGGAATCCGCCCAGGGGGATCCCGAGGGTCAGCGCAGGCAGGATCATGCCCAGCGGGCCGTCGTCCACGACCGGCAGCCACTGCAGGGTGACGGCGAAGACCACCAGCAGCACGACGCCGAGCCAGAAGTGCGGCAGCGCCGCGCAGACCACCTCGATGCCCGAGCCGAGCCGGCCCAGGAACCCGGACCGCCCGGCGGTGCCCAGGGTCAGGGCCAGCGCGAGCGTCCAGGCGATCGCCAGGGCCGCCGCGGTCAGCTGCAGGGTCGGGACGACCTGTGCGCCGATGATCGCGACCACCGACTCCTTCATCGTGTAGGACTCCCCGAGGTCGAGCTGCACGAGCCCGCCCAGGAAGGCCACGTACTGCAGCAGCAGCGGCTGGTCGAAGCCGTACTGCTCGCGCACGGCCGCCACCGCCTCCTCCGGCGGGTTCGCGGAGGCGCCGCCGAGGATGGCCAGGGCCGGATCGCCCGGGGTCAGGTGCTGGAGGAAGAACACGATGGTGGCGACCGTCCACAGCAGCAGGAGGGCCGAGCCCAGCTGCGCGGCGAGGCGGAGGGCGAGCGCCCGCAGGCGCCGAGGTCGGCCGGGCGGGAGGGGATCGGTCCCCGGCGCGGGCGCCGGGTCGGGGACGACCTCCGGCGCGGTCTCCCGCAGTGCAGTCGTGGACATCTCAGATCCCTTCGCGGAGCAGATAGGCGTCGTGGAGGACGGGTTCGCCCTCGCTCGGCTCGATCCAGATGCCCTCGACCAGATCCGAGCGGATCGCGAGGCGGGTCTGGATCGGGTACAGCGGGATGTGCCAGGCCTCGGAGGTGACGATCTCCTGGGCGCTCGAGTACAGGGCGGCCTGCTCCTGCGCGTCGGTGGTCGCCGCCGCCTCCAGCAGGAGCTCGTCGAGCTCCTCGTTCGACGCCAGCGAGACGTTCTGCCCGTTCCCGAGCTCGAGCGTCTCCTGGGAGTACTTGATGTACATGACGTTGGGGGTGGGGCTGTTCCAGTAACGGCCCTGGATGTCGTACTGGGCCGGGTCCCTCTTGACGGCGGTCATGGTCGCGGCGTCCGAGGGGAGGAGCTCGATCTTCACGCCGACGCGCTTCTGCATCGCCTGGAAGTTCTGGAAGATGGTCAGATCCGCCGGGGGCGTCTCCCCGGGGTCGGAGTTGAAGGGCAGCCGCAGCTCGAGGGTCCGGCCGTCCTTCGTGCGGTACCCCTCCTCGTCGCGGCCGGTCCACCCCGCCGCGTCCAGCAGGGCGCCAGCCTTCTCCTCGTCGTAGGCATAGGGCTGATGGAAGGCGCTGTCGTACGCCGGCGTCCCGGAGGAGATCGAGTTGCCCTCGTAGGGGAAGACGCCCGCGTACGCGCTGCGGACGATCCCCTCGGCGTCGGCGGCGTGCGCCAGGGCGCGCCGCACGCGGACGTCGGAGAGCGCGGGGCTGGTGGTGTTCAGGTCCAACGAGAACGGGACTCCCGCATGCACGAAGTCGTCGGTGGTGATCTTCTGATCGGCCTGCGCCGCCGGCACCGATTCGGGCGGCAGGTTGAAGATCGCGTGCACCCGGCCCGACTGCAGCGCACCGAAGCGCGCGGTGTTGTCCTTCAGGAAGCGCCAGGTGAGCTTCTCGACGTAGGCGGGCCCCTGGTGCTCCGCGTCGGCCGGCGCCGAGTTGTAGTTCTCGTTGCGGACCATCACGACCTCGCGGTTGCGCTTCCATTCCTGCACGATGAACGGCCCGGTCCCGACCGGCGAGAGGCAGTTCTCCTCGAGCCCGCGGGCCATCGCCCGCGGGGACTCCATGCCGAAGAAGGCCTGCGAGAGGACGGTCAGCAGCGGCGAGTAGGGCCGCTTGAGCTGCACCCGCACCACGTGCTCGGAGACCGCCTCGGCGGAGTCGAAGTAGGGAGTGAGGTAGAGCAGGGCGGTCGAGGACTGGGTCGCCGGATCCATGATCTGCTCGAAATTGGCGACCACCGCCTCGGCATCGAAGGGCTCCCCGTCCGTGAACTCGACGTCGTCCTTCAGGGTGAAGTCGTAGGCGAGCCCGTCGGCCGAGATCTCCCAGGACTGCGCGAGCCAGGGCACGACCGTGCCGTCCTCCTGCATGGAGACCAGCGAGTCGAGGTACTGGCGCGCGATGTAGGTCTGCGGCATGTCCCCGCTGTTGTGCGGGTCCAGGCAGGTTGGCTCGCGGTCGGTGGCGTAGACGAGCTCGCCGCCGTACCTGGTGCCGGCCTGCAGGTGCGAGGAGGGGTCGCCGGCGCCGCAGGAGGCGAGCACCGCGGTGGCGGCGGCGACGGCGAGGCCGGCGGTGAGGGGTCTGTGGCGCACAGCGTGCTCCTGGGTCGCGACGGAGGGGACGCCACGAACCTAGGCCGAACTTATGGGCGACCAAAGCTCGATGAATGACTGAGTCGGGTCGGTGAACGGCGCGACCAGCGACGTCACCAGGGTTCACACCGGGTGCGCGCGCCCGCCGCGACCGCGCAGAGTGTGCCTGCACGCCCCGCCCCCCCCAGGAGGACCCATGCCCGTCAAGCCCTTGATCCTGAACCTGTTCGAGATGAACTGCGTCGGCCACATCACCCACGGCCTCTGGCGGCTGCCGGACAACCACCGCCACCGGTACACGGACCTCTCCTACTGGACCGAGCTCGCGCGGATCGCCGAGGACGGCGGGTTCACCGCGATCTTCCTCGCCGACGTGGTGGGCGCCTACGACGTGTACGGCGACTCGGCGGACGCCGCCCTGCGCGAGGGACTGCAGATCCCCAACAACGACCCCATGCTGGTGGTGCCCGCGATGG
This sequence comes from Brachybacterium sp. UNK5269, assembly GCF_049266655.1. Classification (GTDB taxonomy): domain Bacteria; phylum Actinomycetota; class Actinomycetes; order Actinomycetales; family Dermabacteraceae; genus Brachybacterium. The sequence continues at coordinate 2,608,962 of NZ_CP184883.1, forward strand.
CGGCGGTCACCGAGCGGCTCGGCTTCGGCATCACGTTCTCCACCAGCTACGAACCGCCGTTCGCCTTCGCCCGGCGCATGTCCACGCTCGATCACCTCACCGATGGCCGGGTGGGCTGGAACATCGTCACCTCCTACCTCCCCAATGCGGCGCGGAACTTCGGGCTCGCGGAGGAGATCGACCACGACCGCCGGTACGAGATCGCCGACGAGTACCTCGAGGTGCTCTACAAGCTCTGGGAGGGCTCCTGGGACGAGGGCGCCGTGATCCGGGACGCCGAGGGTGGCGTGTACACCGATCCGAGCAAGGTGCATCGCATCGACCACGAGGGTCCGAACTTCCGCGTGGCCGGCCCCCACCTGTCCGAGCCCTCCGCCCAGCGCACCCCGACCCTGTTCCTGGCCACGGCCTCCCCCGCCGGCGCCGCGCGGGCGGGGCAGCATGCCGAGGTCGTCTTCACCCACGGCCCGCTGCTGGAGCGGACCGTCCCCGCCGTGCGCGCGGCCGCCGCGGAGGCGGGCAGGGACCCGCTGGACCCGAAGTTCGTGGTGCAGGCTGCGGTGATCACCGGACGCACCCAGGAGGAGGTCGACGCGAAGCTCGCGCAGTACCACGAGCACCGCTCCACCGAGGGGATGCTCGTGCACCAGTCGGTGCCGATCCGGGCCCTCGAGCATCCGCGGGAGCGGACCATCGCCGAGGCGCTCGAGATCGAGGGTCTCCCGGCCGACACCCCCGTCGGCCGCAAGGGTGCCCACGAGACGATCGGCGACCTGCTGGATGCGGTCGACGAGGCCTGGCAGGACCGGTTCTTCGTCGCCGGGACTCCCGAGGTGGTGGCCGACGCGATCGAGCACTGGCTCGACGTCGACGGCATCGACGGCATCAACCTGCGCCAGTACCACTCCTTCGACACCGTGCGGGACTTCGCCGAGCTGGTCTCGCCGCTCCTGCGGGAGCGGGGCCGGCTCCCCGAGCAGGGCGGCACGCTGCGCTCTCGCCTGAGCGGCCGTGACCGGCTGCCCGACGAGCATCCGGCGGCCCGCTTCCGCGGCGCCTTCGAGAGGGTGGGGGTCTGAGGGCCCCGCGGAGACCGCCTCGATCGAGATGGTCGGCCGCTTGTGCGGCGGGGCCGTGAGCCACTAGGTTGGTTAGGCAATCCTAAGCGGTGCGTCGAGGCGCCACGACGGACGTTCGCCGCGGGCCCGCCCTGCCTCGACGCACGACCGCCTGACGTCCGCCCGCCAGGATCGCACCCTCCTGCCCGGGCCCTTCGCTGCCCGGACCTGCGCCGTCCCGCGGCTTCCCGAAAGGTCTCCCATGGCTTCGCTCTCCCGTCGTGCCGTCACCGGCTCCGCCATCGCCCTCGCCGCCCTGCTCGCGGGGTGCGCCGCCGCGGAGGACACGGCCGGCGGCGGGACGGCCGCCTCCGACACCGGCGGCGGCGGGACCGGCGGCGAGGCCACCCTCGAGCACGCCTTCGGCACCACCACCATCCCTGCCTCGCCGCAGGTCATCACCACCGTCGCCTGGGCCAACCACGAGGTGCCGCTGGCCCTCGGCGTGGTCCCGGCCGGCATGGCGGCGGCGAACTTCGGCGACGACGACGCCGACGGGCTGCTGCCCTGGGTCGCCGCGAAGCTCGAGGAGCTCGGCGCCGAGACGCCGGTGCTGTTCGACGAGTCGGACGGCATCGACTTCGAGGGCGTCGCCGACACCGCCCCGGACGTGATCCTCGCGGCCTACTCGGGCCTGACCCAGGAGGACTACGACACGCTCACCGAGATCGCCCCCACCATCCCGTTCCCCGAGGTCGCCTGGGGCACCTCCTGGCGCGACATGATCACCGCCAACGCCACCGGAATGGGCATGGCCGCCGAGGGCGAGCAGCTGATCGCCGAGCTCGAGGGGCAGATCGAGGAGGCTGTCGCCGCGCATCCGGCGCTCGCCGGGAAGAACGCCATGTTCCTGACCCACGTGGACACCACGGACCTCTCCCAGGTGAGCTTCTACACCTCCCACGACACCCGCACCATGTTCTTCGAGGACCTCGGCATGAGGATCGCTCCCAGCGTGGTCGCGGCCTCCGCGGAGACCCCGGAGTTCTCGGCCACGGTCAGCGCCGAGCAGGCCGACGCCTTCGGCGACGTCGAGATCATCGTGACCTACGGCGACCAGTCCCTGGTCGACGCCCTCAAGGCCGATCCGCTGCTCTCCCAGATGCCCGCCGTCCTCCACGATGCGGTGGTGGCGCTGCCGAGCGACAGCCCGCTGGGCACCGCCGCGAACCCCACCCCCGCTGGCGATCTCCTACATCCTCGAGGACTACCTCACCGAGCTCGAGCGCGCGGCCACGGCCACCGCCTGAGCCCCTCCCGGAACCCGCGGATGACCCCGACCCTCACGAGCACCCCCGGGACGACCGCCGCCACCCTGCGGCGATCGTCCCGGCGGCGCGCCCTGTGGCTGCTGGTGGCCCTGCTGGTGCTGGCGGCGCTGTCGGTGCTGTCGGTCACGATCGGCTCGCGGTCCGTCGGCGGCGGAGACATCCTGGCCGCCCTCGGCGGCTCGGCGGAGGGGTTCGGCCCCGCCGCGGTCGCCAAGCGCATCCCCCGCACCCTGCTCGCGGTGATCGCCGGGGCGGCCCTGGGGATCTCCGGCGCGGTCATGCAGGGCGTGACCCGCAACCCGCTGGCCGACCCCGGGATCCTCGGCATCAACACCGGCGCCTCCCCTCGCGGTGGTCATCGGGATCGCCCACTTCGGCCTCACCGCCGCCTCGTCCTACATCTGGGTCGCGATCGCGGGCGCCGCGGCCACTGCGGCGCTGGTGTACGCGCTGGGATCGCTCGGTCAGGGCGGGGCCGGCCCGCTCAAGCTCGCGCTCGCGGGCGCGGCCACCGGCGCGGCGCTGACCTCCTTCATCAGCGCCGTCGTGCTGCCCCCGCTCCGACATCGGCGACAGCGTGCGCTCCTGGCAGATCGGCGGGGTGGGCGGCGGCACCTTCGACTCCCTGCAGCAGGTCGCGCCCTTCCTGCTGGCCGGGTTCGCGCTCTCGATGCTGTGCGCGCGAGGCCTGAACACCCTCGCCCTCGGCGACGAGCCGGCCGCCGGGCTCGGCGAGCGCGTCGTCCTGACCCGCGCCCTCGCCGCTGCCGGCGCGGTGGTGCTGTGCGGGGCGGTCACCGCCGTGACCGGGCCGATCGGCTTCGTCGGCCTGGTGGTCCCCCACGCCTGCCGCCTGCTGATCGGGGCGGACCATCGCTGGCTGCTGCCGTTCAGCGCCGTGGTGGGCGCCGCCCTGCTGACCGCGGCCGACGTGCTGGGCCGCATCGTCGCGCGGCCCGCCGAGCTCGACGTCGGGATCGTCACCGCCCTGATCGGCGCCCCGTTCTTCATCGCCATCGTGCGCCGACGGAAGCTGACGAGCCTGTGAGCGCCCCCGCGACCACGCGCACCGGCGCGGCGCACGCTCCGGCCGCGGCCCCCACCGCCCGACGGGTGGCCCTCGCCCGGCGCGCGCGGCGGCGCCGGGCCGCCCTGGCCGTCGCCGCCCTGGCCCTCGCGATCCTGATCGTGTTCAGCCTGTCCCTGATGCTGGGCCGCACCGTCTATCCGCCGGGAGAGGTACTGCGGGTGATCGCCGGCCAGGACGTGCCGGGGGCGTCCTTCACGGTCGGTCGGCTGCGCCTTCCCCGGGCGGTGCTGGGCGTGCTCGCCGGCGCCTGCTTCGGACTGGGCGGCGTCGCCTTCCAGACCCTGCTGCGCAATCCGCTCGCCAGCCCCGACATCATCGGGATCTCCTCCGGCGCGAGCGCCGCCGCAGCCTTCGGGATCGTGGTGCTCGGCCTGTCCGGCCCGGCGGTCTCCCTGCTCGCCGTCCTCGCCGGTCTCGGCGTCGCGGCGCTGATCCACCTGCTGTCCTACCGCGGCGGCGCGGCGGGCACACGGCTGATCCTGGTGGGCATCGGGATCGCGGCGATGCTGCACAGCCTCACCGACTGGGTGCTCACCCAGGCCGGGCAGTGGGACCTGCAGGAGGTGCTGCGCTGGCTCACCGGCAGCCTGAACAACAGCTCCTGGTCGCAGGTGCTGCCGGTGCTCGCCGCGCTGCTGGTGCTGGCTCCGCTGCTGCTGTCGCGCTCTCGGGACCTGCGCGCCACGCAGCTCGGGGACGACGCGGCCCAGGCGCTCGGGGTGCGGGTCGGGCGCACCCGGGCGATCATCATCGTGACCGCGGTGGGCCTGATCGCCTTCGCCACCGCCGCCTGCGGACCGATCGCCTTCGTGGCGTTCCTGTCCGGACCCATCGCGGTGCGGATCATCGGCCCCGGCGCCTCGCCGCTGCTGCCGGCCGCGCTGGTCGGGGCGCTGCTGGTGCTGGTCGCGGACCTGGTGGGTCAGTACGCCACCGGCACCCGCTACCCCGTGGGCGTGGTGACCGGGGTGCTGGGCGCCCCCTACCTGCTCTACCTCATCGTCCGCGCCCACCGCGCAGGGAGCTCCTCATGACCACCGACCATCTGCTGCTCGCCCGCGACCTCACCCTCGGCTACGGCGAGCGCACCGTCATCGAGCATCTGGACCTCGCACTGCTGCCCGGGAAGGTGACCGCGATCGTCGGCGCGAACGCCTCGGGGAAATCGACCCTGCTGCGCTCGATGTCCCGTCTGCTCACCCCGCGCGCCGGCCAGGTGCTGCTGGACGGGGAGCAGGTGCATCGGATGCCCGCCAAGCAACTGGCCCGGCTGCTGGGCCTGCTCCCCCAGGCCCCGATCACCCCCGAGGGGATCACGGTGGCCGATCTGGTCGGCCGCGGACGCCATCCGCACCAGGGCCTGTTCTCCCGCTGGTCCACCGCCGACGACGAGGCGGTGGGCGCGGCCCTGGACGCCACCCGCACTGCGGAGCTCGCCGAGCGACCGGTCGACGAGCTCTCGGGCGGGCAGCGCCAGCGGGTGTGGATCGCGATGGCCCTGGCCCAGGGCACCGATCTGCTGCTGCTGGACGAGCCCACCACGTTCCTCGACGTGAGCCATCAGGTGGAGGTCCTCGACCTGCTGACGGACCTGAACCGGGCCCGCGGCATCACGATCGTGATGGTGCTGCACGATCTGAACCTCGCCGCCCGGTACTGCGATCAGCTGGTGATGATCGCCGACGGCACCGTGCACGCCAGCGGCTCCCCCGCCGAGGTGCTCACCGAGGACCATGTGCGCGAGGTGTTCGGCCTCGCCAACCGGATCATCCTCGACCCGGTCTCGGGAACCCCGCTCATGCTCCCGATCGGTCGCCATCACGGCGGCGCGCAGAGCGCGCCCGCCTGAGCCCCCGCTCAGCAGGCCGCGCGGACCACGCGCCGCGCCCGGCCGGCCGGTCGGCCGGCCGGCCATGATGCTCACCACTGCGGTGGCCACGGCCCGCTCCCACCCCTAGGCTGAAGGACATCTTTCGTCGCCCCAAGGAGCAGCTGATGTCCGCCTCGCCACTGACCGTCGTGCCCGCCGTGACCCTGACGCCGCGCGCCGACCGCGGCGCCGGCACCGTTGCCGAGGCGCCCGCGGCCGCCGTCCCCGCCCCGCCGTCCCGGGACTTCGCCGTGCACGTGCTGCACGACAACCCCGAGTGGATCCCCCCGTTCCGCCGCGCCTTCGAGGCCGAGGGGGTGCCGCTGGTCGAATGGCCCCTCGGCCAGGGCACCCTCGACCTCGACGCCGAGCCGCCGCGCGGGGTGATCTGGTCCCGGCTCAGCGCCTCGTCGCACACCCGCGGCGCCCCGCTGGCCAAGGACGCCGCCCGCTCGATCACCGCCTGGGCGTCCTCCTGGGGTCGGCGCGTGGTGAACGGCCAGCCGGTCGCCGACCTCGAGGTCAGCAAGGTGCTCCAGCATGCGGCGCTGCGCCGCGCCGGGCTCGACGTGCCCCGCACCGTCGCGGTCTTCGGCCGCGAGGGCCTGGTCGAGGCGGCCCGCGCGCTGCCCGCTCCCTTCATCACCAAGCACAACCAGGGCGGCAAGGGCCTGGGCGTGCGCCGCTTCGACGACCACGCCTCCTTCGCCGCCTACGTCGAGGGCGACGGCTTCGAGGAGGCGGCCGACGGCATCACCCTGCTGCAGGAGCTCCTGATCGCCGCGGAGCCCGCCATCACCCGGGCCGAGTTCGTCGGCGGGGAGTTCGTCTACGCCGTCCGCGTCGACACCTCGCAGGGCGGCTTCGAGCTCTGCCCCGCGGAGGCCTGCGCGGTCCCCGGCGACGGCGAGGCCGCGGAGCCGATGTTCCGGGTGCGCCCCGAGGTCACCGCGCAGGACCCGCTGATCCAGCAGTACCGCGCACTGCTGGCCGAGCTCGGCATCGAGATCGCGGGCATCGAGTACATGACCACTCTCGACGGTCGCACCGTCACCTACGACGTCAACACCAACACCAACTACAACCCGGACGTCGAGGACGCGGTGGAGGTCTCCGCCGCCCGCCGGATCGCCCGCCATCTCGGCGCGCTGCTGCGCGCGGAGCAGGAGGCGGCGCAGCCCGCCGGCTGACTCGGGAGGAGTTCTCCCTTGCGGCGGTGAGCGGTGCGTGCCAAGGTGGGGCGGACCCACGCGGTGCATCGAGCCCCAGCTGGGAGCCTCGTGCCCCCGCTCACCGAGCATGCAGGAGGTCCCTGGTGAAACTGCCCTGGCTCACGCCCGTCCTCGACCGTCCCGGTCCCTTCGTCTCCCTCCACCTCGACACCACCCGGACGGACCCGAACGCCGCCGGCCAGCTCGAGGCGAGATGGGGGCAGATGCGCTCCCGCCTCGCCGCGGACGGCGCCCCCGCGGAGCTGCTGGCCCGGATCGAGGACACGGTGCTCAGCCCCTCGCCGATCGGCGGCCGGCACGGCCGGTCGATCTTCGCCTCGGACACCGACATCCTCGTGGACCGGGTGCTGCCGGTGCCGCCGGCCGTCGAGTCCGCCCATCGCGGCGAGTTCCCGCACCTGCTGCCGATGATGCGGCTGATCCCCTTCGCGGTCAGCCAGCTGCTGATCGTGGTGGACCGCGCCGGGGCGGACCTGCACCTGCGGGCCCCCGAGAACCCCTCGATCACGAACGGCCCCCACGGCCTCGGCGAGCACGCGAGCGTCGAGGGCGGCCACGACGAGCTGCACAAGGCGAGCGTCGCGGGCGGCGGCCAGCACGGCTGGCGGACCAACAACTTCGAGGCGCGGGTCGAGGACTCCTGGGAGCGCAACGCCGACGCGGTCGCCTCGGCGGTCGAGAAGAACCTGCGCGAGCGCCAGATCGACATGGTGCTCCTCAGCGGCGACGTGCGGGCGATGGGACTGCTGCGGGAGGCCCTGGGCCGGGAGTCCCGAGCGCGGCTGATCGAGGTCTCCGGCGGCACCCGCGGTGCGGCCCTGGACCGCGGCCCGTTCCGGGAGGAGCTGATCCGCACCACCGAGGAGTTCATCGTCGCCCGGCAGCAGGAGCTCGCCACCCGCTTCCGCGAGAGCCAGGCCCGCGACGGGGCGTCCGTCGGCGGCGCCCTCGAGGTCTCCCAGGCGCTCGGCCGCGGTCAGGTCGACGAGCTGGTGTTCGTCAGCGGGCATGAACCCGCCGGCATCGAGGAGCTGCTGCGCGGGGCCCTCGCCACCGACGCCGCGATCTCGGCGCTGCCCGAGGACGCCGACGGCATCCCCGAGGGGGTGGGAGCGCTGCTGCGCTGGCGCGACGACGCCACCCCGTCCAACAGCATCGGCAGCATGTCCGGGGACTCCCGGCGCGAGTAGCAGCCACCCGCAGGCCCCGAGGGCGAGCTCGGGCACCGTCCCGGGCTCGCCCCGCCGTCGACCGATCCCAGGAGGAGTGACCATGCCCGACGCATGGAGCGCGAAGCGCGAACGCCAGTACGAGCACGTCAAGCAGAGCCGGCTCGACCAGGGCAGTTCGGAGGACGAGGCGAAGGAGATCGCCGCCCGCACGGTGAACAAGACCCGCGCCCAGGAGGGGGAGGCCGAGGAGGCCAGCCGCACCTCGCTCGAGGACAAGTCGCCCGCCGAGCGCGGGGGCGAGCGCTCCGGCTCCGGCCCGCAGGGACGCACCAGGGACCAGCTCTACCAGGATGCGAAGCGCCAGGGTGTCAAGGGCCGCTCGAGCATGACCAAGGACGAGCTGGAGAAGGCCGTCGAGGACCGCTGACGGTGCGGCCCCGCACGGGCGCGGGTCCTGCTGCCGCTCACGGCGCGGCGGCGAGGGCACCCGAGTGATCGCCGGTCGTCCCCGGCGCTGACACCTCTGTCCGTCCCGCGCAGAGGTGTCTACGCTGGGCGGGTGAGCCCGACCCCTGAGATCACCACCCTCGGCGAGCTCCGCGCCGCCGGCCACACCAGCCGCAGCCTGCGCGAGGAGATGCGGGAGAACCTGCTGTCGGCACTGGCCGACGGCCGTGACCCCTGGCCCGGCCTGCACGGCTTCGAGCACACCGTCATCCCGCAGCTGGAACGCGCGATCATCGCCGGCCATGACGTGGTCCTGCTCGGCGAGCGCGGCCAGGGCAAGACGCGGCTGCTGCGCACCCTGGTGGGACTGCTCGACGAGTGGACGCCCACCGTCGCCGGATCCGAGCTGCACGAGGACCCGCTGGCCCCGGTCACCGACGCCACCCGGACGCGGATCCAGGCAGAGGGCGACGCGCTGCCGATCAGCTGGCTCCACCGCGAGGAGCGGTACGTCGAGAAGCTCTCCACCCCGGACACCTCGGTGGCCGACATGATCGGCGACGTGGACCCGATGCGGGTGGCGGAGGGCCGGCGCCTCGGTGACCCGGAGACCATCCACTTCGGGCTCGTCCCCCGCGGGAACCGCGGCATCGTGGCACTGAACGAGCTGCCCGACCTGGCCGAGCGGATCCAGGTGGCCCTGCTGAACGTGATGGAGGAGCGCGACGTGCAGATCCGCGGCTACGTGCTCCGGCTGCCGTTGGACGTCCTGATCGTGGCGTCCGCCAATCCGGAGGACTACACCAACCGCGGGCGCATCATCACTCCGCTGAAGGACCGCTTCGGCGCCGAGATCCGCACCCACTACCCCCTCGAGATCGCCGACGAGATCGCGGTGATCCGCCAGGAGGCGCACCTCACCGCCGCCGTGCCCGAGGTGCTGCTGGAGATCCTGGCCCGCTTCACCCGGAACCTGCGCGGCTCCTCCGCCGTGAACCAGTCCTCCGGCGTCTCCGCCCGCTTCGCGATCGCGGCGGCGGAGACCGTCGCCGCGGCGGCGCTGCACCGCGCCACCGTGCGCGGCGGGGCGGCGGTGGCGCGCCCGGTGGACCTCGGCACCACGATCGATGTCCTGGGCGGCAAGGTCGAGTTCGAGTCCGGCGAGGAGGGGCGCGAGCTCGACATCCTGGAGCACCTGCTGCGCACCGCGACGGCCGAGGTCGTGCGCGAGCGCTTCGCCGGCCTCGACCTGGGCCCGCTGGTGGAGGCCTTCGACGGCGTCCGCACGGTCACCACCGGAGAGAGGGTGACCGCGCAGGAGTTCCTGGCCGCTCTGCCCCGGACCGCCTCCGAGGACCTCTACGACCGGATCGCCGAGCGGTTGGAGGCGAGCGGACCGGGCGAGCGGGCGGGAGCGATCGAGCTGGCCCTCGAAGGGCTCTACCTGGTGCGCCGACTGTCCAAGGAGTCCGTGGCCGGGGAGACCGTGTACGGCTGACCGGTCCCGCCGCCGACTGCATCCGAATCGATCGCGAGGAGGCCTCGATGCCCCGCTCCCAGCGACGAGCCCGCTACGGACGCTTCACCGGCGGGCCCGATCCCCTCGCGCCGCCCCTCGACCTCGCCGAGGTCCTCGACGCGGTCTCCGAGGGCGTCATGGCCGGCTACTCCCCCGAGAGCGCGCTGGCCGAGCACCTGCGCCGCGGCGGCCACGGCCGGGACGGGCTCGACGAGCTCGCCGGCCGCGTCCAGCAGCGCCGCCGGGACCTGCTGACCCGACACCGCCTGGACGGCACCCTCCAGGAGATCACGGCGCTGCTGGAGAAGGCCGTGCTGGCCGAGCGCGGGCAGCTCGCGCGCGACACCGCGATGGCACCCGTCGACCGCACCCTGCGGGAGATGACCCTGGAGAACCTGCCGCGGTCGACCTCGGCCGCGGTCAGCGAGCTCGCGCAGTACGACTGGGCGTCCTCCGAGGCCCGCGAGACCTACCGGCAGATCCAGGACAGACTCGGCGGCGAACTGCTGGGCCAGCGCTTCTCCGGGATGAAGCAGGCGCTCGAGGGCGCGACCGACGCCGACCGCGAGGCGATCACCGAGATGCTGCGCGATCTCGGCGACCTGCTCGAGAAGCACGCGGCGGGCGAGGACGGGCCGGAGGACTTCGCGGACTTCATGAGGAAGCACGGCAAGGCCTTCCCCGAGGACCCGGAGGACATCGAGGAGCTGATCGACGTGCTGGCTCGGCGCTCCGCCGCCGCCCAGCGGATGCTGCGCTCGATGACGCCCCAGCAGCGCGAGGAGCTGCTGGCGCTGTCCGCGCGGGCCTTCGGCTCCCCCGAGCTGATGGCCCAGCTGATGCGCATGGACGGAGCCCTGCAGGCGCTGCGCCCCGGTGAGGACTGGTCCGGCGCGGAGAGCTTCGACGGCGAGCAGGGCCTCGGCCTCGGCGAGGGCGCCGGCGTGATGCAGGAGCTCGCCGAGCTCGACACCCTCGCCGAGCAGCTCGGCCAGTCCTATGCGGGCTCCGCGCTGTCCGACCTCGACGTCGACGCCCTCGCCCGCCATCTCGGACCGGACGCCGCGGTCTCCGCGCGCCTCCTGCGGGAGCTCGAGCAGGCGATGCGCGACTCCGGCTACCTGCGGCGCGGCGCCGACGGGGAGCTGCGGATGTCCCCCCGCGCGACCCGGAAGCTCGGCGCCGCCCTGCTGCGCGACGCCGCGGGACGGCTCTCCGCGCGCACCGGGGCCCGGGAGACCCGTCGGGCCGGCGCCGCCGGCGAGCAGACCGGCGCCACCCGGCCCTGGCAGTTCGGGGACGCGGAGCCGTGGGACGTCGGCCGCTCGCTGACCAATGCGATCACCCGCACCGCCGCGACGGGCGGCGACCCCGCCGAGGGAGTGCGGCTGGAGGTCGGGGACGTCGAGGTCCGCGAGACCGAGGCCCGCAACCGGGCCGCCGTCGTGCTGCTGGTGGACACCTCGTTCTCGATGGCGATGGAGGGCCGCTGGGTGCCGATGAAGCGCACCGCACTCGCCCTGCATCACCTGGTCAGCACCCGGTTCCGCGGCGATGTCCTGCAGCTCGTCTCCTTCGGCCGTCATGCCGTCCCCCTCGAGATCGGCGAGCTGCTGGCGCTCGAGGCCGTGCACGAGCAGGGCACCAACCTGCACCACGGCCTGATGCTCGCCGGGGAGTTCTTCCGCAGGCATCGGGGTCGGCAGCCGGTGCTGCTGGTCGTCACCGACGGCGAACCGACCGCGCAGCTGCTGCCCGACGGTGAGTCCTGGTTCTCCTACCCCCCGGAACCGGAGACGATCGCCGCCACGGTCGCGGAGCTGGACCGCCTGGGCCGGGCCGGAGCGAGCACCACCTTCTTCCGCCTCGGCGACGACCCCGGCCTCTCCCGCTTCCTCACCGCCATGGCGCGCCGCGTCGGGGGCGCCGTCGTGGCCCCGGATCCCGAGGATCTCGGCGCGGCCGTCGTCGACGAGTTCCTGCGCGCCCGTCGGGGCCCGACCCTCGACGACGTGCTGTGACGCGCCGCCGCGTCCGATCGCCGGCGTGAGCCCTCTTGCACTTGCCCCCGGGCTCTTCCCCGCCGTCCAGGGACCGGCGGTAGACTCCAGCACGACAACGGGGGAGTATCCACAACACTGCGCACGTCATCACGGGGACTGACGAGGGTCTCCCGGGCGCAGCGGCCGGTCGGACAGATCGACGGGCGGAGAGACCCGGGTCCATCGCGCGACCCCGGAAAGCAGGAACATGACCGTCTCCCCCTTGATCTGGATCCTCACGATCGTGCTGGTCCTGGGCTTGCTGGCCTTCGACTACGTCTTCCATGTGCGCAAGGCGCACATCCCCACGATCCGCGAGGCGGCCGTCTGGTCCGCCATCTACGTGGGCATCGCCCTGGTGTTCGGCCTGGCCGTGCTGATCTTCGGCGGCACCACCATGGGCACCGAGTACTTCGCCGGGTACGTCACCGAGAAGGCGCTCTCGGTCGACAACCTCTTCGTCTTCCTCATCATCATGGGCGCCTTCGCCGTGCCCCGCGAGGACCAGCAGAAGGTGCTGCTGTTCGGCATCACCTTCGCGATCATCGCCCGCTCGGGCATGATCGCGATCGGCGCCGTGGCCATCGAGCACCTCTCCTGGGTCTTCTACCTCTTCGGCGCGATCCTGCTGTACACCGCGGTGAAGATGATCATCGACGAGGTCCGTGACGAGCCGGAGGAGGAGAAGGCCGACGGCATCTTCGTCCGCCTGGTCCGCAATGTGCTGCCCGCGACCGACGAGTACGACGGCGACAAGTTCTTCACGATCGAGAACGGCAAGCGGGTCCTGACCCCGATGCTGCTGGTCATGATCGCGATCGGCGCCACCGACATCCTGTTCGCACTGGACTCGATCCCGGCGATCTTCGGCCTGACCCAGAACACCTACATCGTGTTCACCGCGACCGTGTTCTCGCTGCTGGGCCTGCGCCAGCTGTACTTCCTCATCGACGGTCTGCTGGACCGCCTGGTGTACCTCTCCTACGGCCTCTCGATCATCCTCGGCTTCATCGGCGTGAAGCTCGTCATCCACGCCCTGCACGAGAACGAGCTGGGCTTCATCAACGGCGGCGAGCCGGTGCACGCCATCCCCGAGATCACCACCGGCCTCTCGCTGAGCGTGATCATGGGCGTCCTGCTGGTCACCATCCTCGCCTCGCTGCTGTCCCCGCGGGGCAAGGCGCAGGCCGTGGTCAACAAGGCGCACAACGAGGCGAAGACCTACGTCGAGATGACCTACGCGGCCTTCGAGGCCGAGCGCGACGCGATCTACGAGCGCATGATCGAGCACGAGCAGACCATCGACGCCCTGCCCGACAAGTTCGAGGACATGGTGGTGGCCGAGAAGAACGTGCGCGAGCTCCTCGCCGACGCCCACCGCATCCACGACCAGCGGGTCGGCTTCAACCAGGTCGGTCAGCGGTCCGACGAGCAGCCGGACGGCCTGCTCGTCACCCGCCCCGACCACACCGTCGCGACCGACACGAACAACAACGTCATCACGGTCGCCGAGGAGGAGCAGATCCTCGCCAAGAAGGCGGCCAAGCACCGCGAGCGCGAGCAGGCCCGCGCGGACCACGCCGCCGACAAGGGCTGAGCCCCCCGCACGCGCACCACGGACGGCGCCCCCGGATCGATTCCGAGGGGCGCCGTCCGCCGTCCGGGCCGAGGCGGCGGACGCCGGGAAATCGCCTTGTGGCCGATCGCGCGCCGGTGACACAGTGGCCGGATGACGACGCCGATCCCTCCCGCCGACGTCGACGCCCTGCTCGCGCTCGCCGCGGCGCACGGCCTGGACCTCGAAGCGCCGAGTCTCCGCACCGAGGAGATGGGGCTGGACTTCCGCGTCGCCCTCGCCCGCGCCACCGACGGGCAGGAGTGGGTGCTGCGCATCCCCCGCCGACCCGATGTGCTCGCACGCGCGGAGGTCGAGGGCCGGCTGCTGGAGATGGTCGCGTCGCATCTGGATGTGGCGGTCCCCGACTGGCGGATCGTGACTCCACAGCTCATCGCCTATCCCCTGCTGCCGGGCGCCCCGGCGCTGTCGGTCGCCGCGGACGGCGCCGTCACCTGGCACGTCGACATGGCCTCCCCGGTCTACGCCGCCTCGCTCGGCGATGCGGTCGCCCAGCTGCACGCCGTGGATCCCGACGAGGCGGCCGCGACCGGCATCGAGGTCCGCTCCCCCGCGCAGGTGCGCGAGCAGTGGCGCCGGGACCTCACCCGGGTGAGCCGGGAGTTCGAGATCGCGCCGGCGCTGCGGGAGCGCTGGAGCGCCTGGCTGGCCGAGGACACCTACTGGCCGCCGCACAGCGTCCTCACCCATGGCGAGATCTACCCCGGCCACACCCTGGTCGAGGGCGACCGGGTCACCGCGATCATCGACTGGACCACCGCCACGATCGGCGACCCGGCCAGGGACCTCATGTTCCACCGGGTCAGCGCCCCTTCGGAGGCCTTCGAGGTCGCCCTCGCCCACTACGTCGCCGGGGGCGGGACGGTGTGGCCGCGACTGGCGGAGCACTGCGCCGAGATGTTCTCCGCCTCCCCGCTCGCCTACGGGCTGTACGCCCTGCAGACCGAGGAGCAGGCTCATCGCGACGCCGCGGCGGCGGGGCTGAACCCGCCACCGGAGGGATGAGCCGCGCCCGCCGGCGCGATACAGCAACTGCCCCACCGGTGCCCGTGGGCGCAGGTCAACGCGCTCCCATGTCCACTGTCGGGCGTCATCGCCCCGGCAGGCCGACGTAAAACCTCGGTCATCTCGGTGCCTCCGGTCTTGCATCCCCGGGGGCCCGGCGTCCTACGCTGGCAGGCGTTCGACAGACGCGAGATGCGCGCCGCGTGCCCCGCGGACCCCGCGGGACCGCGCCCATTGCGAGCCCAGCGAAAGGACGTGTCCATGTCCCAGCACAGCACGCACCCCCTGACCACCCCCCGCGCCTCCCTCCTCCGCCGGGGTCTGACCCGTACCGCGGTCACCCTGGCCGGAGGCGCCGTCGTCGCCACCGGCATGCTCGCCACCGGCACCGCCGCGAACGCCGCGGGAGGCTGGGACGAGGTCGCCGCCTGCGAGTCCAGCGGCGACTGGTCCATCAACACCGGCAACGGCTACTACGGCGGCCTGCAGTTCTCGCAGTCCTCCTGGGAGGCGGCCGGCGGCCTGCAGTACGCCGAGCGCGCGGACCTCGCCTCGAAGAGCGAGCAGATCGCCGCCGGCGAGAGCCTGCTCGCGATGCAGGGCCCCGGCGCCTGGCCGAACTGCGGCGGAAGCCTCAGCGGCGGCGCCGACACCGCCGGCGCGCCCTCCGCGGCGCAGGACGACGCCGAGCAGCCGGAGCAGGACCCGCAGGAGCCCGAGCCGCGCGAGCCGGAGCCGTCCTCCAGCCGCGGCGAGGAGCGACGGGGCGAGTCCGCCGCCGAGCAGCAGGCCCCCGAGAAGCAGGCCCCGCAGCGGGAGGCGGCCTCCGAGCCGTCCTCGCCGTCGGCCACCGAGCCCGGCTCGAAGGCCACCGGGGACCTGGCAGTCGCCGGCACCCTCGAGGTCGACGGGATTATGGGCCCGGCGACCGTCACCGCCCTCCAGGACTGGCTGGGCGTCGACCGGACCGGCGAGCTGGACGAGAAGACCACCCTGGCCCTCCAGGCCTGGGCGGGGACCGACCAGGACGGCGTGATCGGCGAGGACACCGTCGCCGGTCTGCAGCACGAGATCGGCGCCGCGCAGAACGGCTCCGACGAGATCGACGAGGGGACCGTGGAGGTCCTGCAGGCCTTCCTCAACCTCTACTGAGCACGGCGCACGCGGACCCCGGGGGCGGCGAGCGTCGGCTCCCGATTCCACACCCGTCCGGACGGCCGGGCCATCCTCGAGATGGCCCGGCCGTCCTCCGTCCTCCTCCCGCGCGGTCTCGTAGTGATGCGAGACCACGCGGCTCATGCGCGTCTGCACTCCGCTCGCAGCGATGGCAACAGGTGGCATCCTGGACGCATCGACGCCGCCTACCCTGGATGTGACGCGCCTCTCGGACTGCACGGATTCCCGACGCTGCTGGTGAGAGAGTTATTACTTCGTGGTAGGTCGATGTCGCCCGCTGCGCCGCCTGTGCAACTGCTGGCAATTTTGGCCGGGCCGATGCCCTCGGAGCAAGACTCGGAGCACTCGCAGTTCCCCGCCCCACCCCGGTGAGATCAGCGAACGGAGCTCCCCGCACCCAGTGCCCGGACGCTCGCGCTACTCAATGATGAGCCCGAAGGAGCACAACGATGAGCACCACCGCAGAACCTGCATCCGCCTCCCCCGCCCAGCCGGCCCCGACCGCCAAGGCCGTCAGCACGAGGCCGTTCGGCTGGCGCGACAAGATCGGCTACATGTTCGGCGACTTCGGGAACGACTTCACGTTCCTCCTGCAGTCCTCGTTCTTCCTGATCTTCTACACCAACGTCATGGGCATCAGCGCCGCCCACGTCGGCACCCTGCTGTTCGCGGCCCGCATCCTCGACGCCTTCACCGACGTCGGCGCCGGCCGCCTGATCGACACTCTGCGCCCGGGTCGCAGCGGCCGCTTCAAGCCCTGGCTGCTGCGGATCATGGTCCCCGTCGCCGTCGCGGCGTTCCTCATGTTCTCGCCCTTCCTGCAGGACGGCAGCTACGGGGTCCGCCTGGCCTGGATGATCGGCACCTACGTGCTGTGGGGTTCGGTCTTCTACACGCTGATCAACATCCCGTACGGCTCGATGGCCTCGGTCATCTCCAACAAGCCCGGTGACCGCGCCTCGCTGTCAGTGTTCCGCTCCCTCGGCGCCACCCTCGCCAACCTCGGCATCTCCGTGATCCTGCCGCTGATCGTCTTCGTCCAGATCAACGGGCAGTCCGAGCTCTCCGGCTCGCGGATGATGCTGGCCGCCGGCGGCTGCGCGATCCTCGCGATCGTCTGCTACCTGCTGTGCTTCGTGAACGTCGAGGAGCGCACCGCCACCCCGCCGAAGGCCAAGGCGGACCGCATGGGCTTCGGCCAGATGATGGGCACCCTGGTCACCAACCGCGCCCTGACCGGCCTCATCGCCACCTCCCTGTTCATGCTGATCGCCTTCATGCTGCTCGGCGGGCTCATGCCCTACATGCTCAACGAGTACTTCAACAACGGTCAGCTGCTGAGCGTCGTGAACCTCGTGGGCCTGGCCCCGACCCTGCTGCTGGTGCCCTTCGCCTCGAAGCTCGCGAAGGTGGTCGGCAAGAAGGAGATCGGCGTGGCGGGCATGTCGCTGGGCGTGGTCGCAGCCCTGGTGCTGTTCATCGTGCGCACCGACAGCCCCTACGTGTTCATGGTCGGCTACGCGGTGCTGATGCTCGGCGTCTCCTGCCTCAACATCCTGATCTGGGCGTTCATCACCGATGTGATCGACCATCAGGAGATCCGCACCGGCGAGCGCAACGACGCCACCGTCTACGGCCTGTACTCCTGGGCCCGCAAGCTCGGCCAGGCCATCGCCGGCGGCCTGACCGGCTGGGCGCTGGCCTGGATCGGCTACCAGTCCGGGACCGGGGAGACGGTCGTGCAGAGCCAGGAGGTGCTCGACGGGATCTACAGCCTCGCGACCCTGCTGCCGGCCATCCTGCTGACCGTCTCGGTCCTCGCGCTGCTGTTCTGGTACCCGCTGTCCAAGAAGCGGGTCGACGAGAACGTCGCGATCCTCGAGAAGAAGCACGCCGCCGCCGCGGCGTCCGACGGGTCGCTCTGATCCCCGGCCGGCAGTGGCCCTGGGAGCGGGGCCACCGCCGGGGGTAGGGTCGAGGAGATCCCTCCCGGCGGTCCCTCCGCTCCCCGTGCTGCACCTGAGCATCCCCTCCCTGCGGCGCCCGTGCGGCGCCCACCCCCATGCGGCGCCCGGTCGGGTGCCGTCACCCCACAAGAACGGAGACACCATGTCGGAGAAGAACGTTCGCCTCGGAATCATCGGGCTCGGCGCCCAGGGCGGCATGTACGCCGGCGTCATCGCCGAGGGCAAGGTCGCGGGCATGTCCCTCGGTGCCATCGCGGACACCGATCCCGCCAAGCAGGACGTCGCGGCGGAGAAGTTCCCCGGCGTCCCCTTCTACGACGACTACGTCGCGATGCTGGACTCCGGGGACGTCGACGCCGTCGTCACCACGGTCCCGCACTTCCTGCACCCCGAGATGACCATCACCGCGATCGGCAAGGGCATCCATACCCTCACCGAGAAGCCGGCCGGGGTCTACACCAAGCAGGTCCAGGAGATGAACGACTTCGCGGCCGCTCATCCCGAGACCACCTTCGCGATCATGTTCAACCAGCGCACCAACCCGGTCTACACCGACCTCAAGGCGCTCATCGACTCCGGCGAGCTGGGCGCGCTGCGCCATACCTCCTGGATCATCACCTCCTGGTGGCGTCCGCAGGGCTACTACGACCAGTCCGAGTGGCGTGCGACCTGGGGCGGCGAGGGCGGCGGCGTCCTGGTCAACCAGGCACCGCACCAGCTGGACCTGTGGCAGTGGCTCGCGGGCTCCCCGAAGAAGGTCTTCGCGAAGCTGGCGTTCGGCTTCCAGCGCGACATCGCCACCGAGGACGAGGTCAACGCGGTCGTCGACTTCGGCGAGGGCGTCACCGGGCACTTCATGACCTCGACCAACGACATCATCGGCACCGACCGCCTGGAGATGCTCTTCGACCAGGGCAAGGTCATCGTCGACAAGTCGAACAAGGTCACGATCTACCGGCTCAGCAAGCCCGAGCGCGAGCTCAGCGACTCGATGACCATGCAGGACGTGGCGAAGCTGTTCCGCGGGGAGATGGACGCCTCCGAGGTGTACACCGTGGAGGAGAAGGAGTACGAGTCGGTCTGGGGCAAGCAGCACATCGATGTCCTGACCAACTTCGCCGCCCACGTCAACGACGGCACCCCGCTGATCGCGGACGGCGCCGAGGGCATCAACGGCGTGCGCCTGGCCTCGGGCATGCAGCTGTCGGCGTGGACCGGCCGCGAGATCGATCTGGTGGACTACCCGGCCGAGGAGTACCTCGCCGAGCTCAACAAGCGCATCGAGGAGGAGGGGAAGTTCCCCACCCGCTCCTGAGCGGCCTCCCCCGGAGCCGGCACCGATCCCTCGGTGCCGGCTCCTCCCCCTCACCGACCCCCACGATTTCGAAGGAGACGTTCCATGCCCGTCCTCGGACTGCAGCTGATGATGCTCAAGGACCAGATCAACGACCAGGGGATGTATGAGGTGCTGCGCCAGGTGCGCGAGCTCGACATCGACGCCGTCGAGGTCTCCCAGGTGGAGATGACCGATGAGCTGATCGCCGATCTGGTGCGCGGCAAGGCCGACTTCGGCGTCGAGACCGCTGCCCTGAGCGTCTCGATCGCTCCCGGCGGCAACGGCTTCGCCCTCGAGACCGAGTTCGACCGCGCCGTCGACGCCTGCCGGCAGACCGGTGCCCGGTTCCTGCGCATCGGCATGATGCCGTTCACGGCGATGACCTCGAAGCAGGCCTGCGAGGAGTGGGCCGCCTCCGTCGAGCCGTACGCCGCCCGCCTCGCCGAGCAGGGCATCACGCTGTGCTACCACAACCACCACGTGGACCTCATCCAGTTCGAGGGCGAGCGCATCTTCGACATCGTGCGCCGGGTGGCCCCGTCGCTGCTGTTCGAGGTGGACCTGCACTGGGTCCAGCGCGGTGGCATGGCGCCGCTGGAGATGCTCGAGGCCTACTCCGGTGCCTGCAAGCTGATCCACGTCAAGGACTTCCGCGTCGCCCCGCTGTCCGCGGAGATCTACGGGAAGTTCGAGGCGGGCGAGATCGACATGAAGGAGTTCTACGGCCACTTCCTCGCGCTCGGGCAGTTCGCGGAGGTGGGTCAGGGCAACATGAACTGGCCCGCACTGCTGCCGGCGGCCGAGAAGGCCGGCGCCGAGTACTTCCTCATCGAGCAGGACGACACCTACGGCCGCGACCCGATCGACTGCATCCGCGACTCCCGCGAGTACCTGCGGTCCATCGGGTACTGACCCCTTCCCCGCGATACGGTCCCGACGCCCGGTGCCACCTGCTCTGGCAGGCGGTGCCGGGCATCGTGCTTCCTGGCGTCCACCGTCGGGCGTCGGCCGTCGGTCCGCGGTCCTCGACCGTCGGCCGACGGTCCGCGGTCGTCAGTTCTCGGCCGTCGCCGCCCTCGCAGGACTCCGACCGGGTCGCGCATCGGCTGGTGCAACGACCGGCGCCCTGCGGGCGCAGCGCGCCCCACGCGCCGCTCATGCCCCGATGGCGCCACCCGATGCACACCGAGCGCGGAGACCTCCGTCGATGGTGGCGTCACCGGGGCCGTCCCCGTCGACCGTCGCGCAGCGGGCGTTCAAAGTGCCGGGAGCGCCACGACCGCACCGATGGCCCGAGCGATGGCCAGGCACCACCCGCCACTGCCTCCCCCGGTTGCACGGGGCCCGGCGGGATCCGCCGACGCGCACCGCTTGCGCTTGACGCGACGTCAAGCGCAAGAGTGGTGCCTGCACCGAACGCGACGACCGGAGGAGACGTGGTGACCAGGCAGCCGGACCAGGAATGGTCGATGCAGGAGATCGTCCGGATCACCGGCACCACCAGCCGCACCCTGCGCCACTACCAGCAGGTGGGCCTGCTCCTGCCCTCCCGCACCGGGCACGGCGGGCAGCGGTTCTACGACCGCGACGGCCTGCTGCGCCTGCAGCGGATCCTCGTGCTGCGCGAGCTGAACCTCGGTCTGCCGGAGATCGCTCGCGTGCTCGACGACAGGGTCGAGGCCGCGACCGCGCTGCGCGAGCACGCCCGCCAGCTCGAGCGCGAGCAGGAGCGCCTGTCCCAGGTCCTCGCCTCGGTGCACGCCACGATCCGCATGATCGACACCGAAGGAGTACTCATGGCGACGACGATGTTCGACGGCTTCGACCACACCCGGTACCAGGAGGAGGTCGTCCAGCGATGGGGCGAGCAGGCCTACGCGAAGAGCGACACCTGGTGGCGCTCGCTGAGCGACACCGACAAGCAGGAGTTCCAGCGGGAGCTCGACTCCCTGGTCACCGGATACGGCGACGCCTCGGCGCGCGGCCTGTCGGCCGATGATGAGGAGGTGCAGGCCCTCACCGCGCGGCTGCACGCCTGGGTGCGCATCAGCTGGGGCGGTACGGCGCCGAACGCGGACGCCTTCGTGGGGCTCGGCGAGATGTACGTCGCCGATCCCCGCTTCGCGAAGACGTTCTCGGTGGCAGGACGTGGCTTCGCGGACCTCGTCCGCGATGCCATGACCGTCTACGCGCTGGAGCATCTCGACTGACCGAGTCGCTCATCAACTGCCGGGGCGGCGCCGCGCGCGTCGGCGCCGCCCGCGCTCAGAGGTCGCGTCGCATCCGCGTCCGCACCGCGGAGCGCACGGAGAGCGCGATGACGCCGACCAGCAGCAGGTAGATCACGATGGTGATCGGGCTGGAGATCAGCACTGCCGGGTCGCCGACGGAGGAGAGCAGCGCGTCGCGCAACGAGGTCTCCGCGAGCGGACCGAGCACCATGCCGATCATCAGCGGGGCGACCGGATAGTCGTAGCGGCGCATCAGGAAGCCGATCACGCCGATCACCAGCAGCAGCACCAGGTCGAACACCGCGCCGGAGGTCGCCCAGATGCCGAGCCCGCAGAACAGCGTGATCCCGCCGTAGAGATACGGCTTGGGGATCAGCAGAAGCTTCGCCCACAGCTGGGCGAAGGGAAGGTTGATCACCAGCAGCACGACCATCGCCAGGAAGAAGCTGGCCAGCAGCGCCCACACCAGGTCTGCGCTGTTCTCGAACAGCAGCGGCCCGGGCTGCAGCCCGTACTGGCGGAAGGCCGCGAGCATGATCGCGGCGGTCGCGGACACCGGGAGGCCGAGCGCCAGCAGGGCGCCCATCGCCATACCGGTAGTGGCGTTGCCCGCAGCCTCCGGGGCCGCCAGCCCCCGGATCGCGCCCTTGCCGAACATCGGGTTCTCCCGGCGCCGGTCCAGGCGCCGCTCCGCCTCGTAGGCCAGGAAGGTGGGAACCTCGGCGCCACCGGCCGGGATGACGCCGAACGGCAGCCCGATCACGGTTCCCCGCCCCCAGGCCGGTGCCGCCTCGACGAACTCCTTCCTGCTGAGGAAGCCGCGGGTGGCTCCGCCGCGCACCCGCAGGTCCTCGTGATCCCGCCGTACGCGCGACACCACGAACAGCACCTCGCCCAGGGCGAGCACGGCGACGGTGACGGTGACCAGCGAGATCCCGTCGAACAGCTGCGGGTTGCCCATCGTGAAGCGCGGGAGCCCGGTGACACCGTCGGTGCCGATCAGGGTGATGCCGATGCCGAGGACGAGGGCCGCGAGACCCTTCAGGACGTTGTCCGCCACCACCGAGGAGGTTGCCACGAAAGCGAACAGGGCCAGGGCGAAGAACTCGGCCGGGCCGAAGCTGGAGGACAGCGCCACCAGCGTCGGCGCGAGGAACACCACCAGGATCGAGGCGACCATGCCGCCGATGAAGGCGCCGATCGCCGCCGTGGCCAGCGCCTGGGGCGCCCGTCCGGCGTTGGCCATCCGGTGCCCCTCGAAGGTGGAGGCGATGGCGGAGGCCTGCCCGGGGGTGTTCAGCAGGATCGCCATGGTCGAGTCGCCGAACAGGCCGCCGAAGTACACGCCGGCGAACAGGATGAACGCGGCGGTGGGGTCGAGGGCGAAGGTCATCGGCAGCAGCAGCGCCACCGCCATGGAGGAGCCGAGTCCCGGCAGCACGCCGACGGCGGTGCCGAGCAGACAGCCGACGACGACCCACAGGAGGTTCATCGGGGACAGGGCTCCGGCGAAGCCCTGCATGAGCAGGCCGAGCTGTTCCATCAGAATCCTCCTCCCAGGATGCCGGAGGGCAGGACCAGGCCCAGTCCGCTCCCGAAGATCAGGTAGACGACCGAGCTGAGGAACAGCGCGATCAGGATGTCGAAGAGCGGGCGGCGGGAGCCGAAGCCGTGGGCGGCGCACCAGAACAGCAGCGCGCCCGCGAGGATCCATCCCAGCCACGGCAGCAGCAGGGCGAAGGCGAGGAAGCCCCCGGCGACCCAGCCCAGGGCCACGAAGTCGGAGTGCGTGCGGTAGGTCCGACCGGACTTCTCGGTGACGGGTTCAGGGGTGCGCAGGACGCCGAGGGCGAGCAGTATCGCCAGCATCATGCCGACCCCGCCCAGGATCATCGGGAAGAAGCGCGGTCCGGGGAAGTCGGTGTCCCCGGCGGGCAGGAGCACCGCCCCGATGAGCAGGAACAGGCTGAACGCGGCGAGCAGCACCGGCATCAGCAGTGCGGAGCGCCCATGCCAGAAGCCGTGCTCGCCCGCGGCGGCCGGGGGCGGGGTTCCGCCCGTCGTCGGCTCGTCGGTGCCGGCGGCGGCACCGGCGCCACCCGGCGCGGAGCCGTCGGCGGTGCGTCCCTCGGGGGTGGGGTCGGCGGCGCTCATCCGTTGATCTCCGCGAACAGGGCGGCGATCCGCTCCGTCTCGTCCTCCACGTACTGCACCAGCTCCTCGCTGCCCAGCGGGACTTCCTTCCAGTTGTACCGCTCCACGGCGTCCTTCCATTCAGGGGTGGCGATCGTCTCCTCGAGGAGCAGCTCGAGCTCCTCGATCTCCTCGTCGCTCACCACGGGCGGGGCGAACAGCGCTCGCCAGTTGGTGAGGGTGACGTCGTAGCCGAGCTCGGGCAGGCTGGGGATGTCGATGCCGTCCAGCCGCTCCGGGGCCACCACGCCGAGGCCGCGCAGCCGCCCGGACTGGATCTGGGGATACATGTCGGCGAATCCGCCGGCCGTGGCCTGCGCGGTCCCGTTCAGGAGGGCCTGGATCGCTTCGCCGCCTCCGTCGGAGGAGATGTAGGTGGTGTCCGCGGGTCTGATGCCCGCCGCCAGGGAGAGGTCGGTCATCACCAGCTGGTCGAAGGAGCCGCCGCCGGTCCAGGCCATCGCCTTCGGGTCTTCGCTCCAGGCGGCGATGAGGGAGTCAAGATCCTGATGCGGAGAGTCCGCCGGGACGGTGACCAGGGCGTACTCCTCGACGACGCGGGCGATCGGGGTGACGTCGCTGAGCACGGATGCGGTGTCGAACTGGATCTGCGCGGCGATCTGGCCGGTGCCGCCGACCATCAGGGTGTTGGGCTGGTTCTGCTGGCTGACGCTGCCCACGGCGATGGTTCCGCCGGCGCCGGGGATGTTGACCACCTGCACATTGCCCACCAGGCTGTTGACCCGCATCGCCTGCTGCATCTCGCGCTGGAAGGCGTCCCAGCCGCCCCCGGCGGCGGCCGGGGCGACGAGGGTCAGGTTCGCCCGCACGTTGGTGCCACCGGCACCCGCGCGGATCGACTGATAGGCGGCGGTGCCGATCACGGGCACGGCCAGGACGCCGAAGCCGATGCTGAGCGCTCGGCGGCGGGTGGCGTTGGTCGGCGGGTGGGGCCGGTCAGGCCGCGTCGCGGGGGTGATGGCAGGTCTCCTTCATCGGGGCCGCTGCGCGATGACGACGGGCGCCACGGTGCGCTGTGCCGCCAGTGTAGACACGGATCGACGAGGGCCTGCGCCGCTCGACCGGGGATCGGCTAGGGTTCCCGGAACGCCTCGCAAAGGAGCACTCATGTCTGTCCTCGTCGCCGGCACCGACACTCCTGCCGGCCAGGCCGCCTACCGATTCGGCATCGAAGAGGCCCGCCGCCGCGGGGAGGACCTCATCCTGTTCCTCATGTCCGGGACGCACACGCCCTCCTCCGATCTGGGTGAGGTGAGGGAGACCGTCGAGTACCCGGACGAGCGCACCCAGTCCCCCACCGGGGACCTCATCGATCGTGCGGAGCAGGACGACGTCTCCGCCGTCGTGATCGGAGTGCGCCACCGCAGCGCGGTCGCCAAGCTCTTCCTGGGCTCCGCCGCCCAGCAGATCATCCTCGAGGCGAACAAGCCGGTCCTCTGCGTCAAGGCCTGAACACGGCAGCTGAGCACGGCAGCGGCCGGGTCGCCCCACGCGGGGGCGGCCCGGCCGTTCCGTGTGCTCGAACGAGCTCTCAGACCTCCCCGGTCCTCAGCGCCTCGGCGAGGTGCTCGGCCTGCCGGATCGCGAGCGCCACGATCGTCAGCGTCGGGTTCGCGGCGCCGCCGGTGGTGAACTGCGAGCCGTCGGAGATGAACAGGTTCGGCACGTCGTGCGCCCTGCCCCACTTGTCGACCACCCCGTCCTCGGGTCGCTCGCTCATGCGGCAGGTGCCGAGGTTGTGGGTGGAGGGATACGGCGTGGTGCGATGTGTGCTGAGCGCCCCGACCGCGGTGTAGAGCTTCTGCGCCTGGGTGTAGGCGTGCTCCCGCATCGCCACGTCGTTGGCGTGGTCGTCGAAGTGGACGTTGGCCACCGGCAGCCCGTGCTGGTCGGTGACCGTCGAGCTCAGGGTCACCGCATTGGACTCCTGCGGCATGTCCTCCCCCACCAGCCAGCAGCCGGCGGTGTTCTCGTAGGCGTCCAGGAGCCGCGTGAAGTCCGGGCCCCAGGCGCCGGGTTCGACGAAGCTGGCCAGGAACGCGGGTCCCAGCGAGATGGTCTGGATGTAGTAGCCGCCGGCGAAGCCGCGCACCGGGTCGTGCACGGACTCGTCGGCGATGTTCCCGGCCATGGTCTCGCCGCGGTACATGGTCACCGGCTTGTCGAACTGCGCGTACACGCTGCCGGTCATGTGGCGCATGTAGTTGCGGCCCACCTGGCCGGAGGAGTTCGCGAGCCCGTCGGGGAACATCGAGGACGAGCTCAGGTGCAGCAGGCGCGGGGTCTCGAGGGAGTTGCCCGCCACGCACACCACCTTCGCGGCCTGCCGGTGGAGCGCGCCGTCCTTGTCGAGGTAGAGCACGGCGTTCACGCGGCCGGTGCGGTCGTGCAGGATCTGGGCGACGTGGCAGTCGGGGCGCAGGTCCAGCAGGCCGGTCTCCAGGGCGCGCGGGATCTCCCGCACCATGGTCGACCATTTCGAGCGGTTCTTGTCGCCCTGGAAGTTGAAGCCGTCCTGGATGGAGGCGGGGCGGCCGTCGTAGGGCGCGGCGTTGGTGCCGTACGGGCCGGTGGCGTAGTGGCGATAGCCGAGCTTCTCGGCGCCCGCCGCGAGCACCTTGTAGTTGTTGTTGGCGGGCAGCGCGGGCCGGCCGCCGCGGTGGGTGGAGCCGATCGCGTCCTCCGCGCGGGTGTAGTACGGCGCGAGCTCCTCGTAGGTCAGGGGCCAGTCCAGCAGGTTCGCCCCGTCGATCCTCCCGTAGGTGGAGCGGGTCCTGAACTCGTGGGCCTTGAAGCGCGGGGTCGCACCGGACCAGTGGGTGGTGGTGCCGCCGACGGCCTTGACGATCCAGGCGGGCAGGTTCGGGAAGTCCCGCGCGATCCGCCAGGAGCCGGAGGTGGTGCGGACGTCGGTCCAGGCCATCTGGTTGAAGGCCTCCCACTCGAGGTTCATGTAGTCCTCGTTGCGCAGGTAGGGCCCGGCTTCGAGCACGACGCACTCGATGCCCTGCTTCGTGAGCTCGTAGGCAAGGGTGCCGCCGCCGGCGCCGGAGCCGATGATGACGACGGTCTCGGTGGAATGGTCGACGGTGCTCATGCTCGCTCCTGCTTCCCGGTGCCGGTGCTGCCGGCCTGCGCTCTGCTCTGGCCTGCGGGGACGGCCGCTCCGCGGGTGCTGGCGGTGGTGGCGGCCGGGACGTGCGCGACGACCTCCTGCAGCGGCTCGCCGTCGTACTCCTCGATCCGCGGCTCGGGAAGCCAGTCGAGGTCCGCGAAGCCGCGGTCGATGTAGCCGCCCTTGTCGAAGGAGGGGCCCTCGTAGCCGAGCGCCTCCCACACCTCCTCGTCCTCGTAGAGGTTCACCACCACGATCTGGCGCACGAAGCCGAAGAACGAGGTGTGCTGGATGCCCAGCAGCAGCGGCAGCGCCTCCTGGGCGGTGAGCTCGGTGAAGCGGCCGCCCGCCAAGCCCTGCAGGGAGTCCAGGCCCTGGGCGAGCTTGACCCGCATCCAGGTGGTGTCCGCGGCCGCCCGCAGGACGGTGTCCGCGGCGCGCCGGTAGGCGGTCTCGGGCACCGTCCCGTGCGGGAACGCGGCCTTGATGAGGCAGACGAGGACCTGCGTGCTCTCGTCGGTGCCCTCGATGTCGTTGACGGTGTCGCTGCTGCGGGGAGCAGTCATGAGGTGTCCTTCCCAGGCGTCATTGCCAGTGATCTGGACCACACGCTAGGCACTCGTCCGCGCCCCGGCAATGCGCGTTATCGCCCGACGAGAATCGCCGATGCGCCCTCAGACGTGCTGGCTGCCGAGGCGGTAGGCGCGCCCGGCGCGGGAGGCGCAGGCCCGCACCCGGTCCTCGACATGGCGCACCCGCCCGGCGTAGGCGGCACAGGGCGCGGAGACGGCGACGGTGCCGATCAGCATGCCGTCGTCGGCCTTGATGGTGGCGGCCAGGCAGTCGGTGCCCGTGACGAACTCCTGGTGCTCCCAGGCGATGCCGCGCTCGCCGATCTCCTCGAGCTGCCGACGCAGCGTGGCGGGGTCGGTGAGGGTGCGGTCGGTGTGGGCCCGCAGGGGGCCGCGGCTCAGGTACACCTCGCGCTCCTCGACGGAGAGGGAGGCGAGGCCGGCCTTGCCGAAGGCGGTCGCGTGGGGGCTCTCGTGGAAGCCGAAGCTCAGCGGTGAGAGCCGCGGCGCCTGCGGGGAGTCCGAGACGTGCACGACCACGAAGTCGGTGCCGCGGTGGATCGCGAGGTAGGCGGCCATCCCCAGGTCTCGGTGCAGCGCGTGGACCTCCTCGCGCACGGCCCGCGGGATGCCGAGCTCGTCGTGCAGGCCGACGGCGAGGCGGTGCAGCTGGTAGCCGAGGGCGAAGCGCTGCTCGTCCCGGAGGTGCACCAGGTACTGGGAGCGGATCAGCTCCTGCGCGATGCGGTAGACGGTGGGCAGCGGGATGCCGGTGGCCTCGGAGATGCCGCGGGCGGTGCTGCTGCCGTGCTCGGCCACCGCCTCCAGGACGGCGAGCGCGCGGGCGATCTGACCGGCCGGGGCCCCCTCGCCCCGCCCCTGCATGGCAGTCATCGAGCTCCTCTCGGTCTCTGCGCTCATTGTGCCGCAGACCCGGTTCTTGCCCTGCGAGAATCGCCCTACCGGACCCCTCGCCCAGCGGGCTGGGTGTCACCACCCCTCATCACCCCTCATCCCGGAAAGGACTCGACGATGATCCTGATCAACGTGAAGTTCCCTGTGAAGCCCGAGTTCGCAGACCAGTGGCCGGAGCTGTCCCGCGAGTTCACCGAGACCACCCTGGCCGAGCCCGGCAACCTGTGGTTCGAGTGGTCCCGCAGCGTGAAGGACCCGAACACCTACGTGCTGATCGAGGCGTTCACCGACGACGGCGCCGGCCCGCACGTGAACTCCCCGCACTTCCAGAAGATGCAGGAGGAGTTCCCGCAGTACCTCTCGGCGACCCCGCAGATCGTCTCCCACCAGGTGGAGGGCGACGGCTGGGGGCCGATGGGCGAGATCACGGTCGACTGACCGGCGCGGCCGGCGCAGCGGGGCCGCATCCGCGCAGGCGGGCCGTGCCCGCGCAGGCGGGCCGTGCCGGCGTGGGCGGGCCCCCGCGTCGAACTTTGCGGGCTGAGGACTCATCGCGGCTGCGACATGGGTCCCCAGCCCGCATTGTCATGCCGTGCCGGGCGCCGGCCGAGAAGGAGCGAGGCCGACGGGCGCGAGGCGAGTCCGGCCGGGGCGGCGACAGCAGGCGGGGGGCCGAAGGACGGCGACGAGCGCCGGGTCTACACTGTGACGGCGGCCACTCGGCGTCGGGGATACCGGCCCGTGTGCCGTCCGGCAGCCCGACCCGCGGTGATGCCTCTCTCACCCTTGGCGGCATCCCACGGGCTCGGTGTCAGGAAATGCTCCAGGGTCATATGTCGCCGCGGCCTGGCACGATGCGCATCGGTCGGCGGCTCCGATCCCGACGTCGGGCCCGTTCGCCGTGGCGACCAGGTCCGTCGCGCCCGTCACGACGACCGAAAGGACCGCGATGACTGAGGCCGCCCGGACCTCGCCGCCCGCTTCCTCCCCCGACCCAGGAGACGGCGTCGGCCGCGACCGGAGCGGCCCGGCCCTGAAGCACTCGCCCGTGAACTGGCCGGTATTCGTCGGCACCGCCGTCATCATCGTCGCCTTCGTGCTGTTCGCCGCGATCTGGCCCGGCACCGCGGACACCGTCATCTTCGGCTCCATGGCCTGGGTGGCGACGAACTTCGGCTGGTACTACGTCCTGACCGCCGCCCTGGTGGTGGTGTTCGTGCTCATCGTCGCCTTCTCCAAGGTCGGCCAGACCAAGATGGGCCCGGATCACTCGCTGCCCAAGTACAACCTGTTCACCTGGGCGGCCATGCTCTTCGCCGCCGGCATCGGCGTGGACCTGATGTTCTTCGGCATCTCCGGTCCCGCGACGAACCTGCTGACCCCGCCCGAGGGCGCTGTCGGCTCGGACGAGGCCGCCCGGATGGCCCCGCTGTGGACGATCTTCCACTACGGCATCCCCGGCTGGGCCATGTATGCGCTGATGGGCATGGCCTTCGGCCTGTTCGCCTACCGCTACCACCTGCCGCTGTCGATCCGTTCGGCCCTGGCCCCGATCTTCGGCAAGCGGATCCACGGCGCCATCGGCCACACCGCCGAGATCGCCGCCACCATCGGCACCATCTTCGGAATCTCGGTCTCCCTCGGCATCGGCGTGGTCTTCCTGAACTTCGGGCTGTCGGCGCTGTTCGGAATCCCCAACTCGATCGCCGTGCAGATCGCCCTGATGGCGCTGGCGGTGTTCATCACGATCGCCTCGACCGTCTCCGGTGTCGACAAGGGGATCCGGCGCCTCTCCGAGCTGAACGTCATCCTCGCGATCGCGCTCATGCTGTGGGTGCTGATCTCGGGGAACACGGCCCAGCTGCTCAACGCCCTGGTGCAGAACATCGGCGACTTCTTCTCCCGCTTCCCGGGCATGCTGATGAACACCTTCGCGTACACCGACGGCGCCGCCGAGGCGGGCTACCCCGCCGACCAGTGGATGGCGGACTGGACGCTGTTCTTCTGGGCCTGGTGGATCGCCTGGGCGCCCTTCGTGAGCCTGTTCCTCGCGCGCATCTCCCGCGGCCGCACGCTGCGCCAGTTCGTGGTGGGGGTGCTGCTGATCCCGTTCTCCTTCATCCTGCTGTGGGTCTCCGTTTTCGGCAACGCCGCACTCAGCTTCGCCGACGACGAGGAGTTCCTCGACGTCGCGGTGAACCTGCCCGAGTCCGGCTTCTTCAACCTCCTGCAGCAGTACCCGGGCGCGACCTTCACCATCGCGCTCGCCGTGGTCACGGGCCTGTTCTTCTACGTCACCTCCGCGGACTCCGGCTCCCTGGTGATGGCGAACATGACCTCGAAGGCGTCGATCCGCGACTCCGACGGCGCGCCCTGGCTGCGCATCGTCTGGGCCGTGATCACCGGCGCGCTGACCCTGGTGATGCTGTTCATCGACGGGGTGTACACGCTGCAGGCGGCCACGGTGATGGTGGGGCTGCCGCTGTCGGTCCTCGTCTACCTGGTGATGTTCAGCCTCTGGAAGGTGCTGCGGACCGAACAGATGAACCTCGACTCCCGTCAGGCCGCACTGCCGGGCGTGCTGACCAGCCGGGTGCGCGAGGCCGACGGCGCCGAGCGCGGCACCTGGCGCCAGCGCCTGCACAAGCGCATGTCCTTCGCCTCCGACGCGCAGGCCCGGACCTTCGTCGAGACCGTCGCCGCCCCGGCGATCGAGGAGGTCGCGAGCGAGCTGAAGGACCTCGGGGCCGACGTCACGTGCCACCGCGGCACCCACCCCGACAGCGAGCTGCCCTTCGTGGACCTCGTCGTCTGCTTCCCCGAGTCGGAGGACTTCAAGTACCAGGCCTACCCCGTGGCCTACTCGGTGCCGAGCTTCGCCGCGAACCTCTCCACCGTGCGGGACACCTACTACCGGATCGAGATCTTCTCGATCTTCGGCTCCCGCGGGAAGGACATCATGGGGTACTCGAAGGACCAGGTCATCTCCGACGTGCTGGACTCCTACGACGCCCACATCATGTACCTGAACATGAGCCAGGAGATCGGCACCGCCACCGGCAGCATCGCCGTGACCGCCCCCGACACCTGGATCGACACCGACCACGTCGACCGCCCCGCGTCGGACGCCGCCCCCACCACGACCACCGAGACGAAGGAGCGCCATGACTGACACCATCGCCACCCTGTTCATCGACGGGAAGTGGGTGCCCTCGTCCTCCGGCGAGACCCGCACCGTCATCTGCCCGGCCGACCAGTCCGAGGTGGGCGTCGTCTCCGAGGCCACCGCCGAGGACGTCGAGCGTGCCATCCTCGCGGCCCGGCGGTCCGTCGACGCGCGCGTCTGGGCCGACGTCCGCGCCTCCGAGCGCGGCGACTTCCTGCTGCGGGTCGCCGACGCGCTCCAGGAGCGCAAGGACGAGTTCGCCCGCGCCGAGGCCCTCGACACCGGCAAGCGCCTGGTCGAGGCCGAGGGCGACATGGACGACATCACCGCCTGCTTCCGCTACTTCGGCAAGATCGCCGACCAGCACCCGGGGCGTCTGGTCGACGCCGGTGACGCGAGTGTCATCTCGCGCATCGTGCACGAGCCGATCGGGGTGTGCGGGCTGATCACGCCGTGGAACTTCCCGCTGCTGCAGGCCTCCTGGAAGATCGCCCCGGCCCTCGCCGCGGGCAACTCCTTCATCCTCAAGCCCGCCGAGCTCACCCCGCACACCTCGATGCTGATCATGGAGGTGCTGGATGCGCTGGGCCTGCCCGCCGGGGTCGCGAACCTGGTGCTCGGCGACGGCGGCGTGGTCGGCGCCCCGCTGTCCTCCCATCCGGAGATCGACATGGTCTCCTTCACCGGTGGCCTGGTCACCGGGCGGAAGATCGGCGAGTCCGCCGCGCAGGGCATCAAGAACGTCGCCCTCGAGCTGGGCGGCAAGAACCCCAACGTGATCTTCGCCGACGCCGACTACGAGGCCGCGCTCGACAACGCCCTGAACGCCGGCTTCCTCGACTCCGGCCTGGTGTGCTCGGCGGGCACCCGCCTGATCGTGCAGGACACGATCGCGGAGAGGTTCGTCGACGAGCTGGTCGCCCGGGCCGAGGGCATCGTCATGGGCGGTCCCTTCGACGAGGCCGCCGAGACCGGTCCGCTGATCTCCAAGGAGCACCGCGACAAGGTCGCCGACTACGTCCAGCGCGGCATCGAGGCCGGGGCGCGGCTGCGCTCCGGCGGCCACTGGGGCGGTCCCGAGCATGAGCAGGGCTTCTTCTACGCCCCCACCGTGCTGGACCGGTGCACCGCCGACAACCCGGCCGTGGTCGAGGAGGGCTTCGGCCCGGTGATCACCGTCGAGACCTTCTCCACCGAGGAGGAGGCGATCGCGATCGCCAACGACACCGAGTACGGCCTGGCCGGAGCGGTGTGGACCGCGAACTCCGGGGTCGCCAACCGCGTCTCCCGCCGGCTGCGCCACGGCACCATCTGGATCAACGACTACCACCCCTACCTCCCGCAGGCGGAGTGGGGCGGCTTCAAGAAGTCCGGCGTCGGCCGCGAGCTGGGCCCCACCGGGCTCGAGGAGTACACCGCCGCCAAGCACATCTACGAGAACACCGAGCCGGCCGTCTCCGGCT
Source organism: Brachybacterium sp. UNK5269 (assembly GCF_049266655.1). Classification (GTDB taxonomy): domain Bacteria; phylum Actinomycetota; class Actinomycetes; order Actinomycetales; family Dermabacteraceae; genus Brachybacterium. Next base: position 2,641,519 of record NZ_CP184883.1, read on the forward strand.
GGTTCCCCCGCAAGGGCTGAGGCACCACCCCGCCCCCTCCATCGCTCATCGACAGGAAGCAGGATCGATGTCCCACCAGGACCTGACCTCCGAGAACCCGATCTCCGAGTACGACTACATCGTGGTCGGCGGCGGCTCCGCCGGCGCCGTCGTGGCCGCCCGCCTCAGCGAGGACCCGACCCTGGAGGTCGCCCTCCTCGAGGCCGGGCCCCACGACCTCGACCACGCCGAGGTGCTGGAGCTGAAGCGCTGGCCCGAGCTGCTGGAGTCCGGGCTGGACTGGGACTACCCGATCGAGCCGCAGGAGCGGGGCAACTCCTTCATGCGCCATGCGCGGGCGCGGGTGCTGGGCGGCTGCTCCTCGCACAACTCGTGCATCGCCTTCCACCCGCCGGCGGAGGACATGGACCTGTGGGAGCAGCTGGGCGCCGAGGGCTGGAACGCGGCGACCATGCTGCCCCTGATCGAGCGGCTCGAGACCAATAGGGACCGCGCCGGTCGGGGCCACGGGACCGACGGTCCGGTGCACCTGATGGACGCCCCGGCCGATGACAAGCTGGGCATCGCCCTGCTGGATGCCTGCGAGCAGGCCGGCATCCCCCGCGCCCGCTTCAACGACTTCGAGACCGTGGTCAACGGCGCGAACTGGTTCCAGATCAACCGCCTCGAGGACGGCACCCGCGCGTCCTCCTCGGTCTCGTACCTGCACCCGATCCAGGACCGCGCGAACCTCCACGTCCTGACCGACCACCAGGTCACGCGGGTGCTGTTCGACCAGGAGCAGCGGGCGATCGGCGTCGAGTACATCGACAACTCCTTCTCCCGCACCTCGCTCCTGCACGCCCGGCGCGAGGTGATCCTCTCCGCCGGGGCGATCGACTCCCCGAAGCTGCTGATGCTCTCGGGCATCGGCCCCGCCGAGCACCTGCGCGAGGTGGGCATCGAGGTGCGAGTGGACTCCCCCGGCGTCGGCTCGAACCTGCAGGACCATCCGGAAGCAGTCATCTCCTGGGAGTCGACGCAGAAGATGACCCGGGACACCACCCAGTGGTGGGAGATCGGGATTTTCACCCCCACCCAGGAGGGGCTGGACCTGCCGGACCTGATGATGCACTACGGCTCGGTGCCCTTCGACATGCACACCCGCCGTCAGGGCTACCCGACCTCGCCGGAGTCCTTCGCGCTGACCCCGAACGTCACCCATGCCCGATCGCGCGGCACCGTGCGGCTGCGCTCGATCGACTACCGCGACAAGCCGAAGGTCGATCCGCGCTACTTCACCGACGAGGAGGGCTACGACATGGCCGTCGCCGTCGCCGGGATCAGGAAGGCCCGCGAGATCATCTCCCAGCCCGGTATGGACGCCTTCCGGGGCCGGGAGCTGTTCCCCGGACCGGATGTGCAGACCGATGAGAAGATCGCCGACTACGTCGCCCGCACCCACAACACCGTCTACCACCCCGCCGGCTCCTGCCGGATGGGGGCGGTCGACGACGACCTGTCGCCGCTGGATCCGCAGCTGCGGGTCAAGGGCGTCACGGGGCTGCGGGTGGTGGACGGCTCGGTGATGCCGCAGCTGGTCGCGGTGAACCCCAACATCACCACCATGCTGATCGGTGAGCGCGCGGCGGACCTGATCCGGGCCGAGCACCGCGCCTGAGCGCGCCGGGCCCCGGCCCGGCCCGGAGTACCCGGAGGACAGGAGCGGCCCCGTACCGAGGTGCGGGGCCGCTCCCTGTCGGTGGGGCTCAGCCGGTCACGTCGATGATCAGCTTCCCGCTCGCGGAGCCGGCCCGGCTGATCTCGAAGGCCTCGGCGGCCTCGGCGAGCGCGAAGGTGCGCGCGATCTCGACGCGCAGGTCGCCGCTGTCGACCTTCTCCAGCAGGGACCGCAGCCGCGGCCCGTCCGGGCGCACCCACACCCAGTGCCCGCCGGCCTCCTCGACGGTGGGGTCGGCCACCGAGACGTGGCGGCCGCCGTCGGCCAGCAGGGCGAGGGTGTCCTCCCGGACGCCGCCCGCGAAGTCGGCGACCGCGCTCACGCCGTCGGGCGCGACCTCGCGGACCCGCTCGACGAGGCCCTCGCCGTAGGCGACCGGCGTGACGCCGATGTCCGCCAGCTTCCGGTGGTTCTTCTCCGAGGCGGTGCCGATCACGCGCGCCCCGATCCCGCGGGCCAGCTGCGCGGCGAGGAAGCCGACGCCCCCGGAGGCGGCGTGGATCAGCAGCGTGTCGTCCGCGGTCAGCTCCAGGATCTCGAGGCAGCGCAGGGCGGTCAGTCCCGCCAGCGGCAGGCCCGCCGCGACGTCGACGTCGACCCCGTCGGGGATCGCGGCCACGGACGTGGCAGGCAGCGCCACGTACTCGGCGAAGGTGCCGCCGTGGACGACGTCCTTGCGGCCGTAGGCGGCGACGCGGTCACCGGGGGCGAACTCCGGCGCGTCGGGGCCCACCTCCTCGATGACGCCGGCCACGTCCCAGCCGGGGATCACCGGGAAGACGGTGTCGATGAGGGCGTCGAGGCCCCCGGCCATCACCTTCCAGTCCACGGGGTTCACCGAGGCCCGCTCCACCCGGATCAGCACGGCGCTGGGGCCGAGCTTCGGTCGGGGGGCGTCGGTGAGCTGGAGGGTGGAGGGGTCGCCGTATTCGGTGTAGGTCATTGCGCGCATGGGGGTCACAACTCGCGCCGCGCCGCATTCATTCCTGCGCCCGGCCGGATCACGACCTCCCGTCGCGGTCCCCAGCCGGGTCCCCCGTCGGATCCTCGGGCGCGGGCGCCGCGGCCTCGTCGGCCCCGGGCTCCCAGCCGTCCTCCCAGGTGCCGGTGGTGAAGTCGTAGCCGATCGGGGCGCCGTCCTCGTCGGTGCGCCGGTACCACTCGGTGTACTCCGCGTGGGTGGAGTCGACGGCGGCGCCGGCCCCCTCGCCCGGCTCGGCCCGGACCACCTGCAGGCTGAAGTCGTCGTCGAAGCGGTCCACGCCCTCGACCACGGCGTTGCTCACCGCGGCCTCGGCGTACTGCCGGCGCAGCGTGTACGGGTCCGAGCGCAGCTCCCGGAACCAGGCCACAATGATCAGCAGCACCACGAGGGCGAAGGGCACCGCGGTGATGATCACCAGCGACTGCAGCCCCTGCAGCGCGGTGTCCCCGCCCAGCAGCAGCATCACCACCGCGATCCCCGCCATCACCAGGCCCCAGAACACCACGATCGGCTTGGGCGGGTTCTGGCTGCCGCGGGTGGTGAGGATGCCCATCACCACGGAGGCGGAGTCGGCGGCGGTGATGAAGAAGATCGCCAGGATCACCATGATCAGCACCGGCATGATCCCGGACAGGGGGAGGTTCTCGACGATGGAGAACAGCACCTCGGGCGGGTTGACCTGGTCGATCACGCCCAATCCGCCCTCGCGGTACATCCAGATGGCGGTGCCTCCCATGATCCCGTAGGCCACGAACAGCAGCGAGGAGGGGATGAGGATGACGCTGAGGACGAACTGGCGGATCGTGCGGCCGCGGGAGATGCGGGCGATGAAGACGCCGACGAAGGGCGACCAGGAGATCCACCAGGCCCAGTAGTAGACGGTCCAGGAGGACTGGAAGTCCAGCGTCTCCTGTCCCCAGGAGGCGCTGCGGGCCATCATCTCGAGCATCGAGCCGAGGTACTCCATGACGGCCGACGGCAGCAGGTTCAGCAGGAACAGCGTGGGCCCCAACAGGAACACCAGGCCCGTGAAGCCGATGGTGAGCACGATGTTGAGGTTCGAGAGGTAGCGGATGCCGCGGGAGACGCCGGAGACGGCCGAGACCACGAAGCCGATCGACAGCACCGCGATGATCAGCAGCAGCACCGTGTTGGTCAGCTCCGAGGCACCCGAGACGATGACGACCCCGGCGCCGATCTGCAGGGCTGCGATGCCGAGCGCGGCGGCCGTGCCGAACAGGGTCGCGATGATCGCGAAGATGTCCACCAGGCGGCCGGCCCAGCCCTCGGAGTGCTTCGTCCCGAACAGCCGCTGGAAGATCGAGGACATCAGCAGGGTGCGTCCGCGGCGATAGGCCGCGTAGGCGACCGCCCCGCCGACCAGCGCGTACATCGCCCAGGCGTGGAAGCCCCAGTGGTAGTAGGTCTGCGCCAGGGCGTGGTGCATCGCCTCGACGGACTCCGCCTCGTGCGTCAGCGGCGGTGGGGTGAGGAAGTAGTTCAGCGGTTCGGCCGGTCCCCAGAACATGACGCCGATGCCGAGTCCCGCGGCGAAGAGCATCGCCACCCAGGAGAAGGTGGAGAACTCCGGGCGCTCGCCGTCCTTGCCGAGCGGGATCGCGCCGTACCGGCTGAAGGCGAGCCAGAGCAGCGCGATCAGCACCACGGTGGCGACAGCGTTGAACAGCCAGCCCAGGTGGCTCATGGTCCAGCCGTAGGCCGCGTCGGCGACCCGACCCACGCCGGCCGTGTCGACGATGCCCCAGATCACGAAGCCGACGGCGAGGGTGCCCGCCACCGCGAAGACCAGCCGGTCCACGCTGTAGCGGCGGCGCTGCTCGTCGATGGCGATGCCGGGCACCAGCGCCGGGTGGATGTCGTGGGGGTAGCTCGGCCGCGAGTAGTCGAGATTCGGGAGCCTCTCGCCGGGACGGCGCTCGTCCCGCCGGTCCGGACCGGTGCTCCTGTCCGGACCGGTCCTCCGACTGCCGGCGGTGCTGGGGTGCTCGGTCATCGCGGTGCGGCTCCGTTCGCGCAGGGACGGCTCGGGGTCGCCCCTCCCCGCGGCGACGACCCGCACGGGCGTCGAGGCGCCCGGCGCGGGGGCGGCGGGACGGGCACCACTGTAGCCAGGACCCGCGGGCCGAGCAGCCGGGCGGCGGTCCAGATGCGGAGCGCCGTCACCGCACCCCGGGATTCGGGCCTAAGGTGAAAAGCATGCTGACCGACATCGCGCTCCGTGAGGCGTACTCCCACTTCCCGCAGGGCGTGGTCCTCCTCGCCGCCGAGGTCGACGGCGTCCGTCACGGGCTGCTCGCCTCCACCTTCACCGTCGGCGTCTCCCTGACCCCGCCGCTGGTGTCCGTCGCGGTGCAGCGCAGCTCCCGGACCTGGCCGGTGCTGCGCGAGCACGGCCGGCTCGGGGTGAGCGTGCTGGGGCAGAAGCAGTCGGGCGTGGCCCGCCAGCTCGCCGGCCCGGACCGGGAGCACCGCTTCGACGGGATCGCCGTCGACATCGATGCCCAGGGGGCGCTCACCCTGCAGGGCGCCCCGGCCTGGATGACGGTCCGGCTCTACGACGAGATGCGGGCCGGGGACCACGACCTGGTGCTGCTCGAGGTGCTCTCGATCGACAGCCTGCCCGAGGCCGAGGCGATGGTCTTCCATCGCAGCCGCTTCCGGGAGCTGGTCCCCGACGACCTCCCGCTGTGACCGGCGGCGCCGCCGCGCAGCCCGGTCCCGCTGCGGACCCCGCGGTCGGATCGCTTCCCGGGGATGTCGGCGTCTGCTAGGAACGACCGTATGACGGTCTTCGGATTCCACGCGTCCCACGAGCAGATCTCCCCCCGACAGCTGCTGGCCGACGTCCAGCTGGCCGAGCAGGTCGGCTTCGCGGCGGCCATGTGCTCGGACCACCTCGAGCCCTGGTCGCGGCGCCAGGGGCACGCCGGGATGGCCTGGCCCTGGCTGGGCGCGGCCCTGGCCACCACCGACCTGACCTTCGGCACCGTCACCGCCCCCGGCCAGCGCTACCATCCCGCGATCGTCGCCCAGGCGATCGCCACCCTCGGCACGATGTTCCCGGGTCGCTTCTGGACGGCCCTGGGCACCGGCCAGTTCGCCAACGAGCACGTGACCGGACAGGGCTGGCCCCGCAAGGAGGTCCGCCAGCAGCGGCTCGAGGAGAGCGTCGACGTGATCACGCGCCTGCTGGCCGGCCAGACCGTCTCCCACGACGGTCTGGTCACGGTCGAGGAGGCCACGGTCTGGGAGGTCCCGGAGCCGCGGCCGCCGCTGATCGCCCCCGCGATCAGCGTGGAGACCGCGGTGCGCGGCGCGCGCTGGGCGGACGGACTGGCCACCATCAACCAGGACCCGGCCCAGCTGCGGGAGATGCTCGACCGCTGGGCGGATGCCGGCGGGGCACCGCGGAGGATCCTGCAGGTCCACCTGTCCTGGGCGCCGACGCAGCAGGAGGCCTTCGCCCTCGCCCACGACCAGTGGCGCTCGAACGTGTTCCCCTCCCCCGCCTCGACCGATCTGCGGGTCGCCTCCTACGACGCGGTCACCGACGCCGGGGTGCCACCGGAGCTGCTGGAGGATGCGGTGCTCATCTCCTCCGACCTCGGTGAGCTCACCGAGCGGATCCATGAGCTGGCCGCCCTCGGCTTCGACGAGCTGTACCTGCACCACGTCGGGCAGGAGCAGCGCCCGTTCCTGGAGGCCTTCGGCGAGAAGGTCCTGCCGCAGCTGCGGTGACCGGGGCCTCAGCCCTCGTCGCCGCGCAGCCGGTCGATGTGCTCGGAGGCCTCGGCCTTGGTGAGGTCGGCGGGGAGCTCCTCCCCCGCCTGGCGGGCGAGGGTGTCGAGGTAGGACTTCTGGGCCGGGGTCATGGGGTCCTCGCCGCTGACCCAGTCGGCCGGGTCCTTCTCGAGAGCGGCGTCACCGCCGGTCTCCCCCGTCGCGCCGATGGTCTCCTCGCCGGCGGCGTGCTCGCCCGCCTCGCTCGGCATGCCAGCCTGGTCCTCGTGCTGGGGATCGGTCATCGGACGCTCCTTCGTGCGCTGGGCCGAGGACGCCCGGGCGTCCTCGCGGATGCGCCTCATGGTAAGGCGCGGGGCTGACGCGACGAAGGGTCGAGGCCCGACCTCCCGGACGGTCGGGCCTCCGATCGGGTCTGCGGCCGCGCCCCCCGCTAAACTTCGCCGATGGAATCTCGATCGCTCCGTGACCGCACCCTGGACGGAGGCGAGCGACCATGACGGCTCCGCGCCTCGACGTCGATCCCTGGCAGGTCCGCGAGCCCGCGGTGGACCTCGACTGCCTGCCGGTCACCGAGACCCTCTTCAGCCTCTCCAACGGCCATCTGGGGATCCGCGGCACTCTCGACGAGGTCGAGCCCCATGCGGTGCGCGGCACGTTCCTCGCGGGCGTCCACGAGCGCCATCCGCTCTCCTACCCCGAGGACAGCTACGGGCACCCCGAGTACGGGCAGGCGATGATCGCGGTCGCCGACGCCACGCCCCTGCGCCTGCTGGTCGACGGCATCCCGCTGGATGTGCGCACCGTCGATCCGGAGGTCCACGAGCGCCGGCTCGACCTGCGCACCGGGATCCTCGAGCGCCGTCTGGTCTGGCGCACGCCGCGCGGGAACCGGATGGAGCTGCGCAGCCAGCGCCTGGTCTCGCTGCGCGAGCGCTCCCTCAGCGTGGTCAGGTACCGGGTGCGCAGCCTCGACGGTCCGGCCCACGTCGTGGTGCGCTCGGAGCTGGTGCTCGGACAGACCCCGCCGGAGGTCGAGAACGGCGACCCCCGGGTGGCGGACGCCCTCGGCCAGCCCTTCGAGATCCTGGCGCTGGCCTGCGACGACACCGGCGGGGCGCTGACCGCGCGGACCCGCGGCTCCGCGATCCGGGTCGCGACCGCCGCCCAGCACCTGGTGGTCGGCCACAGCGCGGTGAGCACCGAGTCCGTCTCGGACCGCCACGTCGTCACCACCGTCACCGCCGATCTGGACGCCGACGGCGTCCTGGAGATCGAGAAGCACGCGGGGCACATCTGGGCGCACGAGGCCGAGGCCGGATCACTGCAGGAGACGGCGCGCGCCGTCGTCGACTCCGGGATCAGCCGCGGCTTCGACCATCTGGCCGCCGAGCAGCGCGAGGTGCTCGACGAGCTGTGGGAGCGCGCCGACGTCGAGATCGACGGCGACGACGAGCTCCAGCAGGCCCTGCGCTTCAGCGTGTTCACCCTGTTCACCAGCACCGCCTGCATCGACGACGCCCCGCTGGGCGGCAAGGGGCTGACCGGACTGGGCTACAGCGGCCACACCTTCTGGGACGTCGAGGGGTTCGTCGTGCCCGTCCTGTCGCTGCTGCTGCCCGATGCGGCGGCGCGGCTGCTGCGCTGGAGGGCCTCGACCCTCGACGCCGCCCGGGAGCGGGCCGACGTGCTGGGCCTGAAGGGCGCCACCTTCGCCTGGCGCACGATCGACGGTCGCGAGGCCTCGGCGTACTGGCCGGCCAGCACCGCGGCGATGCATGTCAACGCCTCGATCTCCCGCGCCTTCTGGCTGCACGGCAACGTGACCGGCGAGGGCCCCGCGGCCCTCGGCGGCCTCGAGGTGCTGGTGGAGACGGCGCGGCTGTGGATGTCGATGGGTCATGACGACGCCGACGGCGGCTGGCACCTGTTCGGGATGACGGGGCCCGACGAGTACACCGGCGTGGTCGACGACAACGTCTTCACGAACCTGATGGCCCGGCGGAACCTCCTGCGCGCGGCCGATGCCTGCGAGCAGCTGCCCGAGCAGGCCTCAGCTCTCGGGGTGGCGGCCGAGGAGAGCGCCCGCTGGCGGGCGGTGGCCGAGGCGGTCCACATCCCCTTCGACGAGCACCTCGGCGTGCACCCCGCCAACACCGGCTTCACGACGTACCGGGAGTGGCGCTTCGAGGACAAGCAGGACTCCTACCCGGTCCAGGAGCATCAGCACTACGCGAAGATCTACCGCCGCCAGGTCATCAAGCAGGCCGATCTGGTGCAGGCGCTGTGGTGGTGCCGCGACGACTTCACCGACCAGGAGCAGGCCCGGGACCTGGACTACTACGAGGCGCGCACGGTGCGGGACTCCTCGCTCTCCGCGAGCACCCAGGCGGTGGTCTGCGCCCGCGCCCAGCATCCCGACCTCGCCCACCGCTACCTGCGCGAGAGCGCGCTGGCGGATCTGCGGGACCTGCGCGGCGACGCGGACGCGGGACTGCACCTGGCCTCCGTGGGCGGCACCTGGCTGGCGCTGACGGCGGGCCTCGGCGGACTGCGGGAGGACCGCGAGCAGCTCGAGCTGGCGCCGCTGCTGCCGAGCCGGCTGACCCGCCTGCGCTTCCGGATGAGCTGGCGCGGCCGGCTGCTGCAGGTGGAGACCACGCGGGCGGGCACGACGCTGACCCTGCTGCGCGGGCAGGGTCCGCTCCCGGTGGTGGTCGACGGCGCCCCGGTCCAGGTCGGGTCGCAGCAGCCGGTGACCGTGCCCCTGCGCGCGGCCACCCCGCTGCTTCCGGAGCCGACGCAGCCGGTGGGTCGCGCACCGCTGGCCTGAGGTCCACCCGGCGTCGAGGCCCGCGCCGAGCCCGCCGGCCCGCCGCCGACCCGCGGCGACTCAGCCCCGCAGACCGGCCGCGGCCCTCTCGAGCGCCGCGGCGGAGGCACGCAGCTTCGTCAGCTCCTCGTCCTCGAAGGGGGTCTCGCGGATCGGGTGGGCGCCGGAGGCGTTGACGATGCACGGCACCGACAGCGCCACGCCGTCGATGCCGTGGAAGTCCGTCAGCACCGTGGACACGTTCAGCACGGCGTTCTCGTCGCCGAGAATCGCCTCGACGATGCGGGCGCTGGAGAGTCCGATCGCGTAGTTGGTGGCGCCCTTGCCCTGGATGACCTTGTAGGCGGCGTCGCGGACGTCCACCGCGATCTGGTCGAGCTGCTCAGGGGTGAACATCGCCGTCCCGTCCGCTCCGCGCCACTCGAGGAGGGGCACCGCGTTGATGCGGGCGGCCGACCACAGCGGGAACTCGGTGTCGCCGTGCTCGCCGACGATCTGCGCGTGCACGCTGGGCGCGGCGATGTTCGTGCGGCGCGCGATCTCCCAGCGCAGGCGGGAGGAGTCCAGCACGGTGCCGGAGGCGAAGACGCGCTGCGCGGGCAGGCCGGAGACCTCCTGGGCGATCATGGTCAGCACGTCGCAGGGGTTGGTGACGATGACGACGATCGCCTCGGGGGCCACCTCGAGGGTCTGCTCCATGAGGGAGCGGACGATCTTCGCGTTCGTCGCGGCGAGCTCGATCCTGGTCTGCCCCGGCTTCTGCTTGGCACCGGCGGTGATCACCACCACCTGCGATCCCTCGACGACGGAGAGATCGGCGCCGCCGGTGATGTCGCTGCCGCCGGTGAACAGCGTCCCGTGGGCGAGGTCGAGCACCTCGGCCTCGGTCTTGGCCGCATTGATGTCGTACAGGGCGACGTGGCGGGCGGAGCCGCGGATGAGCAGGGCATAGGCGACGCTGGAACCGACCGCGCCCGCCCCGATGACGGTGACCTTCGAGTTCTCGATCATGGGGCCAGAGTAGGGAGCGGGCGGCGTGCTGCCTAGGGGCGCGTCAGAGCTCGCGCACCTCCCCCGCCTCGACGTGCCAGCGCCGGTCGGTGCGCACGGTCCCCAGCATCCGCCGGTCGTGGGTGACCAGCAGCAGGGTGCCGTCGTAGCTGTCCAGCGCCTGCTCGAGCTGCTCGATGGCGGGCAGGTCGAGATGGTTGGTGGGCTCGTCCAGCACCAGCAGGTTCACCCCGCGCGCCTGCAGCAGGGCCAGCGCGGCGCGGGTGCGCTCCCCGGCGACAGCTCGTCGACGCTGCGGTCCACGTGGTCGGCGCGCAGCCCGAACTTCGCCAGCAGGGTGCGCACATCGGCCGGGGTCAGCTGCGGCAGCTGGGCCTCGACGGCGTCGGCGAGCGGGAGCGGGCCCGCCAGGTGAGAGCGGGCCTGGTCGATCTCGCCGATCTGCACGCTCGCCCCCAGCGAGGCGGAGCCCTGATCGACGCGCTGGCGGCCGAGCAGGGCCCGCAGCAGGGTCGACTTGCCGGCTCCGTTGGGGCCGGTGATCCCGATCCGCTCGCCCGCGTTGACCTGCAGTGAGACCGGACCGAGGGTGAAGTCGCCCTGGCGGATCACGGCGTGGGAGAGGGTGGAGACCACGGTGCTGGAGCGGGGTGCGGCACCGATCTCGAACTGGAGCTGCCACTCCTTGCGCGGCTCCTCGACCTCGTCGAGACGGGCGATGCGGCTCTCCATCTGCCGGACCTTCTGGGCCTGCTTCTCGCTGGACTCGGACTGGGCGCGACGGCGGATCTTGTCGTTGTCCGGGGACTTCTTCATCGCATTGCGCACCCCCTGGCTGGACCATTCGCGCTGGGTGCGGGCGCGGGAGACGAGGTCGGACTTCTTGTCCGCGAACTCCTCGTACTTCTCGCGGGCCTGGCGGCGCAGGGTGGCCCGCTCCTCGAGGTAGGCGTCGTAGCCGCCGCCGTAGACGCGGTTGCTGTGCTGGGCCAGGTCCAGCTCGAGCACGCGGGTCACGCAGCGGGCGAGGAATTCGCGGTCGTGGCTGACCAGCACCGCTCCCCCGCGCAGTCCCTGCACGAAGGACTCCAGGCGCTCCAGCCCGTCGAGGTCGAGGTCGTTGGTGGGTTCGTCCAGCAGCACCAGGTCGAAGCGGCTCACCAGCAGCGCGGCCAGTCCCACCCGGGCGGCCTGCCCGCCGGAGAGCGAGCTCATCGGCGTCCGGTCCACCTCGTGGGCGGCGTACGGGAGGCCGAGTTCGGCCAGGACCACCGGGATGCGCTCCTCGAGGTCGGCGGCGCCGCTCGCGAGCCAACGGTCCAGGGCCGCGGAGTAGGCGTCGGCCGCGCCGGCCCCCGAATCCTCCCCGAGGGCCGCGGCGGCGGCGTCCATGTCGAGGCTCGCCTGCGCGCAACCGGTGCGGCGGGCGATGTAGGCGGCGATCGTCTCGCCGGGCACGCGCTCGTGCTCCTGCGGCAGATGACCCACGAAGGCGTCCGACGGGGAGAGGGTGACGGTGCCGGCCTGGGGATCGTCCACCCCGGCCAGCAGGCGCAGCAGGGTCGACTTCCCGGCGCCGTTGGCACCGACCACGCCCACCACGTCGCCCGGGGCGACGGTGAGGTCGAGGTCCTCGAAGAGGGTGCGGTGGCCGTACCCTCCGGCCAGTCCGTGGGCGACGAGGGTGGCGGTCATCCGCTGATCCTCCCACCCCGCATCCGCTCGGGCGGCATCGACGACCGCTCGCCGTTTCCCAGCTCACGCGGCCGGTCGACGCCCGGACGCGGTTCCGCGGCGCTCAGGGGACCGCGTCGCGGCCGGCGGCAACGGCCGGTCAGTCGCGCGCGGCCGGTCAGTCGTGCGCGGGCGGGCAGCCCAGCGAGGCGGCGTGCTCGCTGATGGTGCGGGCCAGGCGGAGGTCGCGGATGGTGATGCCGCCGACGTCGTGGCTGTACAGCGTGATGCCCACGCGGGAGTAGGTGAGGGTGAGGTCGGGGTGGTGGTCGGCCTTCTCGGCGGAGGCGCCGATCCGGTTGACCAGCTCCAGCCCGGTGGCGAAGTCGCCGGTGACGTAGCCGGTGACGAGGGTGTTCTCGACCTGGCGCCAGTCGGCGAGCGCGGCGTCGGCGACCTCGGAGTGGGTCAGGATCAGCATCGGATCGGGCATGCCCCCATCGTGCCCCCGGACGGGCGTCCTCGCCACCCCGGGTCCGCGAGCGGCTGCCGTGGCGCCACGCTCCCGGTCAGGATCACGCGCCGGCGAGCTGCCCGCGCAGCGCCGTGCTTCCCGGTCGGATCACGAGCCGGTGCGCGGTGGCCGTGGCGCAGCGGTCCCGACCCTCCCCGCGCCGGGCGGGTCGTGGCGCGGCACGATGAACGCCCCCTTGGCCGCGACGTAGGCCAGGCGGTCCTCGGGATGCCGGCCGGCGAGCCGCCGCTTGAGCGACCCGTAGGCCTCACGGTCCGCGGCATCGGCCCGCAGGTGATCGCGGAAGGCGAGGTAGCGCCGCCACAGCGGGCCGTCGTGCTCGACCACGTGCAGGTTGACCAGGCGGAGGCCGGGGGCGAGCTCGAGGGCGTACATCCGGTCGGGGCGCTGCTCGCCCGGCTCCCCGCGGTAGAGGAAGCCGTGGCTCATCAGCCAGTCGTGGACCGGTCCGGGATCCGCCCTCGGTGCCTCGGCCACGGCGACGTCGAGGATCGCCTTGGCGGGCAGCCCCGGCACGGCGGTCGACCCGATGTGCTCGAGGGCGAGGGCCTCGGGAGGCGCGGTCGGCAGGAGCGCAGCGGCCAGGGCGGCGAAGGCCTCGCCCCAGCGCGGGGAGGGCTCCGCGAGCTCGACGACGCCGCGGGCCAGGCCCAGGTCGGCATCGCGCACGGCCGCGGCGAGGGCGGGAGCCACCGGCTCGGCGTGCTCGCTGCGGACGAAGGGGAAGCTCATCTCGTGTCTCCAGATCCCGGTCCGCCGCCACGCCGGACGGGGCGCGGGAGCCGGTGCCCGGTCGGCGCGACTATAGCTGCGCTGACCTCACTCGTCCTCACCGCGCGGGACGGCGCGGGACTGCTGGACACTGGGGGCATGGACGATCTGCTGGTGGCCCCGGGACCCGGCGCGCCGCGCGGGCTGCGCGTGCCCGCCGCGGAGCTCGTCGAGCAGTTCTCCCACGCCTCGGGCCCCGGTGGTCAGGGCGTCAACACCGCTGATTCCCGGGTGCAGCTCAGCTTGGACCTGGCCACGACGACCGCGCTCGACGAGGCCCAGCGCGAGCGCGCGCTCGCGCACCTGGCCGCCCGCCTCGCGGGCTCGGTGCTCACCATCACGGCCGCCGAGCAGCGCTCGCAGCTGCGCAACCGCACCGCGGCGCGGCAGCGCCTCGCGGCCCTGCTGCGGGAGGCCGTCGCACCTCCCGTCCCGCGCCGGGCGACGCGGCCGACCCGGGGCTCGCAGCGGCGGCGTCTGGACGGCAAGCGGCGGCGCGGCGAGATCAAGCGCGCCCGCCGCCGGCCCGGCTCCGACTGATCTGCCCGCCGGGCGTGTCGCGCACGTCACCTGCGCACGGTCTCCTAGCGTGAGCGGGTGACCTCGCCCCCGGCCCCGCCGCGCCGCCTCGTCCTGACCCGTCGGGGCCGGCTGCTCCGGTCCGCGGCGGTGCTGCTGGTGGCGCTCGTGCTGGTGATCGCCGTGGTGCTCGGGGTGCGCCAGCTGACCGCGACCGGTGCGTCGCGCGACGCGGAGCCCGGGGGTGCCGCGTCGACCGGCAGCGCCGGCGCCTCGACGACGGGTGCGACGGCAGCTGCCACGCCGGAGCCGGCGGTGCCGGTCGTCGAGTCCGGCGCCGCCCCGCCGCCGTCCCCGGACGCGTCGGCGGCGGAGCAGGAGATCGTGGAGTCCGGCACCGTCGGCGACGGCACCTGGACCATCGCGCAGCCCGCCGGCGCGGCCGCCGGGACCGCGACCGGGACCGTGCGCACCTACGCCCTCCGGGTCGAGAACGGCATCGGACTGGATGCCGAGGACACCGCCCGCGGGGTCGCCGCCGTGCTCGCGGACGACCGCGGCTGGCAGGGGCTCGAGGACGTCGCCTTCCAGCAGGTCGCCGATCCGGCGCAGGCGGAGTTCACCGTCTCGGTGGCCTCACCGCCGACGGTCGATGCGCTCTGCCTGCCGGCGCGCACCGAGGGGCGCTGGAGCTGCCGGATCGGCCCGGACGTCGTGCTGAACTCCGACCGCTGGCTGCATCGCACCCCCACCTTCCCCGACACCGCCGAGTACCGGGCCTACCTGGTCAACCACGAGGTGGGGCACTTCCTCGGCCACGGGCACGCCCGCTGCACCGGCGAGGGGCGCGCCGCACCGGTGATGCTCCAGCAGAGCATCGACCTGGACGGGTGCCGCCCGAACGCCTGGCCGGCCCGGGACGGGAGCGCCTGAGACCCGCCTCCGGCGCTCCCCGCCACCCCTTACATTGAGCGCATGCTCCGCAACCTCCTCGCCCGTGCGTTCTGGGTCGTCAGTCCGTGGAAGCTGGCGAGCCAGCCGGCCCCGGGCCGTCCGACGGTGCTCATCGGAGCCCCCCACACCTCGAACTGGGACTTCGTGTTCATGCTCGGGATCGCCTGGCGACTGGGGGTGAAGATCCACTGGCTGGGGAAGAAGAGCCTGTTCGTCGGCTGGCACGCCCCGCTGATGCGCCTGCTCGGCGGCATCCCCGTGGACCGGGCGGACCCCAGCAGCGTGGTCGAGGACGTGGTGCGGCGCAGCCGCGACGGGGAGGTGTTCTCGCTGGTGGTCACCCCGGACGGCACCCGCGGCGCGCATACGCACTGGAAGTCCGGCTTCTACCGCATCGCGCGCGAGACCGGCATGCCGGTCACGCTCGGCTTCGTGGACCGCCCGACGATGACGACGGGCCTGGGCCCGACCATCGAGCTGACCGGTGACGTCCCGGCGGACATGGACCGCATCCGCGCGTTCTATGCCGACAAGTCCGGGTACCACCCCGAGCTGCGCGTCGAGCCGAGGCTGCGCGACGAGGACAACCTGGCCTGAGCGCCCGCGGCGCTGGCCCGGGGTGTGCACGGCCTGCGCGGCGCCCGCACGCGTGCACTGTCGCCCGTCCCGATCAAGCCCGCGGCAGCTCCCGCGGCACCCAGATCCACCCCTCGCGCCGGGCGACCTCCCGCAGCTCCGGCGGCGGGGGCTCGGCCCGGCCGTGGGTCACCTCGCGGGCGATCAGCGCGGCGAGCACGGCGTCCAGCGCATCGTCGTCGGCCGTGCACCGCTCCCGGTGCCCGTTCCAGTCCAGGGCGGGGACCGCGCGGCTCAGCGCCGCCACCAGCTCGCTGCGCGGCGCAGCGTTCTTGGTCCCCTTGTAGCCCCGGTGCGGGAGCGACCAGGCGCGCAGCGCGGCGGCCGGGTACACCTCGCAGAGCATGCCGGAGCCGTCCCGCGCCACGTCGAGACCGCTCGCCCGCAGCCGGGCCTCGATCCCGGCCCACCGCAGCGCCGGATGCGCGATCCGGTCGGTGGAGACGCTGAGCGGGGTCAGCCCGGTGCGCCGATGGACGGCGAGATCGGTGGCCCGCATCGCCAGGTCCCGCCGCCAGGCGTCGCCGGTGGAGTCCGGCGGGCTCAGCGTCCCGGCGGCGTGGGCGGCCAGGAGGTCGACGAACCGGTCCGGCCAGCCGACCGGCACGTCGACGCCGGTCTTCACGGAGCCGGTGATCGCCCGGACGAGCTCGTCGTCCTCGGCGCCGCTGCGCGCCTGGGCGACGAGCAGCGTCCCGCCGAGGTCGCGGAGCACGGCGAGTCCGGTGCGCCGGGGCTGTGCGGCCAGGTCCACGCCGACGAAATCCATCACGAGAGCGTACCGAGCCCGGAGGCGGGCGGAGGGTGAATGCGGCGGACTGGGGATCGGATCTACCGTGGCCCATGGGCGTCAAGCGGCTGGACCACATCGGCATCGTCGTCGCGGATCTGGACCAGATGACCGCGTTCTTCACGGAGCTCGGTCTGGCGATCGAGGGACGGGCGAGCATCAGCGGCGACTGGGTGGACCGGGTCACCGGACTGCTCGGCATGCGCACGGAGATCGTGATGCTGCGGATGCCGGACGGCGCCGGCCGGGTGGAGCTCTCGCGGTTCTCGTCCCCCACCGCCGTCGGCGCCGACCAGCCGCAGGACCAGCCGCACGGCCTCGGGTACCGGTCGGTGATGTTCGAGGTCGACGACATCGACGAGACCGTGGCGCGCCTGCAGGGGATCGGCGCCGAGCTGATCGGCGAGGTCGCCCAGTACGAGCAGGCGTACCGGCTCTGCTATCTCCGCGGCCCGGAGGGCATCATCGTCGCCCTCGCCGCCACCGTCGGCTGAGGCCCGCGAGGGCCTCCGAGGGCTACCGGAGCAACCGGTTCACCAGGCGGTGGGCCGCGCGCCGGCCGGCCCGCTTCCCGACCGCCGCCGGGCCGCTCCGGGCGGCGCGGACGTCACCGCGCAGTCGTCGCATCCGCAGCAGGAAGTTCAGCATGTCGATCGTCCTCTCCTCGGCGGGTCCACCGACGTCCGGCGGTATCCCGTCACTCCGTTGGCGGCCGTCGCGATCGCGGCGGTCGCTCGCCGACTCCGAGGCTACGTGCCACGACCCCGAGATGCCCGACACCGCGATCGCCGTCGTGTCCGAGAAGCTGCTGCTGACCGTTCCGTAGCCGGACGGTGCAGGGGGAAGATGCCTCATGACTTCCGTGCAGACCTGCCTCTGGTTCGACGGCCACATCGATGAGGCCGCCGAGTTCTACGTCTCCCTCCTCCCCGGCTCGAAGATCCTGAACCGCACCCAGTACGAGCCGGGCAGCGGCCCGCCGGACGGGCCCGACATGACCGGTCAGGCCCTGACGGTCGACCTCGAGCTCGCCGGCGTCCCCTACACGCTGCTCAACGGCGGACCGCAGTTCCCGCTGTCCGAGGCTGTCTCGATCGTGGTCACCGTGGACGGCCAGGCCGAGGTCGACCGGCTGTGGGAGGCGATCGTCGGCAACGGCGGGCGCGAGTCGCAGTGCGGGTGGTGCTCGGACCGGTTCGGGCTGTCCTGGCAGATCGTGCCCCAGCAGCTCAACGACCTGCTCGCCGGGCCCCATGCCGAGGCGGTCATGAGGGAGATGATGCAGCAGATCAAGCTCGACGTCGCCCGGCTGGAGGCGGCGGCCCGCTGACGACCGTCCTGGCGCTTCCCGCCGGTCACGCAGCACCGAACTCGTCCCTGCGCAGCGGACCGGCCGATAGCCTGAGGTCCAGGTCGTCCCGCCGCCCCTTCGACGAGGAGCCCCGATGCTCAAGACCGAGACCTCGGACCAGTGGTGGAGATCCGCTGTCGTGTACTGCCTGGACATCGAGAAGTACTTCGACGGCAACGACGACGGCGTCGGCGACATCGACGGCCTCGCCCAGCGCCTCGACTACCTGGCCGAACTGGGCGTGACCTGCCTGTGGCTGATGCCGCTGAATCCCACCACAGGCCGTGACGACGGCTACGACATCACCGACTACTACGGCGTGGATCCCCGCCTGGGCGACCACGGCGACCTGGTGGAGCTCATCCGCACCGCGAAGGACCGTGGCATGCGCGTGATCATGGACCTGGTCGTCAACCACACCTCGCACAAGCACCCCTGGTTCACCGCCGCCCGTTCCTCCCCCAGCAGCCCCTTCCGGGACTACTACGTATGGCGCGACGAGCCGCCGCAGGACACCTCCGGCGAGGTGGTCTTCCCTGATGCCGAAGAGTCGCTCTGGAGCTATGACGAGAAGGCCGGGCAGTACTACCTGCACAACTTCTACTCCGAGCAGCCCGACCTCGACATCACCAATCCGGCGGTGCAGAAGGAGGTCGCCAAGATCATCGGCTTCTGGCTGCAGCTGGGACTGGACGGCTTCCGGGTGGACGCGGTGCCGTACTTCATCGAGAGCCGCGGCGTGTCGCGGAGCGGCAGCGAGCTCCACGACCCGCACGAGTACCTGCGCCAGCTCAGCGGCTTCATCGGGCGCCGTCGCGGGGACGCGATCCTGCTGGGCGAGGTGAACCTGCCCTACGAGGAGCAGCTGGCCTTCTTCGGGGGAGCTGACGGCGACGAGCTGACCATGATGTTCGACTTCGAGCTGATGCAGCGGATGTACCTGTCACTGGCCCGTCAGGACGCGAGCGAGCTGGCGGCGACGCTGCGCCGCCGCCCGGTCCTGGAGCGCACCCGCCAGTTCGCGAACTTCCTTCGCAACCACGACGAGCTCACGCTCGACAAGCTCAGCGATCAGGAGCGCCACGAGGTCTTCGACGCCTTCGGGCCCGACGAGGAGATGCAGCTGTTCGGCCGCGGACTGCGTCGGCGACTGCCTCCGATGCTCGACGGCGATCCGCGACGGCTCAAACTGGTCTACTCGCTTCTGTTCGCCCTGCCCGGCACCCCCGTGCTGTTCTACGGCGAGGAGATCGGCATGGGCGAGAACCTCGACATCCCGGGCCGGCTGGCCGTGCGCTCCCCGATGCAGTGGACGGCCGGGAAGAACGGCGGCTTCTCCACCGTGGCGCCCTCGAAGCTGGTCGCACCCCTGACCGAGGGACCGTACGGACCCCAGCACGTCAACGCCGAGCACCAGCGCTCCGACCCCGATTCCCTGCTCTCGTTCGTCGGCCTCCTCGCGCGCCGCTACCGGGAATGCCCGGAGGTGGGGATGGGCGAGGCCGAGGTCCTGGACCGCGACATCCCCTCGGTGCTGATCCACCGGTGCACCTGGAACCCGTTCGGCGGCGGGACCGCCAGCTCGGTGCTGGTGCACAACCTCGCCCCGGAGGCCACCACGGTGAACGTGCAGCTGGCCGGCGTCGACGACGGCACCGAAGTGCTCGACCTGTTCAGCGGGAATCGGCTGGCCATCACCGGCGACGGGCGGCTCTCCCTGGATGTCGGGGCCTATGGGCACCACTGGCTGCGACTGCTGCTGCCCGGTGATCGCCGGCTGCACTGATGTGCAGCTCGACCGTCCCTCTCGTCGATCGCGCCGCAGCATCGCTCTGCCGTCCGCCGGTCAGACCCCGACCGCCCGGCGGAGAGCGAGAACCATCATGAGCACCCGTCCCGAGCCCTTGGCCGACCGTCTTCGAGCACTGCTCGGGACCCAGCCCTCGCTCCGTGAACAGCAGATGTTCGGGGTTCGAGCCTTCATGGTGAACGAGAAGCTGCTGGTCGGAGCAGGTGGTGACGGCTCCTTGCTGATCCGCGCGGACCCCGAGCGGCACCGTGAGCTGCTCGCCCGCACGGGGGCCGCGCAGGCGGAGATGGGCGCCGGCCGGTCCATGGGCCCGGGCTGGCTCCGCGTCGCCCCGGACTCGATCGCCACGGAGGGCGAGCTGTCCTCGTGGGTCGACGTCGCCCTGGAGCACAACGCAAGCCTCCAGGAGTGACGGCTCCTCCAGCCCGCCCCGTCGCCGCTGTTGAACGACCCCGTGCGGCACACTGACCCCATGGACGATCCCGATCAGGCGGCGAGGCCCGGTACGGTGCACTCCCGCGCCGGCAGCCTGGACGCCCGCCGCCGCGACGTGCTCGCGAAGCTCGCGGACATCGACCGCGAGCTCGACGCGCTGCGGCGCACCCGCGAGGGACTCAGCGACGACGACGAGCACGATCCCGACGGCGTGCCCATGTCCGCGCAGTGGTCCCGGCTCGAAGGGCTGCGTCAGAGCCGGCTCGAGGCGCTCGCCGGGATCGACGAGGCGCGGGCTCGGCTCGCGGGCGGCGAGGACGGCCGCTGCAGCGTCTGCGGTCGGCCCATCGCTCCGGCGCGGCTCGCGGCCCGGCCGGAGGCGACGACCTGCATCGACCACGCACCCTGAGCGCGGCCGAGCCCGCGGCGCCGGCCGGACCCGCTCAGAACGGGTCCGGGGTCAGCGTGTACTTCGACTGCAGGTACTCGTGGATGCCCTCGGCGCCGCCCTCACGGCCCAGGCCCGACATCTTCCAGCCCCCGAACGGGGCGGCGGCGTTGGAGACGACGCCGATGTTCAGGCCCATCATCCCCGTCTGCAGGCGCTCGATCATGCGCTGGCCGCGGTCGATGCTCTCGGTGAACACGTAGGAGACCAGCCCGTACTCGGTGTCGTTGGCCAGGCGCACGGCCTCGTCCTCGGTGTCGAAGGAGGTGATCGCGAGCACCGGCCCGAAGATCTCCTCGCGCAGGATCCGGCTCCCCTCCCCCACCTCGGACAGGACCGTCGGCTGGTAGAACGTCCCCGGTCCCTCGATCTCCTGACCGCCGATCTGCAGGATCGCGCCGCGCGTCAGCGCGTCCTGCACCAGCGTGTGGGCCTTCTCGACGGCGTCCTCGTCGATCAGGGGGCCGATCGTCACCCCGTCCTCGGTGCCGCGACCCACCTGCATCTCGCGCACCCGCTCGGTGACGCGGCGGGTGAACTCCTCGGCGACCGCGCGGTGGACGATGAAGCGGTTCGCGGCGGTGCAGGCCTCCCCGGAGTTGCGGAACTTGGCGGCGAGCGCGCCGTCGACGGCCTTGTCCAGGTCGGCGTCCTCGAACACCAGGAAGGGGGCGTTGCCGCCGAGCTCCATGGAGGTGCGCAGGACGCGCTGGGCGGCCTGTTCGAGGAGCTTCTGCCCCACTGCGGTGGATCCGGTGAAGGAGAGCTTCCGCAGGCGGGGATCGGCCAGCAGCGGTTCGGAGACGTCGCGGGCCGACGCCGAGGTGACCACGTTGACCACGCCGCGCGGCACCCCGACCTCCTCGAGGAGCTGCACGAAGGCCAGCGTGGTCAGCGGCGTCAGCGAGGCGGGCTTGACGACCATGGTGCAGCCAGCCGCCAGGGCCGGGGCGATCTTGCGGGTCGCCATCGCCAGCGGGAAGTTCCACGGGGTGATCAGCAGGCAGGGCCCGACCGCGTGCTGGGAGACGATCATCCTCCCGGTGCCCTCGGGGTTCGCGCCGTAGCGGCCCTGGATCCGCGGGGCCTCCTCGGAGAACCAGCGCAGGAACTCGCCCCCGTAGGTGACCTCGCCGCGGGACTCGGCCAGCGGCTTGCCCATCTCCAGGGTCATCAGCAGCGCGAAGTCCTCGGCCCGCTCCGTCAGCAGGTCGAAGGCGCGGCGCAGCAGCTCCCCGCGCTCGCGGGCGGGGGTGGCCGACCAGGCGGGGAAGGCGGCGTCGGCCGCGCCGAGGGCGGCGACCGCGTCCTCACGGGTGGCCGAGGCGATGGTGCGCAGCACCTGCCCGGTGGCGGGGTCGCGCACGTCGATGGTCTCGCCCGCCCCGCCGGGGCGCCAGCGGCCGTCGATGAACAGCTCCCCGGGGACGGTGGCGAGCAGATCCTTCTCGCGGGTCTCGGTCATGGTGCTCCTCCAGGTGGGGTCGGCCCCCGCGTCCGTGCGGAGGCCGGAGCGGCGACGTCAGGACGACGCTGATCCTGGAACCAGCCTACGACCGGCGGGACCGATGGCGACGGCGCCGGGCGATCGCAGCGGCATGGACAAAGGCGGGCCGCGGTGCCAGCATCAGCGCCCATGGACCCTGATGTCTCGACCCTCACCCTCGCCGTCCTGCAGCAGGCCAGCACGCCCGGGGACGTGAGCGCGAACCTCCGGGCCCTGGACGCCGCGGCCGGCGCGGCCGCGGAGCGTGGCGCAGCGCTGCTCATCACGCCGGAGATGTTCCTCAGCGGCTACGCCATCGGGGACGACATCCCCCGCATCGCCGCCGCGAATCCCCTCGAGCAGGTCCGCGAGATCGCTCGACGGCACCGCATCGCCCTGATCGCAGGAGGCCCGGAGCAGGTGACCGGTCCCGACGGGACGGCCGTCCACAACGCCGCCTGGTTCCTCGACGAGGACGGTCGGGTACTCGCGCGCCACCACAAGATCCAGCTGTTCGGCGACCTGGACCGGCGCTACTTCACCCCGGGCCGCCGCGCCCGCACGTTGGTGCGCCATCGCGGCTTCACGATCGCGCTGCTGATCTGCTTCGACGTCGAGTACCCGGAGGCGGCCCGCGCGGCGGCCCTGTCCGGCGCCGACCTGATCGCCGTCCCCACGGCGCAGATGGAGCCGTTCTCCTTCGTCAACGACCACGTGGTCCGGGTGCGGGCGTGGGAGAACTCCGTGTACGTCGCGTACGTCAACCAGATCGGCCGGGACGGCGAGTTCGAGTACGTGGGGCGCAGCGTCGTCGCCGATCCCTTCGGTCGGCATCTGGCCGAGGCGGGCCGGGACGACCGAGCGCTGCTGTTCGCGCAGCTGGACAAGGGCGTGATCGAGCGGGCGCGCGCGCAGAACCCGTACCTCGCCGAGGTGCGCTCCGAGCTCTACCGCCAGTAGGCTCCCGGCCGTCCGCCGCCGCGGTGCACGCAGACCCGCCCCGGCGCCGGCCGGCACCCCCCCCGGTCTCTCCTCTCGTCCGCGGCATCCATCGACAGGGACTCTCCGATGACCACACCCTCGCGGGAACGCCGCACGCTGAGCGGGGATCTCGGCACCGGCAGCATCGCCTTCATGGTGATCGCGGCCGCGGCGCCGCTGACCGTGATCGGCGGCAACGCGCCGCTGGCGATCGGTCAGGGCAACGGCGCGGGCGCACCGATGGGCTTCCTGCTCGCCTCCCTGGTCCTGCTGCTGTTCTCCGTCGGCTTCGTGGCGATGACCCCGCACGTGACGGAGGCCGGTGCCTTCTTCAGCTACGTCTCCCGCGGCCTCGGCAGCCGCCCCGGCATGGGCACGGCCTTCGTCGCACTGGTGACGTACACGGCAATCCAGGCCGGCATCTACGGGTACCTGGGCTGGGCGGTCAGGGACCTGGTGCGCACCTACGGCGGGCCCGAGCTGCCCTGGATCCTCTACGCCTTGGCGGCGCTGGGGATCGTGGCCCTGCTCGGCTACCGGCACATCGAGCTGTCCTCCAGGGTGCTCGGCACCGCCCTCGTCCTCGAGCTGCTGGTCATGCTCGTGGTCGACGTCGCGGTCATCGCCGACGGCGGCCCCGAGGGCCGCTCGCTGACATCCTTCGACCCGCAGGTCTTCCTCACCGGGGGGCTCGGCGTCGCAGTGCTCTTCGCGATGACCGGCTTCATCGGCTTCGAGTCCACCGCGATCTACCGCGACGAGGCCCGCCATCCCGAGCGGACGATCCCGCGCGCCACCTACCTCGCCGTCGCGATCATCGGCGCCTTCTACACGCTGTCGGTGTGGGTGCTGGTCCTGGGCGCCGGGCCCAGCAGCGTCACCGACGTCGCGCGCGACACGCTGTTCGGGAGCGGCAACATGCTGCTGGACACCGCCGGCGCCCATGCCGGCGCGCTCACCCGGAACCTCATGCAGGTCCTGCTGATCACCAGCCTCTTCGCCTGCGTGCTGAGCTTCCACAACATCATCGCGCGCTACCAGTTCGCGCTGGCACGGATCGGCTCGCTGCCGGCGGTCCTGGCCACGGTCCATCCCCGGCACGGGAGCCCCGCGACCTCCTCCCTGCTCCAGTCCGCGACCGCGGCCGTGATCGCCGTGGCCTGCCTGGCGATCGGCCTGGACCCGCTGGTGGAGGTGTTCGGCTACCTGGCCGGCGTCGCCACGATCGGCATGGTCATGATGCTGCTGCTGACCACCCTCGGCGTCCTGGTGTTCTTCCGTCGGCACCCCGAACGCGCCGCGCGGCGCTGGACCACGCTGATCGTCCCGATCCTCGCGGTGCTCGCACTGTGCGTGGCGGCATGGCTGGTGCTGACGAACTTCACCCTGGTCACCAGCGGCAGCGCAGCCGTCAGCACGGGGCTGGCGCTGATCGCGCCGGTCGCGTTCGTGCTCGGGATGGTCGTGGGTCGGAGGGACCACGGGGGCCAGGGCGCCGACACATCCGCCGGGCCTGCGGGATCGGACTCGGAGGACGCAGGCTAGGCGCCCGCCTCCGGGTGCCGGGGCCCGGTCAGCGCAGCGCCGACCGCTCCGCCTGCTCCGGCCGGTTCCCCTGCACGTTCTTCATGAGGTAGCTGCTGAGCACGAGACCGCCGAGGAGCGCGATCGCGATGAGCACCCAGTGGCCGATCGCGGGGTCGATCACCTCGAGCACGTAGATGAGGACCACCGCGGCCGCGAGGAGGACGCCCTCGATCACGGCGAACGTGACGAAGAAGCGCTGCAGCTTCTGCTGCCGGTCACGTCGGGCCGCATCCTCGGGAGACACGGCGGAGCTGTTGCCTGGAGTGCTGGTCATGGGCACATGCTAGCCATTCCGCTGCGGTCCCCCCGCGCCCGTCCCGGGCTCCCGCTCGTGCGCGGGGAGGCGTCGCTCGTCGGCCGCCGGGGCGGCGTCCTCCAGCGGGGCGTCCAGCACCACGCCCCGGCGGATGGAGATCCCCACGCTCACGGCGATCGCCGCCAGGGCCAGCAGGGCGATCAGGTAGCGCAGCGGGTTCTCGTCGCCGCTGAGCGCGGACATCCCCACCACGGCCGGCGCGATGAGCACCGCGACCAGGTTCATCACCTTGATCAGGGGGTTGATCGCGGGGCCCGCGGTGTCCTTGAAGGGATCCCCGACCGTGTCACCGGTGACGACCGCCGCGTGCGCCGGGGAGCCCTTGCCGCCGTGGTGACCGTCCTCGACCATCTTCTTGGCGTTGTCCCAGGCTCCGCCGGAGTTCGCGAGCATCACCGCCATCAGCACCCCGGTGGCGATGGCGCCGGCGAGGTAGCCGGCCAGTGCTGGTGCACCCAGTCCGAAGCCCACCGCGATCGGGGCGGCCACCGCGAGCAGGCCGGGCGTGGCCAGCTCCCGCAGCGAGTCGCGGGTGACGATGTCGACCACCCGTCCGTACTCCGGCTTCTGGGTGCCGTCCATGATCCCGGGGAAGTCCCGGAACTGCCGGCGCACCTCGTGGACCACGGCCCCCGCAGCCCGTCCCACCGCGTTGATCGCGAGCCCGGAGAACAGGAACACCACCGCGGCGCCCACGATGACCCCGACCAGGGTCTGCGGGGCGAAGATGACGGACTGGTCGAGGAAGGCCTGGTAGCGGTCCCCGAGCACGCCGCGGATGGCGTCGGTGTAGGAGCCGAACAGGGCGGTCGCGGCGAGCACCGCGGTGGCGATCGCGATGCCCTTGGTGATCGCCTTGGTGGTGTTGCCGACGGCGTCGAGCTCGGTGAGCACCTGCGCGCCGGCGCCGTCGACGTCCCCGGACATCTCGGCGATGCCCTGGGCGTTGTCGGCCACCGGTCCGAAGGTGTCCATCGCGACGATGACGCCGACGGTGGTCAGCAGTCCGCAGCCGGCCAGCGCCACCGCGAACAGGCCCACCACGCCGGCGCCGCCCAGCAGGAACGCCCCGAGCACCGCGGAGGCGATGACCAGGGCGGTGAAGACGGCCGATTCCATGCCCAGCGCGAACCCGGCCAGCACCACGGTGGCCGCGCCGGTGCGCGAGGTCGCCGCGACCTGCTGCACCGGACGGTCCTCGGTGCCGGTGTAGTAGCCGGTGAGGTTCATGATCAGCACCCCCAGCACGATGCCGATCACGACAGAGACGGCCGCGATGATCCGCGGGTCCTCGACGGTGGCGCTGACGTCGCCGACGCCGAGCTCGGCGAAGCTGCCGGGCAGGTAGACGAACGCCGCGAGCGCGCACAGCACGGCCGAGCTCGCCGCCGAGAGCATGAAGGCGCGCCGGATGGTGCGCAGCGCGTTCTCCCCGTCCCGCGGCCGGATGACGTAGATGCCGATCAGGGCGGTGATCACCCCGATGGCGGGGACGATGAGCGGGAACACCATCCCGGCCTCGCCGAAGGCGGCCTTGCCCAGGATCAGGGCGGCGACCAGGGTCACGGCGTAGGACTCGAAGAGGTCCGCGGCCATGCCCGCGCAGTCGCCGACGTTGTCGCCGACGTTGTCGGCGATGGTGGCCGCGTTGCGGGGGTCGTCCTCGGGGATGTTCTGCTCGACCTTGCCCACCAGGTCCGCGCCGACGTCGGCCGCCTTGGTGAAGATGCCGCCGCCGACGCGCATGAACATCGCGACCATCGCCGCCCCGAAGCCGAATCCCTCGAGCACCAGCGGGGCGTCCCCGCGGAAGGCGAGCAGCACCACGCCGGCGCCGAGCAGGCCGAAGCCGATGGTCGCCATCCCCACGCAGGCCCCGGTGCGCACCGCGATCATCATCGCCGGGTCGCGGCCGCTGGTGCGGGCGGCGGCTGCCACCCGCACGTTCGCACGCACCGCGAGCCACATGCCGAGGTAGCCGATCAGCGCGGAGAGCGCGGCGCCGATCAGGAACGCCACGGAGCGCGCCGCGCGCAGCAGCCATTCCGGCGCCGACGGGTCCCCGTGGGTGGGCAGCAGGAGCAGCAGCAGCACGGTGAGGGCGGCGAAGACGCCGAGGGTGCGGAACTGCCGGCGCAGATACGCCACGGCCCCCTCCTGCACCGCCCCGGCGATCTCGTTCATGGCCGCGGTGCCGGTCGGGGCGCGCAGCACCTCGGCCCGGAACCGCAGCGCCATCGCCACAGCCACCAGCGCGATCACCACGATCACGGCGACCGTGGTGAGGCTGGAGAGGGACAGCTGTATCGGCACGGGTTCCATCAGATCCTCCGCACGTCATCGTGGGTCACGAATCCTGCGCGGCGCGGAGCTCCTCGGTGAGCATCCGTGCCGGTGGTGACGGAACGATAGCCGGTGGCGGACGGTGACGGAACCCCCGGGGCGGCGCCGTCGGCGCTCCCCGGGTCCGTGCGCGGTGTCCGGGAAGGGCGCGACGGCGGTGTTCGCGAGACTTCTCGGCAGATCCGCACCCTCCCCCGACGCGCGGCCACGGACGGCACGCTGGGGCGAGGCGCAAGATCCCTCGCAGCTCGCTCGAAGGGACGTCTTGCCATGCGACAGCATCGACACACCGTGGGACCGGATGACCCCGGGACACCGCTTCATCTGCTGACCGTCGTCGCCCCCCGCCGCGGTGAAGGCTGCAGTCCCACCGGACTCATCGGACGCCGTCTGGCCCGGCAGCTCCTCGCCGCCGGGGAGCGGGTCCGGGTGCTGGCAGAACCCGAGCAGGGCCGAGGCTGGCCGAGCTCGGTCGAGGTCTGCTGCGGTTCGGTCACCGCACCGGGGCAGCACACCGAGGTCTTCACCGGGGCGCGGACCCTCTTCCTGGCCGGCGCCGTGCCGGGCACCGTGCCGACGGTGCTGCAGCTGGCGGAGCGCGCAGGAGTCCTTCGCGTCGTGCTGCTGTCCTCCCATGGACCGGAGTACGAGGAGGCGTATCCGCCCGAGACGTGGTTCTGGACCGCGATCGAGAGAGCCGTGCAGGCCTCGAGCATCCCCGCCACCATCATCCGGCCGTCCGCAGTCATGGGCTCGATGCTCGAAGGCACATATCCCGCGACCGGCTCGGGGTGGCCGGCGATGATCAGGAGCGATGACACGATCCGCGAGCCCTTCGCGGACACCGGTCACTATCCCTTCATCCACGAAGAGGATCTCGCCTCGGTCGCCGCGGCCGCGCTCCGTGCGGACACCTTCACGGGGACGGTGCTCGAGGCGGTGGGACCACCGGTGAGCACCCGCTCCAGGGTCGACGGCATCGCCGCGGCGATCGGCCGTCGCCTCACGCTGGTCGATGTGAGCGTCGACGAGGCACGCGCGCTCTGGCGCGACCAGGGCTGGCCCGAGGGTGCCATCGACGTGACGCTGTACGCACTGGAGGAGTACGGTGCCCGCACAGCCGAGCTGACCCGCTGGACCTCCGCCCAGCGGCCGACGGTCGCCGAGATCATCGGTCGCCGTCCCCGCACCTACGACGACTGGGCGCAGGAGCATGCGCATCTGCTCTGCTGAGGCTCGGAGGCCCGCGAAGCACGTGAGGAGCCCACCATGGCCACAGTGTTCGTCCACGCGACCATCACCCTCGACGGGTACCTGGCGGACCCGGACGGCGGGGTCGACTGGATGTTCGGCAGGCCCTCCTCCCCCGAGGACGACACCGTGGTGGAACGGGTCGTGGGCCGGATCGGAGCCGTCGTCGGCGGCGCGAACCGCACGCGGACGATCGAGGACGGCGAGCTCCCTACGGCGGCCTGCTGAAGGTGCCGGTGTACCTCATGACCCACAGTCCTCACGACCCCATCGAGCGCGACGGCACCACCTACACCTTCGTCGTCGACGACATCTCCGAGGCGGTCGCCCGGGCCGCCCGGGCCGCCGGGGACGGGTGGGTCAGCCGGCTCGGTGGGAGCATCTCGCGCCAGTGCCTCCGGCTCGGACTCGTCGACGAGCTCCACCTCGACGTCGCACCGGTGCTGCTCGGTGAGGGCATCTCGCTGTTCGCGGGACTGGGGCAACGCATCGAGCTCGAACGCCTCGAGACCTCCGCGTATGCGAGCGAGACCCACCTCCGCTACCAGGTCCTGCGGTAAGGCAGCCCACCAGCACTTCCGGAACCGTCTCGGGCTCCGCGAGGTGCGCTGGCGCAGCGCCCTCCCCCCGGTGGCTAGGCTGACGGGATGGCGACAGTCCTTCTCGTGCGGCACGGCCGCACCACAGCCAATGCCACAGGACTGCTGGCCGGGAGGACCGCCGGCGTCGACCTCGACGACGTCGGGCGTGGTCAGGCGGCTCTCACCGGGGACCGGCTCGCGGCCGTTCCCCTCGTCGCGGTGGTCTCGAGCCCCCTCGAGCGCTGCCGGCAGACCGCCCAGCACCTCCTGGATCGTCAGGCGGCCACGCCCTCCGCGCTGGTCGAACCCGATCTCACCGAATGCGACTACGGCCAGTGGCAGGGTCGCATGCTCTCCGAGCTCGCGACCGAGGAGCTGTGGCCCCGGGTGCAGTCCCAGCCCTCCGCCGTCGTCTTTCCCGGCGGTGAGTCCCTGGCCGCGATGCAGGCGCGGTCGGTGGCAGCGATCCGCCGCCACGATGCCGCCGTCGAGGCCGAGCACGGGCCCGCGGCCGTGTGGGCTGCGGTCAGCCATGGCGACCTCATCAAGTCGATCCTCGCCGACGCCCTCGGCATGCACCTGGACCTGTTCCAGCGCATCACCGTGGGCCCTTCCTCCGTCTCGATCGTGAGCTACGGCCCCAGCCGGCCGAGCGTCCACGCGGTCAACACCGACGCGGGCGACCTCTCGTGGCTGTCGCAGGGCGGCCGGTCCGGTGATGCGCCGGTCGGTGGCGGCGCGGGGCACCCGGCGCCGCCGACCAGCGGCGCCTAGAATGGCGACATGCCCTCACGTGTTCACGAGTTCAACTGGCCTGATCGTGCCGTCGTCGGCACCGTCGGCCTTCCGGGCGAGCGCACGTTCTACCTCCAGGTGCGCTCGGGGGCGCAGGTGGTAAGCGTCGCCCTCGAGAAGCAGCAGTCGGCTCTGCTCGCGGAGAAGATCGACGAGATCCTCGACCAGCTCCTCACCGTCGAGGGCAACCCCTTCAGCGTTCCCACGAGCACGCCCCCCGAACTGGTCGACAACGACCAGCTCGACGCCGTCCAGGAGGAGTTCCGCACCGGCACCATGAGCCTGGGCTGGGACCCCACCACGGCCCAGGTCATCATCGAGGCCTACCCCCTGACGGACCTCGACGCCGACGACAGCGATGACCTGTTCCACGAGGACAGTGCTGACGAGACCGAGAAGCTGCTGCTGCGCATGCCCGTGGGCACTGCGCGCGCCTTCGCCAAGCGCACCCGCGAGGTCGTGGCCGCCGGGCGCCCGATGTGCCCGCTCTGCGGCCACCCGATCGATCCCGACGGGCACATCTGCACCCCTCCCGAGGACTGATGTCGGCCACGGACCTGGTCACGGCCGAGCTGACGATCACCGGTCGCATCACCACGGCGTCCAACGCCACCTTCCTGGGCGCCATCGGCGACGTGGTCGTCGTCTACAAGCCGAGAGCCGGCGAGAGTCCGCTGTGGGACTTCCCCAGCGGCACCCTGGCGCAGCGGGAGGTGGCCGCGTACCTCGTCTCGCAGACCCTCGGCTGGGGCGTGGTGCCGCAGACCTGGCTGCGCGACGGTCCCCTGGGCGAGGGCATGGTGCAGCTCTGGCAGGAGCCGGACCCCGACCACAGCGCCGTCGACGTGGTCGCGTCGGACGACGTGCCGGAGGCGGGCTGGAAGCACGTGCTCGAGGGAGAGGATGAACGCGGACGGCTGGTCACCCTCGTCCACGAGGACTCGCCGGCGCTGCGGCGCATGGCCGTCTTCGATGCGCTCGTCAACAACGCTGACCGCAAGGGCGGTCACATCCTGGCCATGACCGACGGCCACCGGTACGGCGTCGACCACGGGCTCACCTTCCACCCCGAGCACAAGCTGCGCACGATCCTGTGGGGATGGGTAGGCGAGGCTCTGAGCGCCGAGGAGCTCGACGGCATCGATCGTGTCAGCGAAGGACTCGACGGTGAGCTGGGTAGGGACTTGGCCGAGCTGCTCGGCGCCGAGGAGATCGGTGCGCTTGCTGCTCGCTGCGCGAGGTTGCGCTCGGTCGGGCGGTTCCCGGCTCCTGCCGGGGAGATGTCGCCGGTTCCCTGGCCGCTGTTCTGAAGAGGCCTCTCCCTGCGAAGCCCGGTCCAGGAGGGTTCACACGCGACCTACCGACGTGGACGATAGGGACATGTTGAGCCGGTCCCTGCTCCCGATGCGCGCGGATCCCCGAGACCCGGAGGGCCGTGCGGGAGAAACCGCGGTCCCCTCCATAGCCGACGCGGCCTCGGCTCCGGTGACCGTGCGGGCGCTCCACACCCTTCCGGGCATTCCGGGTGTGAGCCCAGACCCTTTCGAAGGCCTCCGGGATCGTGGCTGAGCTGTCACCACGGCTCCGCGAGGTCGTCGACGCGCTGCCGCTGCGCACGGGGCTGAGGGTGCTGGAGATCGGCGGTGCCCCGGGAGCCGCGGCCCGGGCCGTCGCCGCTCGGATCGGGCCGACGGACATGTCCTCGTGCTGGATCGGTCCCTCTCCGGGATCGAGCGGACGAGGGTTGCCTGTCGTGCCGAGATCGAGGCAGGCCTCTTGTCGACGCTGCGTGCGCCGGTCGAGAACTTCGCGCTGCCCGCGGAGACGCCCCGGTTCGATCTCGCCTTCGCCTGCCGGGTCGGCGCGCTGGATGGTCGACACCCGCAGCTCTACACGTCGGCGCTGCGAAACCTGACCGCCGCCGTGGTGCCCGGCGGCATCCTGTACATCGACACCGGTCGCCCTCTCACCCCAATACCCCTCCACTGAGGCGCGACCGACGCCTCGTCGCACGCGGCCGAGCCCGCAGGCATCTCACCACGACCGGGGCTGGTGCTCTCCCTGCCGCCGGACGAGTGCAACGCCTGAGCTCCTGGCTGGCTAGCGAAGGAGATGATGCGCTGCTCGGCGAGATCCGCAGATCAAGATCCTGGGCATGCATCGACCACCGCCATCCCGGGATCAGAGGTGATCACTCCACGACATCTGCCCGTCTCGGCAGTGGTCCTCGTCAGGAACATCAGACGTTGAAGCGGAACTCCACCGAGTTCCGGCACATACCAACCTTTTGGGGGCCCGTCGCCGTCAGCCCGAGTCTTTTAGCTGCGGAGCGCCGCGGCGGCCCTGATCGCAGTGAGGAAGGGACTGTCCTCCTGCCTTGTCTCGGGGTCGAGTTCCTCGAACGGCCGGAGCGACTCGTGATTCGGGTCGACGCCGACCATCCAGGCCGACCATGCGTCGTGGACGTCGGCAGCCTGGGTGTCAGCACCCTTGGCGCGCAGTAGCACTGCGTACACCCGGAAGAGCTCCTCGGAACCTCCCGGCGCTTCGGCCCCCGCCGGGAGGCACTGCCGAATCAGGTCGGCATCCCGCTCGAGGTAGGTCATCACAGGACCAGCCTGTCGACAAGGAGCGCGATGTACAACAGGGCGAAGGCGATTGGCACGATCCGCTCAACGCCTCCGAGTTGCTTGAACCCGGCCTTGACCTTGGCCGCGCGGCCGGCCGGTGCGTCCACCCCGCCGAGGTAGACCCACTCGTCCTTGAACACCTTCACGGGCAAGTGCTCATCCTCGATCCGGTTGATGACGACGAACTTAGCCTCACTGAGGCGGCGGTAGTTCTGCAGCAGGAACCACCAGCACGCGGCCACGACGACGCCGGCGAGGCAAACCGCGACCGACGGCAGCGCCGAGCCACAGGCCTGGGCACGCAGCCCGACGACCGCAACCAGGGTGGTGTTGACCGTGAGGAAGAAGGCGTTGGCGACGGCGCGACGCGCCGACATCCGATCGGCCATCTCAACGGCGAGCTTATACGCCTCCATCACCCGAGGGTCGGGCGCTTCCTCGCTCACCGCGCGCCGCCGACGAGCGCCTTGAGGTTGTCCCACGTCCAGTCGTAGAGCTTGTCGCCGGGCTTCGCCGTGGCCGGCCTCGTGGAGTCCTGACTGTAACCGGCGAGCAGGAAGTACGGGACGTCCTCTTCCTGGGCGATGGCCAGTTCGATCGCCACGCCGGTCGCTGTGCTCATGCGCGTGCCGCACAGCACGATCACGAGGCCGCTGGCCCTGATCTGGCGACGAGCCCTGGCCTTCCAGTCACTCGAAGGCTCCTTGAGGGACCAGTCGTGGATCACGAAAGGTGAGTCGGAGTGCTTCGACTGCCCGATGAGCAGGTCCTTGAGCCTGGCGTCGTTGTCGTAATCGAAGCTGATGAATGCGCGCTGCGCCATGGAACCCCCCGGTGTCGTTCGTCCGGGTGTTCCCGGCCACGATCATCTTCTCAGCGAGCACCGACAGTTCGGAGTAAGTCACAGCAACACGGCACACATGGCGGCACTCACTGTCGTTATCGACTCGCCGTCATCGCCGGTCAGAACCCCGTCGCAACGGGACCTCAGCCGTGATGCCGAGAACACTCAGACGCAGCGTGATCTCCGTGCCTCCTCGGTTGTTCGAAGCACTGGCGCGCACATCGGTGTCTATGAGCGGCGCATCAACGTTGACTTCGACCGGCCCAGTTGTCACCGCGCTGAACGACCATGACGAACCTCGCTTAAGGAGCGCTGGCTTCACACGGACGATAGCCTCGTCGGCACCGGCACCTATGCCGGGCGATATGGTCTGAACACCGCCGTTGACGGCGGTGAGTCCGTAGAAGGTCTGGTCGAACTTGACGATGATGGATCTCCCATTGTCAAACATGCCCGAGGCGAGATCGCGCGGGCCTGAGTTCCGAAGCATCACCGTCACTAGGTGCGGCGCGCTCACGGGGATGTCCCTATACGTCACCTCCAGAAGACCAGGCCGCACGCCCTCCGGTAGGAGCGGAATCGCATCGATTTCAATGTCCAGGCGCGCACGACGATTGCCCCAATGTCTGGTCGTCAAGATGGTCGCAGGGATGGCAAGGATCGCTACGACGAGTGCAGCGAGACCCAACCAAGTACCTGCGTCCAACTCAAATCTCCTCAGCGCCGTCCTGCCAGAGGTTAAAGCGCAAATCTAGATTCCACCACGTTCCGTAGCCGAATAACTTCTGCGGTCGCTGCGTCGACTGATCAGCTCAGGAAGCTCGCGATGCCCTGCGACCCTGGTGCGTGACGCCAGCCCTACCTATCAATGGAGTCCGCGCCGGAAGCGTTCGGCACCCTCCTCATTGCGCCGCGCCTCACTCTCGTACGAGCCAGCGACTTGCCTAAACAGACTAGCCACTCGAGGTGCTTCGTCCGCGAGAGCTTCGGCCTTGGCTCGATAGTCCTCAGCAAGTTTGAGCTCTTGCTCGCCACCGTCCTCTAGGCCGCGACTGGAGATACCTCGACTATTAACGATCTGGAGGTAAAGGCCAGTTTCAACGTGATCGAGTTGCACTTCTTCGAGGAGGTCTCGCACGACGAAGCCGGGCCAGGTGCCGTCAGCGTCTGGTGGGGTGTGGCCGAGAACCTGTCCAATATGCTGTAGGCCCACCTCGGTCCGGCCACCTTCCGTGAGAAGCTCCACTGCGCAATCAATCCAGGCTCGAAGCACCTCGGCATTCATGACGCCATCGACTAGCCCCGGCGGTGAGTTCCAGGCGTTGAGCAGGCGGAACGCATTGTTTGCCATGGAAGCGTCGCGCTGCTCTTCGTCAGCTTGGCCCTCGGCGACTTCTTCGTCTTCACTGCTCGGCCGGGCACGGTAGACGGCGCACACGACCCCGACGAATTCCGCCGGGTCAGCAGCCAAACTTTCGGATAGCGCTGGGACTTTCGCGTCGTATCCGAGCGCTGGAAGGTACGACCACTGCAGCCGGACAAGGTCGCCAGGCTCAAGATGCTCGCGCATGGCTTCGAGATAGGCAAAAAGTTGCTGGAAGTCATAGGTCGATAGGTCGCGGGTAGCGGCAGATTGAGCTTGATGTGCCAGGAGTCCGTCCAGCGCCCGCACAATGAGCTTCGCTGCTTGCGGGCGTGGCCCCTCCTTGTCGATGCGAGAGTAAATGCTCATGAGATGCAAGACGTCGGCGTGGCGGCCAGCTTGGACCAATCGATCGGCAACCTCGTCGATCTTGTCGAAGTCTTGCCCCAAGCCGAGCGGTTGGAACGCCGCCCAGTACGCGGTCTCAAGCTCCGGGTCTGCAGCAGCCAAAGCCCACGCCTCCGGTAGGTTGTCGCGCGCGACAAGCAGGAGTCGAGCGCGCTGATCAACCGTAAGATCATCCCGTTCGAGTAAGCCTGTAATGAGCCCGAATCCTTCGACGGAATATCGAGCTGAGAAGTACGACATCGCGGTGCCGACTAGATCTTGGTCCTCAGACACCAACCAATCAAGAAGTTCTTCGTCGTGCGGCGAGCCGACGTTCGCCAGAGCGATGCCAACGGACCCGGGCACCGACGCATCGCGCGCCAGTCTTGCGATGGCGTCGAATCCACCCTCGGCTTCGATCTCCCTAATGGCTTCGATGCGTTGCCGTCCGAGCTCGCGCTCAAAACCTTCATAGTCATCTAGTCTGCTAGCGCCGACATACGGAGTCCACGACTGGAAGAGTCCGACCAGCCGGAGGTACACGGAGTTTGGCCGGTAGCGCGCGGCCAGCGCGTCGAGCTTGACCAGCTCCTCGTCGGGGAGCGCCCATGCCGCGTCCGAAAACTCGCGATGATGGCCGATAAAGTTCACGAGGGTTTGCCACGTCGCATTCCGGAAGTCAGTCGCAAGCTCCGGCTGGTCGGCCATCGAATCAAGGGCCGTCACCACGCGCTCTCGATCTACTGGTGGCAACTCTGAAGTGTGAGCAAGTATCGTTGACCATCGCTGTACGTCCTCGCCTGCATCCTCAATACAGCGCTCGACCGCGGCGGTCGTCATCTTCCAGATCTCGCCGTATGTCACCGAAATCTGGTCCGGCCTCCAGGTTCGGAACACTGGTGCGCTGATCGGAAAGTGTGTCCCGTGACTCTCTGGAAGCATGCTGCTCTCCAACTTCCAGGCGGCGTCGGGATGCCTGTGCCGCAACGTGTCGAGGACTGTGATTCGCCGGTCCGGATCGACGGAGTTATCGGGATGCCACGGGCGGAACATTGCAGCCAGAGAGGCTGCGGGACGGTTTGCCATTCGGCCACCTGGATCGATCTCATCCAGACGGGCCAGGAGATAGACGGCACGACTAAAGTGATCAGGGGACCAGGATACGCACTCAAGGGCCCACAACAGATTGCCATGGGGAGTGCTGCCCGAAAAGAACCCGGAATCGTCCGCGTGATCCTGGAAAATGGTGGCTAACAAAGGATCATCGCCCGCTGTTGCTGCGCCGACCGCATCAAGGAAGGCGTCTGGCCCGGCCTCAGCGAGCAACGGCAATATGTCAGCGAGCGATTGCCACTTTTGCCCAGTGCCGTCTGCCGACGCCCATTCGAGTAGCTTCCTGACCAAATAGTTCGCGAAGTCTGAACCTGACGCTCCGCCCGATAAGGCCACAGTTCCGCCGTAAATCCCCAATAGTGCCAGTGACTGAGCGAGGCCACGGCGGAGGTCACCGGAATAGCGGCGAGACTTGCCGTCGATCTGTGCTCTCCACCGTTGGTCTCGCGGTAGCTCGAGGGCCGGATCGCCCTCTGCGAGGACCATCTCGACGATGGCCTCGAATCGCTTCATGTCGTCGTGGGTCAGCTTCGACACCAACAGCATCCACGCATCCACAGCCGAGACAAGATGCCAGGCTCCGTCAGTACGGATCGCCAGAGGATCGGTGGGACTGTCGGCAATCCCTGTAACCTCCTCTCTAAACGACTCGTAGTCGGTTCCCGTGAGCGCCTCGAGAATCGAACGATCCCCTTCCACGCTGTCACCCCAGGAACCAGCCAACAGGATTGATCGGAAGCTTCGGGAGGGACTCGCATCGGCCCAGGTCGGTCGATGCAGGACTGCCTTTAGGGCCAGGTTTCGCCGAAGTCCGGTCAAGCTTCGACGTGCGAGTCTGCCTAGCGCGTCGGCCTTGTCCCTTTCCATTCCCCCGGCGCTCTTCAGTGCGGTTGCTACCTCGGCGGCATCTAATGCCGGAAGCGTTACGTCAGAGCCTTCAGTGGATATGACCGGCACACAGATATTATGCACAGTGCCGGCGGGTATCTCCCTCGATAGCTCGGGCGTGCACGGGACCAGGGTCAACGGTCGGGACGAGGCGATCAACTGCCTCCATGTGGACACATCGTCAACGAAAGCGAGCCGTGCGAGCATCTGCCCCTTGCCCTGTTCATCGAGGTTGACGGCAATCGCATCGATGAAGGCGCATACCTCTTCCATCGATGCGCCAGCAACCGTCGTGACAGAACCGGACGAAGCGAGCCGCTCTTCGAGGTCCTTTGCGACGTCAGCTCGACCGGCGAGTACAATTTCCGGAGTTAAGGCCGGATTTGTTTGAGTTGCCCAGTCGCGCCACCATGTCTGGCCGGTGCGAAGGCCGTATGGCGACAGCCCTAGCTCCTCCGAGAGCCATGCCCATGTGATTGGAGCTGCCTCAAGCCAGGTCTCGATGTCGTCTAGCCCTAGTGCCTTGACGTCTCTCCAGACCTTGTCGCTTCGCTTGCCAGTAGCCCATCTGGCCCGTGCCGTCCAAGGACGCAGGATCGCTTCTACGTAAGTGCAATCAGAGGTTGGTGTACCGTCTGGAGTGTCTGTTCGCTTGGAGTAGTCGTCGTTGGCCTTGGTGTTAGGGCTTGAATTGACCGACAGTTCCCATACAGACAAACCATCCGCAACCCAAGCCGTCGCTTCGGTTGTCCGGACAGAACCGTCCCAGTCACCAGCCGCCACGCCGTCACCCGCGGGCATACCAAGTTCGACCAGGCCCGGTGTGGTCTCAAGGATGAGGCGGCGCACCAGACGTGGAAAGTCAGACTGCGAGGAGCGTGTGTCAGCCCAACTCTGCAGCTTGTTTCGGTCGAGGTACCCCGCCCTAGTCTTCATGGTTAAAGTCCCCAGTCGCGCACGAGTTAGTCCTCACATCTTATTGGCGATACAAGTCCGACCAAAGCGAATTTGCTTACTGAACACGTTCCGCTGATCGGACAAGTACTCCGACATCAATTAATGAAAAAAGACCAGACCATGAGAAAGTTCTACACATTAAACCTAAATTCAACCACGTCGCCGTCCCGCATCACGTACTCCTTGCCCTCGATCCGCACCCAGCCCTTGGCCTTGGCCTCGGCCATGGATCCGGCCTCGATGAGGTGGTCGAAGGAGACGACCTCGGCCTTGATGAAGCCGCGCTCGAAGTCGGTGTGGATGACGCCGGCGGCCTGCGGGGCGGTGGCGCCCTTGGGGATCGTCCAGGCGCGGGACTCCTTGGGACCGGCGGTGAGGTAGGTCTGCAGGCCCAGGGTGTGGAAGCCGACGCGGGCGAGCTGGTTCAGTCCCGACTCCTCCTGCCCGGTGGACTCGAGCATCTCGGCGGCCTCGTCGACGTCGAGCTCGATCAGCTCGGACTCGAACTTCGCGTCGAGGAAGATCGCGTCGGCCGGGGCCACCAGGTTCCGCAGCGCCTGCTGCGAGGCGGTGTCCGCCAGGCCCTCCTCGTCGGTGTTGAAGACGTAGATGAAGGGCTTGGTGGTCATCAGCTGCAGCTCTCGCAGCGCGGAGACGTCGATGCCCGCCGCCTCGGCGCCCTGGAACAGGGTTTTTCCGGTCTCCAGCAGGGACTTGGCCTTGACGACGTTCGGGAGGACGGCGGAGTCGAGTACTCCTCGTTTGGTCTCCTTCTCGAGGCGCGGCATCGCGTTCTCGATGGTCTGGAGGTCGGCGAGGATCAGCTCGGTGGTGATGATCTCCATGTCGCCGGAGGGATCGGTGGAACCCTCCACGCGGGTCACGTCGGGATCGGCGAAGGCCCGGGTGACCTGGCAGATCGCGTCGGCCTCACGGATGTTCGCGAGGAACTTGTTGCCCAGCCCCTCCCCTCGCTGGCGCCCTTGACGATGCCGGCGATGTCCACGAAGGACACGCTCGCGGGGACCAGCTTCTCGCTGCCGAAGACCTCGGCGAGCTGCGCGAGCCGCGGGTCGGGCAGCGGGACCATGCCGATGTTGGGGTCGATGGTCGCGAACGGATAGTTCGCGGCGAGGACCTCGGCGCGGGTGAGAGCGTTGAAGAGGGTGGACTTGCCAACGTTGGGCAGTCCGACGATTCCGATAGTAAGAGCCACGGAACGTGATTCTACGGGGCGGGCCTCGACCCCGAGCTCGGACCCGGTGAGCCTCTGGTCTCAGACCAGAACGGCCGGGCACCCGCACGCGTGCCCAGCCGCTCCGAAGGGCTCAGTAGGCGACGGTGAAGCGGGTCCGTCGATGCGCGGGCTTCTCGATCTCGTCGACGACGGCGAGTGCCAGGTCGGCGCCGGAGATGAAGGACTCGCCCTTCTCATCGGTCAGCAGCAGGTCGCCGCCGACCCGGTAGGCGCCCGTCGCCTCCCCCGGCGCGAAGGCGCCGAACCCGGCCGCGGGGCTCACGAAGAACCAGTCCAGATCCTCGTCCGAGGCGCGGAGGTCCTGCAGGACCGCATCGAGCACCCGCGGCTCGTCGGCGAACTCCTTCGGGAACTCGGGGGTGTCCACGAGCTTCGGGCCGCCCTCGGCGACCAGCAGCGAGCCGGCGCCGCCGACCACGCCGAAGCGCACGCCCTGCTCCTGGGCGAGGCGGGCGACCGTGCTCTCCACTCCGCGGAACGTCGCGGCATCTGCCATGTCGCCGCGCGGGGACAGCGCCGAGATCACGACGTCGGCTCCCTCGAGGAGGCCGGCCACGAAGAACTCCTCGCGCACATCGCCGGTGCGGTGGTCGACGCCGTCGACGGGGTCGCTCGGGGCATGGCGGGCGACGGCGAGCACCTGGTGACCGCGCTGGGCGGCGTGGGCCGAGATATGGCCTCCGGCGTAGCCGGTGCCTCCGAGGATGACGATGCGGGACATGACCGCTCCTTCCTGCGCCACCAGGGCGCATGGTTCCGCCGGAACTCAGGTTCCGCTGGAGGACTACTACTTGAACTTTTAACAAGTATGGCGCGTCCATCCGTGGACGTCAACGCGCACGGCGTCGACGCCGTGACGCCCTCGGTGAACCGGGCCCCGGCGCCCCGCGGACTGCGCCTCGAGGCGCGGCTCCGTTCGTCTGTCGCCCGGCCGTGGTGTGCTGGGCCCATGGGTGGAACACAGATGCTCCTGCTGGGACTGGTGCTGGGCGCGGCCCTCGGCGCCGTGGTGACGTGGCTGCTGCTGCGCGAGCGCGCCCGGAACGCCGAGCTTCAGCGCCGCGCGGAGTCCGACGCCGCCGGGCAGCTGCTGCGCCTGGCCGACGAGCGGTACGAGCGCGACACCGCCCGGCGCGACGCCGCCGAGGAGGAGCGCGAGGCCGAGCTGCAGCGCACCCTGGCCCCCATCACCGCCACCCTCGCCCACCTCGAACGGTCCCTGGCCCGCTCCGAGGCCGCCCGCATCGACGCCGAGGGGGCGCTGCGCTCGCACCTGGCACAGCTCGCCCAGCGCGCCCAGTCGCTCGAGACCGGCACCAGCGCGCTCACTGCCGCCCTGCGGGCACCGACCGCCCGCGGTCGCTGGGGCGAGGTGCAGCTGCGGCGGATCGTGGAGGCCGCGGGGATGCTCGAGCACGTCGACTTCACCGAGCAGCTGCCCGGGACCCGCGCCGATGGCGACAAGGGGCAGCGCCCCGACCTGGTCGTGCACCTGGCTGGCGACCGCCATGTGGTGATCGACGCGAAGGCCCCGATGGACGCCTACCTCGATGCGATGGAGGAGACGGACCCGGAGCGGGCGGCGGCCCGGCGGAAGGCGCACGCGAAGGCGCTGCGGCACCACGTCGGCGTGATCGCCTCGAAGGCGTACTGGAAGGCGCTCGGGGACACCCCGGAGTTCACGGTGCTGTTCGTGCCCAGCGACGGGGTGCTGGCCGCGGCGCTGGAGACCGACCCGACGCTGCTGGACGACGCCTTCGGCAAGGACGTGGTGGTCGCCTCCCCCGCCACCCTGGTGGCGCTGCTGCGCACCGTCGCGCACACCTGGCGCACCGACGCCCTGAACCGCGACGCCCGGGAGGTGCTCGAGGCGGGCCGCGAGCTGCACCACCGGCTCGGCACCTTCAGCGGCCACCTCGGCAAGGCGGGGCGCTCCCTGGATTCCGCGGTCGCCGCGTTCAACGACGCAGTGGGCTCCCTGCAGTCCCGCGTCATGGTCACCGCGCGCCGCTTCGAGGACCTGGGGCTGACCGGCACCCCACTCGACGAGGTCGAGCAGCTCACGCGCCGCGCCCGCACCCTCGACGAGGCGGAGATCGCCGACCTCGCCGGGCCGACCGGCAGCCGGCCGCGCCGCCTCGAGCGCGAGGACCGCGCCGGCTGAGAGGTTCAGTGTGGGACGAGGGTCAGCTCAGGGCGGCGAGCAGTTCCGCGCAGGCCTGCTCGCAGGCCCGGCAGGCCTCCGCGCACACCCGGCAGTGCTCATGCATCCCCGCGTGGCTCTCGCACTCCTCGGCGCAGGCGGCGCACGCGGCGCGGCAGGCCTCGAGCAGAGCCCGCTGGACGGCGACGTCGGTGCCGGTCTGGCGCGACAGCACGGCCCCGGTGGCTGCGCAGACGTCCGCGCAGTCGAGGTTCAGGCGGATGCATTGGCGCAGGCCGGCGACCATGTCCTCGGCCAGGCAGGCATCGGCGCAGGCGGTGCACGTCTGGGCGCACTCCAGGCAGGCCTCAATGCACGCCGCCAGCTTCTGGGCATCGATGTTCCCGATGTCGTGGGGGTAGGTCTCCAGCATCGAGCTCACGTGATGGCTCATCGTTCCGCTCCTTCTGTCGATCCGAGCGGACCGGCAGACACCGGCCCGCAGGCCCTCACCGTAGCCAGCGCTCGGACGGCTCGGGAAGTGAGGGCGACTCACGCTGCCCGGGAGCGGGGCGGACGGCAGCCCCGCAATCGGCCCCGCACCGGGACGCTCCTGCCGAGGCTCCCCACGGCGTGCGCTCGGGGTGCGCTCGCTGCCCGAGCGCCGGCGCTGCGACGGTCTGCGGAGGTCAGGCGGGCAGTGGCTGCTGATGCTCCGCCGCGTAGGCGGCGATGACCGCGGCCGGGTCCTCGCCGCTGCCGAGGAACTCCTGCCGCAGCGTGGCGGTGAGCTGCTCGAGCCCTAACGACAAGCGCTGCCCGCTGAGCCGGACCGCCTGGTCGGTGTGGTCCAGAGCGGTCTCGCGCAGAGGCAGCACGACGGGGAGACGTCCCCGACTAGCGGCGGCGTCGCCCGCCGCCCGGCAGGGAGCCGCTCAGGACTCGGCAGTGGCCCGCTCGCCGGTGGGCTTGACCCGCTCGTCGACGGCGCCGCGGTTCTTCATCTCCTGGCGCAGCTCGCGCGGCAGCGAGAACATGAGGTCCTCGGTGGCCGTGCGGACCGGCTTCACGTCGCCGTAGCCGCGCTCGGCGAGCTCGACCAGGAGCTCCTGGACCAGGACGTCGGGGACCGAGGCGCCGGAGGTGACGCCGACGGTCTCGACGCCCTCGAACCACTCCTCGCGCAGCTCGGCGACCGAGTCGATGCGGTGGGAGGCCTTCGCGCCGGACTCCTTGGCGACCTCCATCAGGCGCACCGAGTTCGAGGAGTTCGGCGAGCCGACCACCAGCACCAGATCCGCGTCCGGGGCGATCTTCTTGATCGCGACCTGGCGGTTCTGCGTGGCGTAGCAGATGTCGTCGCTGGGCGGGGCCTGCAGGGTCGGGAAGCGCTCGCGCAGGCGGTCCACGGTCTCCATCGTCTCGTCGACGCTGAGGGTGGTCTGGGAGAGCCAGACGACCTTCTCCGGGTCGCGGACGGTGACCTTGTGGACGTCGTCGGGCGAGTTGACGATCTGCACGTGATCGGGGGCCTCACCGGCGGTGCCCTCGACCTCCTCGTGGCCCTCGTGGCCCACCAGCAGGATGTCGTAGTCCTGGCGGGCGAAGCGCACGGCCTCCTTGTGGACCTTGGTCACCAGGGGGCAGGTGGCGTCGATCGTGCGCAGGTTGCGCTGCTCGGCCATCTCGCGGACCTTCGGGGAGATGCCGTGGGCGGAGAAGATGACCAGGGACCCCTCGGGGATCTCGTCGACCTCCTCGACGAACACGGCGCCCTTCTCCTTCAGCGCGTCGACGACGAACTTGTTGTGCACGATCTCGTGGCGCACGTAGACGGTCTCGTCGTAGTGCTCCAGGGCTCGTTCGACGGCGACCACGGCTCGGTCGACTCCGGCGCAGTACCCGCGCGGTTCGGCAAGAAGGACGGTTCCGGTGCTCACCGCTCCATCGTAGGAGGCCGGGGCCGGAAGAGGCAGGGTCGTGGGGCGAGACTCACCATCCCTCCACACCGGCCCAGGCCCCACACGGCGCGGGGGCTGACGCGTCCTGTCGCACCGGCGTGCCAGAGTGGAGCCATGACGCAGAGCACGGACGAGCACGGCGAGGACCGTGGCGCAGCGCCGCGACCGGCCCTGGCCCCCACCGCCGCGCAGACCACGCCGGAGAACCCGTGGCCGCTGCGGCAGCTCTCGGTGAAGGTCGGCGAGTACGTGGCGCGGATGGCGCCGCTGTGGGTCGAGGGCCAGATCGTGC
The DNA here is from genome assembly GCF_049266655.1 of Brachybacterium sp. UNK5269. Taxonomy (GTDB): domain Bacteria; phylum Actinomycetota; class Actinomycetes; order Actinomycetales; family Dermabacteraceae; genus Brachybacterium. The sequence goes on from NZ_CP184883.1 coordinate 2,684,929, forward strand.
AGTTCAACCGCCGGCCGGGCTCGGGGATGAGCTTCATGACGCTGCGGGACGTGGACGTGGACATGTCCTTCTCGGTCCCCGTGCGCGAGACCGTGCTGCGGGGCCTGGCCACCGAGCCGGTGCCGGGCGCCCGCGTGGTGGTCCACGCCAAGCCCACCTTCTGGTCCAAGCGCGGCAGCCTGCAACTGGAGGCCGACGACATCCGCCCGGTGGGCCTGGGCGAGCTGCTGGCCCAGCTCGAGCAGCTCAAGCGGGTCCTCGCCGCCGAGGGCCTGTTCGCCGCCTCCCGGAAGCAGCCGCTGCCCTTCCTGCCCCGGGTGGTGGGGCTGATCTGCGGGCGCGAGTCCGCCGCCGAGCGCGACGTGGTGGTCAACGCCCGTCGCCGCTGGCCGGCCGTGCAGTTCGAGATCCGCGAGGTCGCCGTCCAGGGCGCGAAGGCGGTGCGGGAGGTCTCCGCCGCGCTGCGCGAGCTCGACGCGCGCGAGGACGTGGACGTCATCATCATCTCCCGCGGCGGGGGCTCCCTCGAGGACCTGCTGCCGTTCTCCGACGAGCAGCTCACCCGCCTGGTCGCCGCGGCCGCCACCCCGATCGTCTCCGCCATCGGCCATGAGGTGGACACCCCCCTGATCGACCTGGCCGCGGATGTGCGCGCCTCCACCCCCACCGACGCCGCCAAGCGCGTGGTGCCCGACATCCAGGCCGAGATCGAGCAGCTGGAGCTGGGCCGCACGCGGGTGCGGGCCGCGATCCGGGCCCGCCTGGACCGCGAGCAGTCGGCGCTGGACGCGCTGCGCTCCCGCCCCGTGCTCGAGAACCCCTCGACGATCCTGGCCGGCCGGGCGGACGAGATCCGCTCGCGGATCGCCCTGGCCCGCACCCTGATCGGCTCCCGGCTGGACCGGGCGGCCGACGAGATCGACCACCTGGGGCGGCAGGTGCGCGCCCTCAGCCCCCTGGCGACCCTCGAGCGCGGCTACGCCGTGGTGCAGACCGCCGACGGCGCCATCGTCCGCGCCCCCGAGCAGACCGCCGTCGGCGATGCGCTGTCGGTGCGGGTCGCCGGCGGGCGGTTCGGGGTCGAGCGCGCCGAGACCGACCCGTACACCCCTCCCCCGCACGCCCCGACATCCGCTTCGACCGAGGAGACCCGATGAGCCCGAGCACCAGCCCCGAGGACGACCTGACCGCCGAGGAGGGCACCGCGGCCGCCGCCGGGAGCCGCACGCTGACCCCGGCCGAGGGTCCGCAGCCGCTGCCGGCGGACATCGCCGAGCTCTCCTACGAGGCCGCGCGCGACCAGCTCGTCGAGGTGGTGCGGCGCCTGGAGTCCGGGCAGGGCGGACTCGAGGACTCGATCGGGCTGTGGGAGCGCGGGGAGATGCTCGCCCGCCGCTGCCAGCAGTGGCTCGACGGGGCGCGGGAGCGGCTGGACGAGGCCGTGGCCGCGCGGCGCACCGGGGATGCCGGCGAGCGGTGACGTGAGCGCGGCCGGTGCGGGCTCAGCTCAGTCCAGCGAGGCGACCGCGGCGGTCGCGAGCTCCTCGAGCTCGGCCCGCTCGGCTGCGCCGTGGGTCAGGAAGCCCCAGCCGTCGCCCTGGCAGGAGATCGCGACCTGCTCGGCGCCCGGCTGACCACCGCTGAGCACGGTGCAGTCGGCGCCGCCGAGGCTCAGCTCCTCCTGGACGATGGCACCGGGCAGCGCGGCCGACAGCATCGGGGCGCTGACCTCGCTCTCCTGCACGAAGCTCACCAGGCGGCCCTGCGGCGAGGTGTACTCGAGCGTCCAGCGCGGGCTGCCGCCGTCGGTGAAGCGCGCGGAGCGCTCGACCCACTCCTGCCCCGGCTGCGGGACCGCGATCGGGAACGGGGCGAGGTCCTGGGCCCGCTCGGCGCTCGCGGCGACGTCCAGCTCCGAATTCTCCAGCGGCTCGCGCTCCAGATCGCTGCCCACCCCGAAGAAGGCGATGCCGATCACGACCACCACCGCCATGGTCAGCATCAGCGCCCACAGCGTGTTGCGCAGGCGGGTGTTCTGCTTGGTGGGCAGCTGGTACGCGGACTTCGCTCGCGGCGCCGGGACGGCCGCGACGGGCGGTGCCGGCTCGGCGGCGACAGGCGGTGCCGGCTCGGCGGCCACCGGCGTCGGCTGGGCGGCGGCGGGCGGCATCGCCTCCGGGGTCGCCGGCGTGTCGCGGGCCTCAGGGTGGACATCGTGCATGGGCTCATTGTCCCTGCTGCCGGCAGCCGAGGTTCCCAGGGTGACGCGCTCGACTCCGTCGGCCGCGCCGCGAGCATCCCCGGGCGCGGCTCCACCGCCGCCCGGGCCGTGGGCCTCCTCGCGCACAACGCGGCAGGCGCCACCGGCGCCCTCGCCGCAGCCGTTCGCCCCACCCGCCCAAACCTGCGATGATCGAGCGGTGACCGCGAACTTCCTCATCGTCGGAGAAGCACTCACAGACATCGTCGTCGACGCCGACGGCGCCCGTCGTGAGCATCCCGGCGGCTCCCCCTGAACGTGGCCGTGGCGCTTGCCCGCCTCGGCCATCACGCCCACCTGCTCACCCGCATCGGTGACGACGAGCGCGGGGAGGCGATCCGCGAGCACCTGGCCGCCTCCGGGGTCGCGCTGACCCCGGGCAGCTCGGTCGCCGCGCCCACCTCCACCGCGCAGGCCACGCTCGACGCGCACGGCGCCGCCACCTACACCTTCGACCTGCTCTGGGACCCGGACCCGAGCGGCCTGCCCGCGCAGGTCGACGCCGTGCACACCTCCTCGATCGCCGCGGTGCTCGACCCCGGCGCGGCCACCGTCGGCGACGTCCTGCGCCGTCATCGCGAGCACGCCACCATCAGCTACGACCCCAACGCCCGCCCCACCCTGATGGGCTCACCGGCGGCCGTGCGCGAGCGGATCGAGGCGAACATCGCGCTCAGCGACGTCGTCAAGGCCTCCGACGAGGACGTCGCCTGGCTCTACGGCACCGACGACGTCGAGGACGTGGTCGCCTCCTGGCGCGCGCTCGGACCCGCGCTCACGGTCCTGACCCGCGGCGCCGAGGGGTCCGTCGGCTTCGCCCGCGCCGGGCGGGTGCAGGTCTCGCCGGTGGAGGTCGAGGCGGTCGACACCGTCGGCGCCGGGGACACGTTCTCCGCGGGGATCCTCGACGCGCTGGCCGCCAAGGGTCTGCTCGGAGCCGAGCGTCGCCCGCAGCTGGCCGCGATCCCGGCCGATGACGTCGCCACCGTGCTGCGCCGCGCCTCGGCGCTGGCCGCGATCACGGTCTCCCGCGCCGGGGCGAATCCCCCGTGGAGCCACGAGCTCACCTGAGACCCGCCCCGGTCGCCCCGCGACCGCTCGGCCGCGCCGATCCGAGCGCACCGTCCACCCGTTCGTCCCGACCCACCGCACGACAACCTGAGGGAGGCCTCTCCATGACCCAGTCCGCACCCGCCGCCGAGCAGGACGGCTACCGCATCGAGCACGACACCATGGGCGAGGTGCGGGTCCCCGCTGCGGCCCTCTACCGGGCGCAGACCCAGCGCGCGGTCGAGAACTTCCCCATCTCCGGGCAGGGCCTGGAGCCGGCGCACATCCACGCCCTCGCGCAGGTGAAGAAGGCCGCCGCCCGCGCCAACGCCGAGCTCGGCGTGCTCGATGCGGCGATCGCCGACGCGATCGTCGCCGCCGCCGATGAGGTCATCGCCGGTCAGCACGACGCCCAGTTCCCGGTGGACACCTACCAGACCGGCTCGGGCACCAGCTCGAACATGAACATGAACGAGGTGCTGGCGACGCTGGCCACCCGCTCCGGCGTCGAGGTGCACCCCAACGACCACGTTAACGCCTCGCAGTCCTCCAATGACGTCTTCCCCACCTCGGTGCACGTCGCCGTCACCCAGGGCGTCGTCACCCACCTGCTGCCCGCCCTCGCGCACCTCGCCGAGGCGCTCGAGACCAAGGCCGAGGCCTGGAAGAGCGTGGTCAAGGCCGGCCGCACCCACCTCATGGACGCCACCCCCGTGACCCTGGGCCAGGAGTTCGGCGGCTATGCCGCCTCGATCCGCTACGGCATCGAGCGGGTGGAGGCCGCGCTGCCCCGCACCGCCGAGGTCCCCCAGGGCGGCACCGCCGTCGGCACCGGCATCAACACCCCGCTCGGGTTCCCGCAGAAGGTGATCGCGAACCTCGCCGAGCAGACCTCGCTGCCGCTGACCGAGGCCCGCAACCACTTCGAGGCGCAGTCCAACCGCGACGGCCTGGTGGAGATGTCCGGGGCGCTGCGCACCATCGCGGTCTCCCTCACCAAGATCTGCAACGACCTGCGCTGGATGGGCTCGGGCCCGAACACCGGCCTGGGCGAGATAGCGATCCCCGACCTGCAGCCGGGCTCCTCGATCATGCCGGGCAAGGTCAACCCCGTCATCCCCGAGGCGGTGCTGATGGTCTGCGCCAAGGTGATCGGCAACGACGCGGCCATCGCCTGGGGCGGCGCGCAGGGCTCCTTCGAGCTGAACGTGCAGATCCCGCTGATGGGCACCAGCCTGCTGGAGTCGATCCGGCTGCTGGCCAACGCCTCGCTGGTGCTGGCGGACAAGACCGTCGACGGCCTGGTCGCGAACGAGGAGAAGGCCCGCTTCTACGCCGAGGCCTCCCCCTCGATCGTGACCCCGCTGAACAAGCTGATCGGCTACGAGAGCGCGGCGAAGATCGCCAAGCACGCCGTCGCCGAGCGCATCTCGGTGCGGGAGGCGACGCTCGCGCTGGGCTTCGTCGAGCGCGGCGAGCTGACCGAGCAGCAGCTGGACGAGGCGCTGGACGTGCTGTCGATGACCGCGCCGAAGGCCTGATCGCTGCACGGGACGCCGTGCCCTGCACCTCCCGATCGGCGTCCCGTGCGGTGAACCGGACAGGCTCCGCTGTGCCAACGGAGACCGTCCGCCCGCCGTGGCTGCGTGCCAAGGGCCGTGCGGCGCAGCCACGGCGCGAAGGGGGGGGGGGGGGGGGGGGGGGGTCCGTATTTCGGTCCACGGCGACAATGGCGACATACTGGCGCTGAGCCAGCATCCGGCCCCGTATACGACGGTCGATGCTGGCTGAGCACCACCATCTGCACCCGCGACGCAGATTCCGCTCGGCCAGGCGCCGACGCCGGCTGTTCGACCGCTGCGTGGGAAGCTCCTCAGGCCCGCGCCCTCGACCGGCTCCGTACGACCGCGTCGCTGCGCTGGTCGAGGCCCGAGAGCAGCGGCGCTGTCGGCTCGCCGCTCTCGACTGCGGTGGGCCCAGGTCGACACGCCGCAGCCCGACGGTCCTGGTCCCGTCGCGTCCCCGACCTCGTGACCTCAGCGGCGTGGCGGATCCAGGTGCTCGCCGCGCCGGAGGATCGCCAGCAGCATTCGCTGCGTCTCCTCCCAGTGCAGGAACACCTGCTCCCAGGACAGCCGCGTCACGCGATACCCCCGCGAGGTCAGGTACAGGTCCCGAGCGCGGTCCTCGCCGTAGCTGCGCGGGTCGTCATGGAACTCGCGGCTGTCGCACTCGATGGCCCAGCTCCTGCCCACCAGCAGGTCCATCCGTCGACGACCGTCCGGGAAGGCCATCTGCGGCCTCACCGGATAGCCCCTCGACTCCAGCCACCAGCGCACCATCGTCTCGGTTCCGGACTCGGCGTCCGCGCGGATCCGCTGGAGCGGCCGACGGATCCTCTGAGGGAGCGTTGCGAGGATCTGCTCCGCGTCATGGCGGGAGAGCAGTCGGCGGTGCAGCGCGGATTCGAACAGAATCGCTGACTTCTCCACCGGCAGGCAGTGCGCGGCGTGGGTGAGAACGAGATCCAACGCCGGGACCGGCTCGTCATCGGGCCAGGAGCGCAGGATCGGTCTGTGCAGGACCAGGGCCTCCGGCTTGCCGAGCGTCACGACCTGCCCTTCCCGGCGCCGCACTGGGAAGGCACGAGCGCCTGCGAGCGCCGGGTCATCGGGTCGCCGCCGCGGTCGGAAGACGTGCGTGCCCGGGTGAGGCGGGGTCCACAGTCCGAGCAGCGATGCCCCATCCAGGCAGGTGGGCCTGACCCCGAAGCGCAGCAGGCGGATCATGCCCGCCGGCGCCGCCTCCGTCATGTACCACGGCTGGAGGCTGGTCATGGCGCCCTGGCGCAGCCACCGCCTGACCTGCGGCGTCTCCACGCCATCCGCGATCAGGAGCGACCTGTGACGCACCCCCTTCAGCTGCATGCCCGCGAGCACACCACCGAACCTCTCGGCCCGTGAGCGCTCGGCCCGCGGTTGTGGATCGGTGCCCGCTGTGGAGGAGCAGTCCGGGCCCGGTCACGCCCCCGCAGCATGGCCGGCGTGGCGTGGCACGGCACGGCACGGCACGGCACGGCACCGCGCCACAACACGCGCCGCTGCTGCCCGTGCCTCAGGGCTGGGCCCGACGATTGCAGATGGTGGCGCTCAGCCAGCATCCATCCCCGTATACGGCCCCCGATGCTGGCATAGCGCCACCATCCGCCACCGCCCTTGGCCCGAGGGCGGGATGCGGATCCGCACCGTGACCCAGCCCGCCCGGGCACCGCCGGCCAGGTCCGTGGTGACGTGCCGCGGCCACCGGCAGGGCGCAGCGCGCTGCCGGGGCGTGGGCACGTGCGCGGGCGGCGGCGTGCCTACGTGCCCGGACGGCGGCGCGGCCACGGGCCGGGCGGCGGCGTGGCCACGGGCCGAGCGGCCGGCTCGGCCCACCCCGCCCGATCCACGTCAGATCACCGGCTCGTCCAGCACATGCGTGACCAGCTCCGCCACCTTCGACCGCTCGGAGCGCTGCAGGGTGACGTGCGCGAACAGGTCCTTCTCCTTCAGTGCCTCGACCACCGAGGCGATGCCGTCGTAGCGGCCGATGCGCAGGTTGTCGCGCTGGGCCACGTCGTGGGTGAGCACCACCCGGGAGTTCTGGCCGATGCGGGAGAGCATGGTCAGCAGCACGTTGCGCTCGAGCGACTGCGCCTCGTCGACGATCACGAAGGCGTCGTGCAGGGAGCGGCCGCGGATGTGGGTCAGCGGCAGCACCTCGAGCATGCCGCGGGAGAGCACCTCGTCGATGACGTTCTGGGAGACCATCGAGCCGAGGGTGTCGAACACGGCCTGGCCCCAGGGGCCCATCTTCTCGCTCTGGTCCCCGGGCAGGTAGCCGAGCTCCTGGCCGCCCACGGCGAACAGCGGGCGAAACACCATGATCTTGCGCTGGGTGCGGCGCTCGAGGACCGCTTCGAGGCCCGCGCACAGCGCCAGGGCGCTCTTGCCGGTGCCGGCGCGGCCGCCGAGGGAGACGATGCCGATGGACTCGTCCTGCAGCAGGTCGATCGCCACGCGCTGCTCCGCGGAGCGGCCGGTGACCCCGAACACCGTCTGATCGCCCTCGACCAGCCGCACCCGCTTGTCGGCGGTCACCCGGCCCAGCGCGGAGCCCCGCGGGCTGGAGATGGTCAGCCCGGTGTGGACGGGCTGGTGGGCGACCTCGGGGATCTCAACGGTCTGCCCGTCGTAGAGCGAGGCCATGGTCTGCTCGTCGACCGCGGCGGCGACCATCCCGGTGTAGCCGCGGTCGCGGGCCAGCTCGGCCCGGTACTCCTCTGCGTGGATGCCCGAGGCCGAGGCCTTGATGCGCATCGGCAGGTCCTTCGAGACCAGCACCACGTGCTTGCCCTCGAGCTGGAGGTTCTTGGCGACCGCGAGGATGCGGGTGTCGTTGTCGCCGAGGCGGAAGCCGTCGGGCAGGGCGGCGGTGCTCATGTGGTTGAGCTCGACGTGGACATGGCCGCCCTCCTTGCCGATCGGCAGCGGCAGCGAGAGGTTGCCGTGCAGTTCGCGCAGGTCGTCGAGCAGGCGCAGGGCCTGGCGGGCGAAGTAGCCCAGGTCCGGGTGGTGGCGCTTGGCCTCGAGCTCGGTGACCACGACGATCGGCAGCACGATGTCGTGCTCGGCGAAGCGGTGCAGGGACAGCGGGTCGGACAGCAGCACCGACGTGTCCAGCACGTAGGTGATCACGCCGGTCTCGATGTCGGTCAGGACCTGCTGCGCTCCGCCGGGGCGCAGGGAGGGCACCACGGGTGACCCGTCGGCGTTCGCGCCTCCGCTCGCTCCCGCCGAGTCGGCGCGGCCGTCGAGCGCTGCCGTGCCGTGGTCGGCGGGCATCGTCTCGCGGGTGGTGGTGGTCTCGTCCATGGGAGCCTCCCGATATCGCACGGATGCTCGGACCATAGCCCTGCGGGCACCCGCTGTCGGGCGCGTCCCGCGGGTTGCGGGTCTGAGATTCACCCGATCGTCACCGGGAGTTCTGCCGACCCCCCGACCCGCTCAGTGTGTCACCCCTCACACCGGCGTGCGGCGAATCAGCACATAGCGGACGCCGCGCCGCCGCCCGACACCCGCCGTCGGACACCCGCTGCAGCCGTCGAACTCCCGCCGCCGTCGGACGCCGCGAGGTTTAAGCGCTCAGGCGCCGAAGCGGCGCTCGCGTCGGCAGAAGTCGCGCAGCGCCCGCAGCAGGTCGACCCGGCGGAACCCGGGCCAGTAGGTCTCGCAGAACCAGTACTCGGAGTGCACCGACTGCCACAGCAGGAAGCCCGAGAGGCGCTGCTCGCCGGAGGTGCGGATGATCAGGTCGGGGTCGGGCTGGCCCCGGGTGTAGAGGTGCTCGGCGATCGAGCCGACGCTGATGGCGGAGGCGATCTGCTCGGCGTCCGCGCCCTGCGCGGCGTGCTCCCGCACCAGCTCGCGCACCGCGTCGACGATCTCCTCGCGGCCGCCGTAGCCGATGGCGACGTTGACCGTCAGCCGGGCCTCCGGGGTGGCCTGCTCCTGGGCCCGGGCGATCCCGGCCCGGATCTCCGCGGGCAGGGCGTCGGCGTTGCCGGTCAGCCGGACGCAGTAGCCGGCCTCGAGGATCCGCTCGATCGTCGCGGCGATGATCTCGTAGAGGGCGACGAGCTCCTCGGGCGGCCGGCGCAGGTTGTCGGTCGACAGCATCCAGACCGTGACCAGGGGGATCTCCAGGTCCTCGCACCAGGAGAGGAACTCGACGATCTTCGCGGCGCCGACGCGGTGGCCGTGCTCGGTGCTCTCCCCGGCCGCCTTCGCCCAGCGTCGGTTGCCGTCGACGATCACGCCCAGGTGCTGGGGGAGGTCGAAGGCCTCCAGCTCCTTGGTGAGGCGACGCTCGTACACGCGGTACAGGAGGCCATGGTCCCTCATTGCAGCCTCCCTCCCCTGGCACCGATCGTCGCTCCCCATTATCGACGACGGCCGGAGCGCTGCCCGCCCGTCCGCCGAATCCTCACCGGATGGGCACAGCCGGTCACCGCGTTACGGTGTCCTCATGAACACCGGCCTTCGCCGCGAGGACTCCCCGAGCCACTCCAGCAGCACCCGCACCTCCGATCCCTCCCGCGGCGCGGACCGCCGCGACCGCGGCCATGACCCGGCCGCCGTGCTCGAGGACGCCGCCCCCCGAGAGGTCGCCGACGCGGTCGCCGAGAGCGGCGGCACCGATGCGACCGCCGATGCGGACCTCCCCACGGCGAAGGACTTCCCCTTCGCGCCGCGCACCCTCACCCGCGCGATGGCCCAGCGCGCCACCCGGCTCGGGCTGGAGCTGCCCAAGCCGCGCCTGCGCGGCATGCTGCACCTGGTCGCGTTCCCCACCGTGCTGATGGCCGGTGCGCTGCTGATCGCGGTCGGCGAGAGCCTGGCGATCCGTCTCGCCTGCGCCGTCTTCGTGCTCACCGCGGCGCTGCTGTTCGGCGTCAGCGCCGTCTACCACCGCGGGACCTGGACCCCGAAGCAGGCGCTCATGCTGCGCCGCGTCGACCACGCCAACATCTTCGTGATCATCGCCGGCACGTACACGCCGATCGCGGTGGCGCTGCTGCCGCCGCGCCAGGCCGTGACCCTGCTCGCCATCGCCTGGGGCGGCGCCCTGGTCGGGGTGTGCTTCCGGCTGTTCTGGACCGGCGCCCCGCGCTGGATCTACGTGCCCGCCTACATCGCGCTGGGCTGGGTGGCCGTCTTCTACATGCCGAGCCTGCAGGTCGGCGGCGGCTGGGCCGTGGTCTGGCTGCTGGTCGCCGGGGGCCTGGCCTACACGGCCGGGGCGGTCATGTACGCGCTGAAGAAGCCGAACCCCTCACCGGCCTGGTTCGGGTTCCATGAGCTGTTCCACGCCGGCACCCTGATCGGTTTCGGCTGCCACTTCGCGGCGGTCGCGGTCGCCGCGATCTGATCCCGCCGGGCGCGGCAGGGTCAGCGCCGGGCGGTCAGCGCCGGTCGTCCGGCGTCGGCCCCTCGGGGTCCGCAGCGGGTCGCGGGTCGCCGTCCGTCCCGTCGGTCGGCTCCCCGTCCGCCGGACCGTCCGCACCGGGCGCGCCGCCCTCGACCGCCTCGGCCCCATCGGTCGTGGCGCTGTCCCGGCGGGTCTGCTCCTCGGCCTCCATGCGCTCGCGCACCCGGGCCTGGGCCTGCACCCGGCGGGTGCGGCGGCTCATGTCGACCAGCAGCAGCACCACCGCGGCGGCGAGCACGAAGGTCGCGAAGAAGCCGGGCAGCCCCGGGGAGACGGTCACGGAGTTCAGCTCCCCGCCGTCCGAGGGGGACGGCGCAGCGACGAGGTCCCCGAGCAGCAGGGCGAGGTCCGCGGCGCTCACGGGCGGGCCCCGACGTGCTCGTGGCGCAGCCCGGCGAACAGGTCCGTCTCGGGCAGCTTCACCCCGATCCGGGAGATGTGCAGCTCGTAGTCCTCGGTGCCCCAGGCGGCGGTCTCGGCCGTGTGCGGGATGCGGAAGAAGGGACCCTCGGGGTCGACCTGGGTGGCGTGCGCCCGCAGCGCGTCATCGCGCACCGCGAGGTAGTCGCGCACGTCGATGCGGGTGGTCAGGAGCCGGTCATGGCTCTCGTCGTAGCGCTGCAGCATCTGCTCGAGCTCCTCGTTGGGCGTGCCCTCGGCGCGCAGGTGGCGGCTGACCGCCGCGAACCGCTGCCGGTGGAAGCCGTTGATGTAGTAGAGCTTGGCGATCTCCCACGGCTCCCCCAGCACGGGGGCGAAGTCGGGGTCGGCGGCGAGGTCGAAGGCCGCGAGGCTGATCCGGTTGACCTGGATGTGATCGGGGTGCGGGTAGCCGCCGTTCTCGTCGTACGTGGTCATCACGTGCGGGCGCAGCCGGCGCACCGCCTCGACCAGCGGGCGGGCGGCCTCCTCGGCCGGGATCGTCGCGAAGCTGCCGGCCGGCAGCGGCGGCAGCGGGTCGCCCTCGGGCAGTCCGGAGTCGACGAAGCCCAGCCATTCGTGGTGCACCCCGAGGATCTCCTGGGCCCGCTTCATCTCCTCGCGGCGGATCTCCGGCAGCACCTCCGGGGTGATGCTGGGGTCGCCCTGCAGGCGCGGGTTCAGCACGTCGCCGCGCTCCCCGCCGGTGCAGGTGATGACCGTGACCTCTACGCCCTCGCGGGCGTAGCGCGCGGTCGATCCGGCGCCCTTGGAGGATTCGTCGTCCGGGTGCGCGTGGACGGCGATCATCCGCAGGAGCTCATCGGGGGCGGGCAGCTGGACGGACACGGGACTCCTCGGAGACGGCGGGACGGGGAGGGGGCCCCCGCGGGCCGGTGGAGCGGACGCGCCGCTCGCAGGCGGCCGACGGACCGCGCACCAGCGCCAGATCCTACGCCACCGCCCTCGGACGGGACTGGGCCGCGGGCCGGGGATCCGCAGGGCGGACGGGACGGCGTGACCGGCGCCTCGCGAGCCCGGCCCGGCCGGTCGGGAACCCTCCGGGCCTGGTCTGGGAGACTGTGGCCATGAACGACGCCACGGATCGACGCGCGGACCGCTACGGGGGACCGCTGGTCGGGACCCGCACCGCACGGATCCTGCTGGGCCTGGCCGCCGCCGTGTTCCTGGCCGTGGTCGCCTACGTCGGCATCCAGGCCGCCTCCACCCCGGTCCGCTCGGACGTGCTCTCCTACGAGCATCTGGCCGACGACGTCATCGGCGTCGACTTCGTGGTCACCATGGACCCGGGCACCGAGGCCAGCTGCCAGGTCCAGGCCCTGAACGAGGGCAGGGCGCAGGTGGGCTTCGTCGAGGCGATCATCCCCGCCCAGGACGATCGCCAGAGCACGCACCACGTGGAGATCTCCACCCAGGGCCCGGCGGTCTCGGCCGAGATCATCCGCTGCTCGGCCCGCTGATCCGCCCGCCGGGCAGCCCTGCGCCCCCTCGATTACTCGCTGCGCGAAATCTGGACGATCGCACAGGAGTGGTGCGGGGTGCGGTGTAAAGTAGCGCGGAACCGGTGAAGTGCCGGTCATCATCACCCGCACACGGGGCGCATGAGGACATGTGCCCCGTGCTTCGCGTTATGGGGGCCTTTACGATGCGCCCGGACGCGTAGTACCCAAGACGACAGGAGTGAACCCATGAGCAGCCAGCCGAATGGCGCCTGGCTCACCCAGGACGCGTACGACCGCCTCGCCAAGGAGCTCGCGGAGCTCGAAGGCCCCGGCCGGTCCGAGATCACCGAGCGCATCGCCGCTGCTCGTGACGAGGGTGACCTCAAGGAGAACGGCGGGTACCACGCGGCCCGTGAGGAGCAGGGCAAGATGGAGGCGCGCATCGCGGACCTCCAGCGCCTGCTGAAGAACGCCGTGGTCGGCGAGGCCCCCAAGGATGACGGCGTGGTCGAGCCCGGCATGGTCGTGGGCATCTCCATGGCCGGCAAGGAGCGCACGTTCCTGCTGGGCAACCGCGAGATCGCCGACGGCGACGACGACCTCGAGGTCTACTCGACCCAGTCGCCGCTGGGCAGCTCGATCCACGGCTACAAGGTCGGCGACACCGTCCAGTACACGGCGCCCAACGGGAAGTCCTTCCCGATCGAGATCCTCAGCGCGAAGCCGTACTCCGCCTGAGCTCGCGGCTCGCGAGCGGCCGGAGATCACGAGCGGCATCACCGCCTGATCGACGCCACCAGGACCACTGAGACGAAGGCCCCCGCCACCGGCTGCTGCCGGGCGGGGGCCTTCGTCGTGGGTGCTCGCGAGCGGCGGGCGGCTGCTCAGTCCTCGTCGCGGCGGGCCTGCTCGCCCGCCGGGGCGTCGGCCTCCGGCGCCGCAGGGCTGCGATCGTCCGCCGGAGCCGTGGGGGCGGCGGAGCTCCCGGCCGTGGGAGCGGCGGAGCGCTGGGCCGAGGGGCGCAGCGCGGCCAGCCGCGAGAGCGGGGTCCGGTCGAGGCTCGAGGAGCCGGCCGTGCGGTCCGCGATGGCCGGGGTCTCCTGGCCGAGCGCGGCGAAGAACTCGTGGCTGGCGCGGTCCTCCCCGAGGTCGGGGGCCGGATCACGACCGACGATGTACAGCAGCGTCGCGTTCACGAACGCGATCAGCGGGATCGCGAACAGCGCCCCGGGGATCCCGGCGAGGACGGCACCCGCGGCGACGCCGAGGAACACGGCCAGCGGGTGCAGCTCGACGGCCTTGCCCATCAGGAACGGCTGGAGCACATTGCCCTCGAGCTGCTGGACGGCCAGCACGATGGCCAGCATGATCAGCGCCCCGATCCAGCCGTTGAGCACCAGCACGATCAGCACCGCGATCGCGCCCGAGGCGATCGCGCCGACCAGCGGGATGAACGAGAACAGGAACACGAGCAGCCAGATCGGCACCGCGTAGGAGCCCAGCCCCAGGGCCACCATGCCGATCGCGATGCCGGACGCGTCGACCGCCGCCACCAGGATCTGGGTGCGGATGTACGCCGACAGCGCCTTCCAGCCGCGCCGGAACGCCTCATGGGTGGGCACCCGGGCGGCCGGCGGGAGCAGGCCGACGGTCCAGCGCCAGATGCCCGCCCCGCCGGAGAGCAGGAAGAACAGCGTGAACAGGCACACGACGATGCCGGTGACGAGGTTGCCGAGCACGGCCGCGGTGCTCAACGCTCCGCTGACCAGCTGCCCGGAGTACTGCTGGAGCTGCTCGAGCCCCTCGTCGACCGCTGCCTCGACCATCGGCGTTTCGATCTGGAAGGTCGTGGTGGCCCAGTCCATCAGCGACTGGAAGCCGCTGACGGCCTTGTCCTGGATGTCGGAGAACTGCGTGAGCAGCTGCCGCCCGGCCAGCGTGAACATGCCGGAGATGACCAGCAGGAGCCCCAGCAGCGCGATGCCGCTGGCGGCGGCCCGTCCCAGGAAGGTGTACCGGGTCAGGATCTTGACCATCGGGTTCAGCAGCGCGGCGATCAGGATGGCGATCAGCACCGGGATCACGATGTTCGTGATCTGCAGCAGACCCCACATGAGCAGTGCCGAGCCCGCGACGACGACGATCAGCCGCCACGACCAGGCGGCCGCCCGTCGGATCCCGAGCGGGATCTCCTCGACCTCGGGAGCGAGGCCGGGGGCCCGCGGGGTGGGGCGCAGCTTCGACATGGGGCTCCTTCCGTACGAGCCACGGTGGCTCACGGGCATCCTAGTCGCGGCGTCGGCCGCTCCCTGCGGCGCGGCCCGCCGTCGACGAAGGTCGATGCCGGCACCTCCGAGGGACGGGAGGTCGCAGCGGCCCTCGCGGACTAGCGTGATCGCATGCACACCTCCTCGCCGACGCCCGTCCCGCCCCCCGCGTCCCCGGACGCGTCGCCCACGGCGCCCGCTCCCCCTCCAGCGGTGGCCGAGGGCCCGGCCGCGCCGGTGACCGCGCAGGCAGCGGTGCCCACCGCGACCGCGCTGTCGCTGCGCGGGCTGCGGAAGTCCTTCGGGAAGACGGAGGTCGTCCACGGGATCTCACTGGACGTCCCGCGCGGCTCCTTCTACGGGATCGTCGGCCCCAACGGCGCGGGCAAGACCACCGCGCTGTCGATGGCCACCGGACTGCTGCGCCCCAGCGCCGGCACCGCCTACGTGCTCGGACATGACATGTGGGTCGAGCCGCAGCAGGGCAAGGCCCGACTGGGGGTGCTCGCCGACGGTCTGCGCACCTTCGACCGCCTCACCGGCCGGGAGCTGCTGACCTATGTGGGCCTGGTGCGCGGCATGGAGCCCGCCGTGGTCGAGCAGCGCACGGACTCGCTGCTGTCGGCGCTGGCCCTCGGCGACGAGGACGGCAAGCTGGTGGTGGACTACTCCGCCGGCATGACCAAGAAGATCCTGCTCGCCAGCGCCCTCCTCCACGCCCCCGACCTGCTGGTGCTGGACGAGCCGCTCGAGGCCGTGGACCCGGTCTCGGCGCAGGTGATCCGGAAGATCCTCACCGCCTACGTGGGCGGCGGCGGCACCGTGGTGCTGTCCAGCCATGTCATGGAGCTGGTCGAGGGGCTGTGCAGCCATGTCGCGATCATCGCCCAGGGCGAGCTGCTGGCCGACGGCACGCTCGACGAGGTCCGCCAGGGCGGCAGCCTGGTGCAGACCTTCATCGACCTGGTCGGCGGCGGCGACATCGCAGAGGGGAGCCTGTCGTGGTTGGAGTCCTGAGCACCGAGCACGCCGCGACCGCTGCGGCCGCCGACGTCCACCACGGCGAGATCTCGCAGCGGGCCCTGATCCGGCTGCAGCTGAAGCTCAAGTGGACGCTGTGGAAGCGGTCCTACCGCAAGAACGTCGGCAAGCTGATCGGGACGATCATCGGCGGCCTCTACGCCGTCGGCGGCCTGGTGGGCCTGGTGATGCTCTCGCTGGGCACGACCCTGTGGGCGGGTGAGGGCGGGACCTTCCCGCTGATCGTCCGCGCCCTCGGCGCGCTGACCGTGCTGCTGTGGTTCCTGATCCCGGTGTTCGCCTTCGGGCTCGACGACACCCTGGACCCGCGGGCCTTCGCCCTGTTCCCCCGCCCCGCCAAGGACCTCCAGCCGGGCATGTTCGCTGCGGCGGCGCTGAGCCTGCCGAGCCTGTTCACCCTGGTGGCGGTCCTGGTCGCCACCGCCTTCGAGCTGCTGTGGCTGGTGCTGTACGGCCAGGGCGCGGTCTGGATCGCGCTGGCCGCGATCGCGCTGATCCCCGCCAATCTGGCCGGCTTCGCCCTGTGCCTGCTGCTGCCGCGGGCCTGGTTCGCCCACTCCGCGAGCCGCTCCTCCTCGCGCAGCCGCCGCGAGGTCGGCGGCATCTTCGGCTTCCTGGCCCTGTTCATCGGCATCTACGCCGTCTCGCTGGCGATGCAGCGCCTGCCCGAGCTGGATCTCGAGCTGGTGCTCGCCTGGGCGCCGCGCATCGTCGACGCCCTCGCCTGGACCCCGCTCGGCGCCCTCTTCGCGGTGCCGATGGACCTCGCGGAGTCCCGCCCGCTCGCGGCCGTGGCGCGCGTGGTGATCGGGGCGGTGAGCATCGTGGTGGTCTGGAGGTGGTGGCGGCGCTCGATCGACCGCGCGCTGACCTCGGCCCTGGCCGGGGACGCCTCCTCGGGCAGTGCGAAGGTCTCGCCGCTGGTGCCGCGCTACGTCACCCCCGGCCCCTTCGGCGCCGTGATGGGCCGGTCGCTGCGGTACTGGCGCCGCGACACCCGCTACCTCGCGGCCCTCGGCATCTACCCCGTGATCATCGTCTTCTTCGTGGCCATGGGCCTGGTGCTGCCGGAGTCCCGCACGGCGATGCTCGCGGTGACGGTGCTGATGTGCGGGATGAGTTCGATCAGCCTGGCCAACGAGATCGGCTTCGACGGCCCGTCGGGGTGGGTCAACATCGTGGCCGGCCTCCCGGCCCGCGCCAATCTGCTGGGCCGCATCGCCGCCATGGCGGTGCTGATGGTGCCGGGGGTGATCGTGGCGACCGCCGCGCTGCCGGTGCTCTACGGCATGCCCGAGCTGCTGCCGCTGACCGTGCTGGGCTCGCTGGGGGCGATGCTCAGCGGCTGGGGCACCTCGATGGTGGTGGGCGTGCTGCTGCCCTATCCGAGCTCGCCCCCGGGCACCAACCCGATGAAGGACAAGTCCGCCTCGAGCACCAACGCGATGCTCTCGATGACCATCTCGATGGTCTCGGTGTTCGTCCCGCTGCTGCCCGCGATCGGGGTGGGCATCTGGGGGATCGTGGTGGGCAGCGTCCCGCTGATGCTGGTGGCCGGGCTGCTCGCCGTGCTCGCCGGGGCGATCGTGTTCCTGGTGGGGCTGCGGATCGCGTCGGTGCGGCTGGATGCGCACTACCCGGACGTGTTCCAGAAGGTCCGCGACCACGTCTGAGCCGCGGTCCGACGGGCCGGTCGCAGCCGGCGGGCCGGTCGCGGTCGGCGGGCCGGTCGCAGCCGGCGGGCCGGTCGCGGCGCGCGGGGGCGGCCGGCGCCCGCCGGGCCGTCACCGCAGGGAGCGCTCCATCACCAGGGCGTCGATGCTGCGGCCCCGGATCCGGTAGTAGCCGCGGCGGCGGGCGATCTCCCGGTATCCGGCGGCGGCGTAGAAGGCCCGGGCGCGGTCGTTGTCCTCGCGTACCTCGAGCAGGAGCCGCTCGGCGCCGCCCGCGCGGGCCTGCTCCTCGCACCAGGCCAGCAGGGCCCGGCCGATGCCGCGGTGCTCGAGGCGGGTGCCGATCGTGTGCACGTCGGCGATCTCGCCGGCGAGCATGATCCCGGCGTACCCGATCAGCGCGCCGGCGGCGTCGGCGCCCTGCGCGGCGACCACGTAGCGGCGGTCGGGGTGCTCGATCTCCGCGGCCAGCTGGAAGACGGTCCAGGCCTCGTCGGGGAACAGCTCGAGCTCGGCGAAGGCGATCTCCTCGACGTCCTCCAGGGTCGCCGGGCGCAGCGCCCAGTCCGGGCCGGCGCCGGGACCGTCGGCCGCCTCCATCTCAGCGTCCCAGGGCGCTCTTGCGCGCGGTGGGCTTGGCGGCGTCCGGCGCCCGCAGGTACATCGGCTCGGTGCTGGTGAGGTCCTCCCCGCGCGCGCTCAGCGCCGCGGCCGCCAGCAGCAGGTGACCGGCGTCGGCATGGACGAGGTCGGCGCTCGCGGGCAGCAGCTCGGGGTAGAGCACGGTGCCGGAGCCGACCAGCAGGTCGCAGGCGGTCAGCTCGGCGGCGACGTCCGCCGGGGCGCCGACGGCGGGCGCGGAGACGCGGCGCACCGTGCCGTCCTCCTCGCGGCGGTAGCGGGCGTGGTAGACCTCGCGGCGGCGGGCGTCGAGGGCGACGCCCACGGTGACCGGGTCGGTGCGGGATGCGGCGAGCTCGGCGAGCGCCTGGTGGGCCAGTGCATCGAGCGAGCTCAGTCCGTGCAGCGGCACCCCGAGCACCGCGGCGATGGCGCGGGCGGAGACCAGGCCCACCCGCAGCCCGGTGAAGGGGCCCGGTCCGCGGCCGACGACGACGCCGGTCAGGTCGGTGCGCCGGGCGCCCGCCGCGCTCAGCGTCTCGTCGATCAGCGCCAGCAGCACCTCGTCGTGGTGGCGGGAGCGCGCATCGGAGCGGACCTGCAGCACCTCGGGCGCGGGCCCGGTCAGCTCGCCGCGGGCGACGGCCACGCTCACCGCCCCGGAGGTGTCGATCCCCAGCAGCATCAGCGGCCTCCCTCGGTCGGTGCGGTGGTCGGCGGCGCGACCGGGTGGGACGGGTCGGCCTCGGTCGATGGGACGGTGCTCTCCGGCGCGGACGGCGCCGGCGCGGCGGTGCCGTCCGCTCCGGTGATCGCGGCGAGCGCGGCCTCGAGCTGCGTGATCGCCTGCTCGTCCCAGCGGGGGCCGCTCGGGGTCAGGCGCAGGGTGCGGGGCTCGTCGGGGTCCTGGGGGTCCTCGACCCGGTCGGGCCGCTCGAGCTCGACCAGCAGGGTCGAGTCGCTGAGGTGCTCGACGCGGTCGCGTCCCCATTCGACCACGGTGACGGCCCGGTCCAGGTCGGCCTCCAGGTCGAGGTCCTCGATGTCCCCTCCCCCGCCGAGCCGGTAGGCGTCCACGTGCACCAGGTCGGGCCCGTCGGCGAGGCTGGGGTGGACCCGTTCGATGACGAAGGTCGGGGAGGCGACGGGGCCGCGCACCCCGAGCCCGGCGCCGAGGCCCTGGGTGAAGGTGGTCTTGCCGGCGCCGAGGGGTCCGTCCAGCACCAGCAGGTCCCCGGCGCGCAGCACGGTGGCCAGGGCGGTCGCCACCGCGCGGGTGCCGTCGGCGTCGCGGGTGCG
The DNA here is from genome assembly GCF_049266655.1 of Brachybacterium sp. UNK5269. Lineage (GTDB taxonomy): Bacteria > Actinomycetota > Actinomycetes > Actinomycetales > Dermabacteraceae > Brachybacterium. The sequence continues at coordinate 2,704,052 of NZ_CP184883.1, forward strand.
CACCTGCACCGCGCTCATGAGCGGACCTCCCGGGTGACGCGTCCCGAGACCGAGGTGAGCACCTCGTAGGGGATGGTGCCGGCCGCCTGCGCCCAGTCGTCGGCGGTCGGTGCGGCCGGGGCGTTCGGGTCGCCGCCCGCGTCGCCGAAGACGAAGACCTGGTCGCCGGCGCGGGCGTCGGTGTCCGGGCCGAGGTCGACCACGATCTGGTCCATGCTGATGCGTCCCACCTGCGGGACGCGGCGGTCCCCCGAGCCGGTGCGCACCAGCACCTCGCAGCGGTCGCTGGCGGCGCGGTGGAGACCGTCGGCGTAGCCGATCGGCACCAGCCCGAGGTGGGTGCGGCGATCGGTGCGGCGGATCCGGCCGTAGCCGATGCTGTGCCCCTCGGGGACCTCCTTGACCATCGCCAGTCGGCTGGTCAAGGTGAGCGCCGGTCGCAGCGGCACGTCGGTGGTCACCGGCGGGTAGCCGTACAGGGCGATGCCGAGGCGCACGATGTCGCGGTGCAGGTCGGGGCGGGTGAGGGTGGCCGCGGAGTTCGCCAGGTGCTGCAGCGGGATGGGGCCCACCTCGTCCTCGAGCGCGGCGCAGGCGGAGTCGAACAGCTCGACCTGCTGATCGGTGGCGGGATCGGCCGGGTCGTCGGCGCTGGTGAGGTGGGTCCAGGCAGCGGTGACCTCGATGAAGTCGTCCTCGCGCATCGCCGCGCCCAGCTCGCGGATCTGCCAGGGCAGCACCCCGTTGCGTCCCATGCCGGTGTCGATCTTCAGGTGCACGCGGGCGCGCCGGTCGGCCTGGCGGGCGGCCTCGGCGACCATCGCCAGCATCTCCAGGGAGCCGACCGACACGTCGATCCCCGAGGAGAGCACCTCGGGCAGCACCTCGCGCATGGTGTGCGGCTCGTAGAGCCAGGTCAGGATCTGGGCGTCGAGGCCGATGCGGGCCAGGGCCAGGGCGCTGGCGGGATGGGCGACGCCCAGCCAGGTCGCGCCGCCCTCGATGGCGGCGCGGGCCGCGGTGAGCATCCCGTGCCCGTACCCGTCGGCCTTCACCACGGCCATCAGGGCGGTCTGGTCCCCGAGCAGGGTCCCCATCGATCGCGTGTTCTGCGCGATCGCCGAGGGGTCGATCACGGCCCGGTTGGGCACGTGCCGAGGGTCCTCGGCGGGGATCGGGATGGTCATCGGACTCCTTCGCTCACAGCGGGGCGCCCGCCAGGATAGTCCCCAGGGCGTCCGGGAGGTGGCCCGCGACGTCCAGGGCGACCAGGGGCACCAGGCCGCCGCGGGAGGCGAGGCGGCCGGCGCGGCCGTGCAGGATCGCGGCGAGGGCAGCGGCGTCGGGGCCCGGCAGGCCCGCCGCGAGCAGGGTGCCCAGCACCCCGGCGAGCACGTCCCCGGTGCCGGCGGTGGCGAGCTGCGCGGTGGCGTCGTCCTGGGCGCGCAGGGGACCGCCGTCCCCCGGGGCGATCAGGGTGACGGCGCCCTTGAGCAGCACGGTGGCCCCGGTCGCGGCGGCGAGGGCTCGGGCCAGCTGCGGGCCCGGCAGGCCGGGGTCGAGGTCGAGGCGGTCGGCGAGCCGCTCCGCCTCCCCGCGGTGCGGGGTGAGGACCACGTCCGGCCCGAAGCGGTGCCCGGCAGCGAGGGCCGTGAGCCCGCCCGCGTCGATGACGCCGCGCTGCAGGCCCTCTCCCCCGGCGCGCAGCAGCTCGGCGCCGGCCCGGACCCGCGGGTCCTCTCCCGGCAGGCCGGGCCCCACCACCAGGGCGTCGGTGCGGCCGAGCGCGGCCAGCAGGTCCGCAGCGGGTGCCTCGCCGGCCGGGGGGAAGGGGTGGCCGAGCACCTCCGGTCGGGCGCGCAGCACCAGGTCCAGCACGCTCTGCGGGGCGAGGCAGCGGACCATCCCGGCGCCGGCCCGGGCGGCCCCGGAGACGGCGAGCACTGCCGCACCGGGGTACTGCTCGCTGCCGGCGGCCAGCGCCACCACGCCGCGGCTGTACTTGGTGGCATCGCGTCCCGGATGCGGGAACCGGTCGCGGACGTCGGCGTCCTCGAGGCGGAGCACGGCGGGCTGCGCGGGCAGGTTCGGGCCCGTGCCCAGATCGACCAGATGGAGCCGGCCGGCGCGCTCGGCGCCGCCGGGCAGCAGCAGCCCGGCGCAGTGGGCGCCGAAGGAGACGGTGGCCTCCGCCGCCAGCGCCTCGGGGGCGGCCTCGCCGGTGGTGGCGTCGATGAAGCTGGGCAGATCCACCGCGATCACCGCCGCCGCGCTCGCGCGCACCGCCGCCAGCAGCGGGTGGAGGTCGGCGGGGACCTGGGGGCGGCCGCCGATGCCGAGGATCGCGTCGAGCACCAGCTCGGCGTCGCCCAGCAGGCGGGAGAGCTGCTCCGGTTCGAGCTCGGTGAGCCGGTGGACGGTGCCGCCGGCCTCGCGCAGCGCGGCGGCGCCCTCCTCGTGGAGGCGCTCGGCGGTGGCGATCGCGTCGGCGGCGATGCCCTCGCCGCGCAGCATCGCGGCGGCGTGCAGCCCGTCGCCGCCGTTGGAGCCCGGTCCGGCCAGCACCAGCACCCGCGCGCCGGGAGCGGGCGCTGCGGCGCCGGCCTGGCGCAGGCGCTGCGCGACATGGTCGGCGAGGGCCCGGGCGGCGCGCCGCATCAGCGGCTCCCCGGCCCTGAGCAGGGGCGCCTCGGCGTCCCGGATCGCCTGGGCGGTGTCGCCGCGGATCATGGTCGGCCTCCGTCGTGGGGGTCGTGGGAGCCGGCCGCGGCGGTGCAGGCGGCGGTCGGCCCGCCGACCTGCGACCCGCCGGCGGCCGGGGCGGCCCGCTCGGCGACCACGATCGCGGTGGCGATGTTGCCGTCGTGCGAGAGGGACAGGTGCAGGTCCGCCACGTTCTGCCGCTCGGCGGCCCGCAGCGTGGCGCCGCGCAGGCGCAGGTAGGGGCGGCGCTGCGTGGTGCGCTCGACGGTGACGTCCTGCCAGGAGAAGTCCCCGGGGGCGCCCAGGGCCTTGCCCACCGCCTCCTTGGCCGCCACCCGGGCGGCCCGCGAGGCGTCGGAGAGTCCGCGCTCGGCGGGCGTGAACAGCCGCTCGACGAGGGCCGGGGTGCGGTCGATCATC